>JAFXEB010000014.1 GCA_017521025.1 Clostridia bacterium | reverse complement strand
TTAGTGCGCACCTAACCGCATCTGCGGTGGTGGGGCACTACACGCAAGAGAAAGAAAATTCGATGAGCCTATAGGCTCGGCTGGTAAAAGGCCCTAAGGGGGCCTGTGCATACCACCGGCACGGCCGGTGGTTATGATTGTATGTAGGCTTATATGAGAAGCTTTATCTGCTCTCCCCGTAGCCCCTCCAAAGCTCGGCGTAAACGCCGCCCTTTGCGATAAGCTCCTCGTGTCTGCCACGCTCTGCTATGCCCTCGTCGGTGATAACAAGTATCTCGTCGGCATTCTTAACGGTGGTGAGCCTATGAGCTACCACAAGGGTGGTTCTGCCCATACACAGCCTGTCAAGGCTTTGCTGTATAAGATATTCGGTTGCATTGTCCAAAGCGCTGGTCGCCTCGTCAAGGATCATAACGGGGGGATTTTTAAGGAAAGCACGAGCTATGGATATTCGCTGCTTCTGACCGCCCGAAAGCTTTACGCCACGCTCGCCCACTACCGTGTCATAGCCCTTTTCAAGCCCCATTACGTAATCGTGGATATTAGCGTTCCTTGCCGCCTCGTAGACCTCCTCGGGGGTGGCGTCCGGCTTGCCGTAGGCGATGTTTTCGTATATAGTGGAGTTGAAGAGGAACACGTCCTGCGCCACTATACCGATGTTGTCACGAAGGGAGGACAGGCTTATATCCTCTACGTTGTGACCGTCCAGCCTTACCTCACCCTCCTTTACTCTGTAGAATCGGGGAATAAGGTGGCATATAGTGGTCTTGCCGCCACCCGAGGGTCCCACAAGCGCAAGAGTCTTGCCTGCCTCAACAGTAAAGCTGAGGTCCTTGAGCACCTCGCCCCCCTCGCCGTAGGAGAAGCTTACTCCGTCAAACTCGATCCTGCCCTTTACGTCCCTCAGCTCTATGGCACTCTCCTTCTCTGCCTCCACAGGGCTGTCGATTATCTCGCAGAAGCGTGAAAAGCCGGTCATACCGTTCTGATACTGCTCGATAAAGCCGATAAGACGGCGGATGGGAGAAGTGAACACGTTGATGTAGAGGACAAAGGCGGTAAAGTCGGCTATATTTATCTTGCCGTAGTAGCAGAAAAGGCCGCCGGCAAGGTACATAAGCATCATAAGGAAATCGGTGATAAAGGTGGTGCCGCCGTGGAAGGTCGCCATAGCCTTATACGCCTTGGCACGGGCGCCAACCAGCCGCTCGTTACCCTCCTCGAAACGGCGGTTTTCTTCTTTGCGGCTATTGTACGCCTTGGAAACACGGATACCCGACACGCTGTTCTCCAGAGAGGCGTTTATCTCGCCCACCTCCTTGCGGGACTGGGTAAAGGCGTCGGACATTTTGCGGCGCTGCTTTGCGGCAAAGAACACAAGCACAGGGATAAAGGCGAAAATGATAAGGGTCAGGGGCATACAGATGCGCCCCATCATTATGAAGGCACCCACAAGCATTACCACCGAGAGGAAAAGGTCCTCGGGGCCGTGATGGGCAAGCTCGGAAACATCCATCAGATCGTTTATAATACGGGACATAATGGTGCCTGTTTTGTTGCTGTCAAAATAGCTGAGAGGCAGCTTTTGCAGATGGTTGAACACGTCACGGCGCATCTCTGCCTGCATACGCACGCCCATAACGTGACCGTAGTACTGCACGAAATAGTTTAGCCCCAGCTTAAGGAGATATATGCCCAAAAGCACCCCTGCCAGAATCACAAGCAGGCGCAGGTTGCCGTTGGGTATATAATCGTTCAGCATTGAACGGGTTATCTCAGGGTAAAAAAGGTCGCACGCCGCCAGCAGAAAGGCGCAAAGCATATCTGCGGCAAAGAGCTTTTTGTGAGGCTTATAGTATGAAATAAATCGCTTTATCATCTTGTGTTTTTCCGTTCCTTATTGTATAATATATTCACTGTTCGTATTATAGCAGATTATATTGCCCCTTACAAGGGCAAGGGATAACAATTTTCCCGTGTATGAAAGAGGTCTTTTTTATGAAATTTTCGAGTATCTACCGCATTTTTGCTCTGCTTTTATGCTTGTGTCTCCTATGGGGCTGCGGCGCAGACCCTGGTGGGGAGAGCGGCTATGAAGACAGTGCGGAGCCCGGCGTAAGCACCGATGAGTCTTTTGCAGACAGCGGCTACGAGTCGGTAGCGGACATTGCCGAGCTTAAAGACTACGTTTGGGGTATGAAGAGCTTTACCGCCGCCGATGGCACACTGTGTCCTACGGGCATCAGCGTAAACAGCGAAAACGCCGCCCTTAAAGCGAGGGTGGAGGCATTGTTTGATGCAGGCGACACAGCACTGACCCTGAGCCTTGACGAGAGCTTTACCGTGGAGGGCGTTGCAGACCCACTTGTGGCACAGGCGTACAAAATAGAGGTGGGCGACAGCCTTGCCGTCACTGCCCGCACCGAGGCAGGGCTTTACTACGGCGCCCGCACCGTTAGCGACTATATTGCCGTGCAGGGCGGTATGAACAAGGGCGTATATCTGGATTGGCCCGACGTGGACGAGCGTTGTCTGCATTTTGATATCGCCCGTAAGTACTATGAAAAGGACTTTATCATAGGGATGATAGAGCAGGCGGCGGCTATGAAGCTTAACGCCGTAGAGCTGCATTTCAGTGAAAACGAGGGCTTTCGCATTGAGTGCGAGACAGAGCCTGCCATAGTATCCGACAAATACCTTACCAAGGATGAGGTGCGTGAAATACTTGCCGCCGCAAAGGAGCTGTACGTGGAGATAATCCCCTCCTTCGACTCCCCCGGTCATCTTATGCAGGCGCTCTCGGTGCACCCCGAGTACACACTGACCGACGTGGACGGCTACAACTCACCCAAAACCTTGGATATCACAAATCCTAAGGCTGTGGCGTATATAAAGAGCCTGCTTGACGAGTATGCAGAGCTGTTTTCTGAGTGCAAGAAGTTTAACATAGGCGGCGACGAAAGCTTTGGCTGGTCGGACGTGAGCCGTATGCAGTTTTCCGCATGGAAGGTGCTTGAGAACTACGCCAAGGCAACCTACGGCGAGGGTGCCAACGCCCACGATGCCTTTGTAGGCTACATAAACGATATAGCCGACCATATGATGAAAAAGGGCTTTACCGTAAGGGCGTGGAATGACGGTCTGATGCGCACCCGTGGGCAGGCGGCTGTAGTCAAGCCTGACCCCGATATAGAGATATGCTACTGGACCACGGGCGGCGCCTTGAGAGCCGACGGTGTGGACGCCTTTATAGAGGCGGGTCACAGGGTATATAACGTAAACGAGGGGTTTGTCTACTACGTGCTTAAGGAGGACTTTGAACAGCCCTCCGCCAAGGAGATATGGAAGGACTGGGACGGCGCCGTATTCACCGACGGGGAGGCGGACTATAAATCTCCCGAGGAGCTTGGAGACCGCCTTGCAGGTGCGTATTTCTGTATATGGAGCGACAAGCCCAATACTCAGACCTCCTCGCAGGTAAAGAAGGACAGCGCAAGGGCTATGGCGGCACTGGCGGTCAAGAGCTGGAGCACCAAGCCCCAAATAAGCTATACCGATTTCACCGCCCAGTTCAAAAAGCTGATAGAGGGCTAAATAGCGGAGGCCCCCGAGAGGAGGTGCGGAGTGAAGAAGACACACAAGGCCGACTCATCTACCGAAAAAGCCTTTTGCCCCAAGGCTTACTACGAGGAGCTGAAAAGCACGCTTTCAGACTTTGGCGATGAGATATCTTATGCGGTTTTGTCGCTCATTATGGGCCACGAGATCGGCCACGGAGCAATATCGGAAAACACGGTAAAATTTGAAATACAGGGCGCCTGCTATATACTGGAGCTAAGCTTTAATAAGACTTACGGCTTGCCTATAGGCGATATATATGCATATTTTGGCGGAGCAGATATAAAAAAGCAGGGCGAAGAATACGTTTTATCATTTGATTATGAGGACAGCAAGGATGAATTCGTACCCGAAGCGCAGTTTTGCTTTTCCGATATCACGATGAATATATCATTCTTTCGCTGCGACTGCTACTATTATGCCTCGCCGTGGGCTTATATTCAGAATACCGCCCACCTCATTCTTTCTAAAAGCGAGGTGTGCAAAAGCTGCTTCAACGACGAGGAGAAAGCCCTTTTGCCGCTGTTAAAGGAGCTTAGCTTTTTCCCCGACAATATGGTGAATTGCCAAGACGATACCGCAGAAGAGTTTACGCATCTTATAACCCGGTTTGAACGTTACAGCTTTGACGAGCTTGTGACATTGACGAACACCATAACGGACAAGAGCCTTAACGACAGAAAGCGAAACAAGGCCCAGGCAAAGCTTAAAGCCTTGATTTGGAAAAAGAAATACGAGCCCTTATGGCAGGAGCTTTATGCCTTAATACTCCACTCGCAAGAAGGGTACCCCACCTTTTTTGAGCTTGATAAAAATGTCTCGTCACGCTTGCTTCAAGCAAGAGGAAATATACAAAAGCGTCTTGAGCTTCACGGGTATGCGGGGAAATATCCGCACTTTACGAAGACGGAGGCAGACAGAAGCAAGGCCGATATAAAAAGGACAGTGTACCACATATTCTGCAACGAAATACCCCTTTCGGACTGGGATCACACTAAAAGCAAAGGGGAATCGTTCATTGTTCAGTTTATCTGCGGGAAGCAAACGCTAAGGGCGGAAGAGCTCACGGGTAACGTCTTTTCCTGTGCCTTTGGGAAAAGTCTTGGGACCTTGCCCTTAGAACCTGTTTACGAAGGCACGGATGTAAAAAAAAGCACCCTGGAACGGTACGCAGACATAGCGACGAAGCGTGCAGAGGGCAAAAGGCTCACAAAAGAAGAGCGCAAGGAGATAGGGGCATCTTCCTTGTCCTTGGTTCAGCTTTTTTTGATGCTATTTGTTTTCGGCGGCGCTTTTTTCGGTGCTTGTATGACAGTTGCATTCTTTGCAATGCTAATACTTTTTTGGTTGATAGATGGGGCGGAGGGCGGCTTTATCGCCCTTGCCAAGGACTATCCGTGGCTGCAGATATTTTTAGGCTGCGGCTTGTCCTTTGGAGGTATTATTTCCATAGTGTTTACCGTTGCGGCAAAAAAGAAATCAAGATAAAAAGCGATGTCCGGATATCCGGACATCGCATTTTCGTTATGAGTCTGCTAATCAATAACAACAGCCTTTTCTATAACCGGCTGTTCGTCAAAGGGTACGGTGCCGTTGCCGTCGATGGGGCGGGCAGTACGGGCGATATAGTCCACGGTGTCCATACCCTCGGTAACGTGACCGAAGGCGGCGTACTGACCGTCAAGGAAGGTGGCGTCGGCGTGGCAGATAAAGAACTGACTGCTGGCGCTGTCGGGCATCATACTGCGTGCCATAGAGATAACGCCCCTCTTGTGAGAGATGGGGTTTGCAACGCCGTTACGGGCAAACTCGCCCTTTATGCACTTATCACTGCCGCCCGTGCCGTTGTGGTTGGGGTCGCCGCCCTGAATCATAAAGCCCTCCATAATGCGGTGGAAGGTAAGTCCGTCGTAAAAGCCCATATCCACAAGGAAGATAAAGTTCTTCACGGTAATAGGTGCGGCGGTGGGGTCAAGCTCCAGAGTGATAGAGCCGCAGTCCTTTATATCGAATCTTACGTGATGCTTGTCAGCCATAATGTTTTTCTCCTTTGATAATATTTAATAATATGTGTATTTATTATTTGCTTTCGGTGCTTTCGGTGCTCTCGGCGCCGCTTACAATAACGCTTGTCTCGGGGATATCAAAGAGTGCCTCAAAACGGCCTGTAGCGGTAAGCCTTGCATCCCACTCGTCGCCAAGAGCCTTAAGGTCAAGACCTACGGAGGCGTAATACTCGCAAAGCTCCTCCTTGCTCTTACCTATAAGAGTCTCGTATTCCTTCCAGATGGGGGCGTAGCTGTCACGCTCTGCCTTTACGGCGGTGGAAAGCTTTTTACTGCCATAGAAGTACTGATAACAGAAGAAGCCGATACCGTCTATATCTCTGTAGGGGTTTATAAGCAGATAGGTCATACTGGAGAGCAGTACGTCGCTATGATCTATCCACTCGGACTTGGCATCCTCTGCCACTGCCCACTGGTCGTTGGCACCCGCCTTATGCAAAGTCAGCACGGGGACGAGCTTTATCTTTTTGTTGGTCATAACGCTGTCCCACTCCTTCATCAGGGCACTTATGCTTGCCTGAGCGTGGAGCATACCGTAGTAATACTGAGGATACATTATGTCACAATAGCCCTCCTCAGAGCACCATGTATAGATGTCAGCACATTCGGCGCCGTAGGCGTGAGAGATGTGGGCGTTGGGGGAGATGCCGTATATGATGTCCTCACCGTACTCCTTGACCTTGGAGTAGATACCCTTTACAAGAGTGTTCACGTTGTTACAACGGAATTGGAACACAGAGCGACTGTCATCGGTGCGGTTGAAAAAGGCTACCTCGTCGATGGAAAGCTTGCTCTTTACTTCCTCGGGGTAGAAATAGTCGTCCATAAACACGCCGTCTACCTTGTAGTTTTCCAGTATCTCGCCTACACCGTCGATAATAAGCTGTCTTACCTCCGGATATGCGGGGTTAAGGTAGAGACGGGCAGTACCGCCCGCATCGGTACCTGCAAACATATACTCGCTGTACTCGCCGCCGTCACCCATGTGGCTGTACCACTTGGTTATCGCCCACTCGCCCGTGACCGCCTCTATCTCGTTGCGGGTCATACAGCGCATAGGGTTGAACCATGCGTGGATGGAGAGCCCAAGAGCGTGTGCCTCCTCAATAAATATCTCCACCACATCATACTTTGTCTCCTGATTTTCATAGGAGCCTGTCACAAAGTAGGAAAGGGGATAAAGCTCGGACTTATAATAGCTGTCAGCAAAGGGGCGAAGCTGTAAAAGCACCGTGTTAAAGCCGCCCTCGGCTATGTTCTCCATAACCTTTTTAGCCTTTTTGCGGAAGGTCTTTTCGCTGTAGGAGCTGTCCACTATGCCCTCGCACATATCCCATTGGGTCAGCTTCATTATCTTCATATCCTCGTAGTTTACGGGTATGTATCTGCCGTTTTCATCAAAGCTTTCGGCAAAGCCAACAGAGGTCTCGGAGGAGTCTGCGCTTTCGTATGTCTCTTGCGACAGCGTGCTTTCGGCACTGTCTGCCACCGAGGAGGAGTCACCGTCACTGCCGCAGGCGGCAAGGGACAGCAGGGTAAGAAGTGCAAGAAATAAGGCAAGTATACGTTTCATATAAGCTTTTCCTTTCTGTACTTACTTTTTAAAAAAGGGCGGGTTTGGTACCCGCCCTTATGCTTTATATTATTTACCCAAACACTGCCATAAGGAAGCCTGCCGCCACTGCGGAGCCGATAACGCCGGAAACGTTGGGGCCCATTGCGTGCATAAGCAGGAAGTTGGAGGGGTTAGCCTTTGCACCCTCCATCTGAGAAACACGTGCCGCCATAGGAACAGCGGAAACGCCGGCAGAGCCGATAAGGGGATTTATCTTACCGCCCGTTACCTTGCACATTATCTTACCGAAGATAAGACCGCCTGCGGTGGAGAAGCAGAATGCCAGAAGACCGAGAGCGATTATCTTGATGGTGTCAAGGGCAAGGAAGTTGCTGCCGATAGCAGTAGCACCTACGGAGATGCTGAGGAAGATGGTAACGATGTTCATAAGAGCGTTCTGTACAACGTCAGAAAGACGGTCGGTAACGCCGCACTCACGAAGGAGGTTACCAAGCATAAGACAGCCGAGAAGGGATGCAACGGAGGGGAGAACAAGACAGGCGATGATGGTAACCGCTATGGGGAACACTATCTTCTCAGTCTTGGAAACGGGACGGAGCTGATCCATCTTTATACAGCGCTCCTCCTTAGAAGTGAAGAGACGCATAATGGGGGGCTGTATAAGGGGGATAAGTGCCATATAGGAGTAAGCGGCAACGGCGATAGGAGCCAAAAGCTCGGGAGCAAGCTCCTTGGTGAGCCAGATAGCGGTAGGACCGTCAGCACCGCCGATGATACCGATGGAGGCTGCCTGATTACCGGTAAAGCCGAGAACTACGGCAAGGATAAACGCAAGGTAAACGCCGAGCTGTGCGGCGGCACCCATAATCATGCTCTTTGCGTTAGCAATCATGGGGCCGAAGTCGGTCATAGCACCTACGCCCATAAAGATAAGGGAGGGGTAAAGACCCGTCTTAACGCCTATATACATAATATCAACAAGGCCGCCCTCCTTGAGGACCTGACCGTAGCTGATATCCTTCTGCAGCCACATTTCGGAATGGTAAAGACCGCTGCCGGGGATATTGGAGATGAGCATACCAAAGGCAATGCCTACGAGAAGCAGAGGCTCAAACTTTTTAACGATACCAAGGTAAAGAAGCAGGCAGGCAATAGCTATCATAACGAGCTGCTGCCAGGTAGCCTGTGCAAAGCCGGAGGTTTCCCAAAGGTTTTTAAGTATCTCTACAACGTTCATAAAGCCTTATTCCTCCTCTACGCTTTCTACGTCAACACCGTGAGCCTTGCCGTTAACGGTAACGGTAAAGCGGGGTATCTTTTCCTCAACACAAACGGCGTGCTTTTTGCCGTTTACGGTAACGAACATATCTGCCTCGCCACCGGGGACAGAAGCCACGGGCGCAGGTGCAGCCACGGGAGCCTCTACCTTAACGGGAGCCTCTACCTTGGCAGGTGCAGGTGCCTTCTCCGCCTTGGGAGCCTTCTTACCCGCTCTGAGTATTGCGGACATAACGGTGATAAACACCATCAGAACTACAAGTACTGCAAAAACTATGCCAAAGCCAAGACCGGATATGCTGAGCGCATCAACCATACCAAGGCGTTCCTCAGCGGTGGAAGCGGCGGAATCCGCTATCTCCGCAGAAGATGCGGCAAGAACAAGGAGCTTGTTCATATAATAATCCTCCTATCGGTTTATAGGTGACCGGCATTTTTGCCCAATGCGGCGCAAAAACCCCAATCTTATATTCAAAAAGGATTGTACCAAAAAAATCGCCTTTTGTCTATATGTTTTTTTAAGGTATTTTAGCTTTTTTATTAGCTTTCTTATGTATATTTTGACAGAGAGAAGAAAGTTACCCCTCGACAAGAGGTGCGCTGTGTGCTATAATGTGCTGTAATACAGAAAAAGCTATGGGAGGTGCGGCTTGTGAAAATATGGGACGAGATGCTGAGACGAGCGGCGGCGGTGCAGTGCGGCAGGGTCATATCCCCTTTTATGGAGGCAGGCGGCGTTGCGGCGGCGGTGCTTACTGCAAGGGGCAATATATACGTGGGCGTATGTATCGACACCTGCTCCTCCTTGGGTATGTGCGCAGAGCGAAACGCCATGGCGAGCATGATAACCCACGGCGAAACGGAAATAAAGCGTGTGCTTGCCATAATGCCCGACGGACGTGTGGGCAGTCCCTGCGGTGCCTGCCGTGAGTTTATGATGCAGCTTTCGGCAAACAGCGGCGAGATAGAGATACTTGTGGATGCTGAGACGAAAAGGACGGTAAGGCTTTCCACGCTGATGCCCGACTGGTGGGGGAGAGACAGGTTTTGAACGAGCTTAAATACAGAGTGATACGCAGTGGACGAAAGTCGCTTTCACTGCAGATAAAGGACGGCGAGTTGCTTGTACGGGTGCCCTATCGCACAAGGGATGGGGAGATAACTGCGTTTATTGAGCGGCACAGGGATTGGATAGACAAGCACTACGGTGCCGCAGTGAAACGGCAGGCAAGGGCGGTGAAGCTGACTGTCGAGGAGCTTAAGGAGCTGGCGGACAGGGCTTTGGCTGTCATACCTGAAAGGGTTGCACACTTTGCAAGGCTTTTGAACCTGAGCTACGGCAGGATAACCATACGCAATCAAAGGACCCGTTGGGGGAGCTGCAGTGGCAAGGGTAACCTTAATTTCAACTGCCTGCTTATGCTCGCACCTGCCGAGGTGCTTGACAGCGTGGTGGTGCACGAGCTTTGCCACCTTAAGGAGATGAACCATTCGTCACGCTTTTATGCGCTTGTTGAGGGGATATATCCCGATTATCACAGATGCCACGCTTGGCTTAAAGAAAACGGACAGGCACTGCTTGCCCGTCTGCCATAAGGAGGAGTAATATGCAAATCAAGGAATACAAGGGTCTGCCCGAGGATGCTATAGGCATAAGGCAGGAGGTTTTTGTTACGGAGCAGGGCTTTACCGATGAGTTTGACAAGGTAGACGACGTTGCTACCCATCTTCTCGTCTTTGACGGTGAAAGGCCCGTAGGCACCTGCCGAGTGTTTATGAAGGGAGGCAAGGGCGTATATATGCTGGGCAGGCTTGCAGTGCTTAAGGAATACCGCAGCAAGGGACTTGGTGCGGCGCTTGTGGCGGCGGCAGAGGACGCCGTGAAGAGGCAGGGCGGCAGAATGGTATGCTTGCACGCACAAGAGCAGGCGCAGGACTTTTATGCCGCCGTGGGCTATACCGTCTTCGGCAAGCCTGACGAGGAGCAGGGCTGTCCCCACGTATGGATGAAAAAAGAGCTTTGCCCTTCCCTTTTCAGAGAACTGATACGCAAAAGCAAGGCATTGAGCAAGGAAGAATGTACGGAGCTGCTTGTAAACGAGACGAGAGGCGTGCTGTCGGTAAACGGCGACAGGGGCTATCCCTACGGCAGTCCTATGAACTACTATTACGACTCCGAGGAGAACTGCATCTATTTCCATTGTGGCAGAACGGGGCACAGGCTTGATGCTCTGAAGCGGGACAGCAAGGTATCCTTCTGCGTCACCGAGCAGGGTGTGAAAAAGAACGGCGACTGGGCGTATACCGTCCGCAGTCTTGTGGTTTTCGGCGAGATAGAGATAATAGACGATACGGAACGTGTTATAAGCGTGTGCGAAAAACTGTGCTATAAGTTCACCGACGATAAAGCCTTTATAGAAGAAGAGATAGCACGCTCCGCCAAAGCCACCCTGTTGCTTAAGCTCACCCCACAGCACATCTGCGGAAAGATAGTGGAGGAGAAATAAACGGTCTCAAAAAACAAAAGAAGGCTGTAAAGAAACAAAGGTTTCTTTGCAGCCCACCTTTTATGCTCTTAATCCAACGGAAGTCTGACCATCTGATAACAAAGCAAAAGTTCTTCAGTGCCTGAGAAGCCGTAATACTCTTTTGTTATCTCAAATCCGAATTTGCGATACAAGGCAATTGCGTTTTCGTTATGGGCAATAACATCCAAAAACAGCACTCTGTCTCCGTATTCCCTCACGCAATACTCCAGAAGTCTCGACCCTATACCGTGACCCCTATGCTTTTCGTCGACACATACGTTTGTAATGCAATACCCCTCCGCCTCCAGTGTTTCCTTAACAAGAGGATCAAAATACCCTTCGTTCACTGATGGCAAAGTATCTTGCAAGCCGTGCGGCACATTTATCCCGTCACTGAAAGTAAGCCTTTTTCCGCAAGGCACTGCGCATAATATACCAACTATCTCGCCAAAACCGTCTTTTGCTACGGTGATGTAATCCCAAAAGAAGACACTATCTTCCTTCAAAAAGCACTCTTTTATAAGTTTTTTCCAATCCTCGTCCTGCGGATCCTTACATATTGTTGGATATATATACTCATCGGTAAGATGAATATACTGTGCGATCTTGCCTGTATCGTCGATCGGCAAGGCTTTTTCGCAGATATAATCAAAGCTCGATTTCTTCATAATATTTTACCAATTCCGGATGCTTTTTGTATATGGGAAGCCCAGGCAAGGGGATAAAATCGCAACAATACACTTTGCCAAAAACCTTATTGTTGGCAATAAATTTAAAGCCAAGCTGCTTTACCATAGCCTCTATTTCCCTGCTAAAAACATTTATACACCACTTTTTGAAAAATATTCCGTTTTTTGCATACTCTGTCATCTGCTCAAGGAAGGAATCGATAAGCAAATTGTAGTTTTCCATAGTTCTATAATCAGGAAGCACGGAAAAACTTAAAATATATCCGTTATATAGATCGGGGAAGCATATCATTTCAGTTATGTTTATATCTATACTCTCCTCCAAAAGCTCTCCTTTAACGGCGGTATCGAAGGCCTCGTCAGTGAGGGCAACTATTGACCAATCCCCCACAATAGCGTTGTTTTCATCTATGAGGTATTGGAAGGTGTCGCTGTTATCTCTTAAAAACTCCTCCCATTGCTCTGCTGAGCCTTCATTTTGACTGTCTATACCGTTGCATATGATGTAATCGTTCTCCACAAGCTGTATAGAAATTGAGGCAGAGGTATACCCCAACTCAAGAAGCTCCTGATACTTAAGCATACGACACCCTTTTTTTGAAGACTCTTTTTTTGTAGAGGAAGGAGTGGCGCTTACGGTTTCTTTTTCGCTCTTGTCGCTTACCTCATTATAATTCTTTATCCTATCTACCAGATGCTTTATGTGCTCCTCTAAAGGTGGAGTAAGCGCATCCATCCAATGAGTACGCCCCAAATAGTATTCAATGCTATCTGTAAGCTCTGCGTCGTCAACCTTAAAGGGAATAATAGTCTTACCCGCATTTGCGGCAGAATTTATTTCGTTCAGAACGTGAGCAGAATGTGAGCTGTTGCTTGAAAGGACTAGTATAAAATACCGTGAAGACTTGATAGCTCTCACTATAGATGCGGCATAGTCAACACCCGATACGGAATCTCTGTAATCGATCCAACACTTTATTCCGTTTTGTTCAAGTATCCCCTGAATGATAGTGGCTATCTGTCTGTCTTTGTGAGAATAAGATATAAAACAATCGTGCATACTCTTCACTCCTTTTAGACCTCCGATCAAAACTCTATAGAATATTCAAGAATTATATCGCTTTCTGACCTTACCTCGTCCTCAGCATGAAATGTCGTTTTGTAGCCAAAACTACTTATGGCGACATCTACGGCTGCGGCAACGGTTACGGACATACCAGAGGAGTCGCTGTACTTAAGGGAATATGTTTTTGCGAGAATTCTATTGCCGTCAGCAGGTGACATACGCATTTTAATAAGAGAACGTATATCGCTTTCGTTTTTGAAATATACAGGTGTAGGCTCTACGGGCGTTTCACTGCCTGAAAAGTCCATCTTCGCAGCTATCTCAAGCGTTTTCCCCATGTAGCTTTTGTTTACTGCCGATGCGGCGGCGCTGAAAATTCTCAGTCCTCCCGCTCCGGCGGCGCCAACCATATGACTTTGTCTGTCATCCGTCTTAAAAACAACCTCAACGTGCTTTGCGCCCAAGTCCTGCGCAATGGAAACTAGTTCGTCAACACGAACCTTTTTCAAATAGGAAAAATAGTCATCTATTTTTATGTACAAATCCTTATAGCAAGGGTCGACGTAATACACAAAATCGGAAATATACGGATGAAAGCTCACTCCCAAACACTCTGCATACTCACGGTAAATATTTAACATGCGCATCCCTTTTACCGTCCAGAACCCTACGGCTCCATCGCAAGCAGGAACTGTGCGGCGCACATCGTCATCCACTATGCGGATAATGGGCGGCAACATAAAATCAGGAGAGTCAAGCTCTTTTTTCCAAAGGGGCATATATTTTTTAAGGTCGCTTTCAAGCTTGTCGAGTTCCCACTGCTCTTTTCGGGCAACGTTTTTTTCCTCGACTGAGTCAGAAATGCTTTTTGCGGTATTCTTAACCGATTCCCCCACCGATTTTGCAAAGTCAAAAAGCTTGCCTGCTGAAAAACCACGCTTCTTGTCTTCCACCTCAAACACACCTCGCAGATATTTGTTTATCCACATAATACCACGTTTCGCCTGTTTTTTCAACAGTGGTCAGAAAAAATATGTTTGTTTGACAAAGTTTGTGTAAAGTGCCTAAATATAAAAATATATCGTTCTTGCTTGACGAAAAAAGCAAGATGATATATGATAATATTGCACAAACACAAAGAATGGAGGTGTTTTGTGACACTTGAGAGGATAGACGGGGTGTTTACCGTTTGCAAGGCAGTGGGCACAGAGGGGATAGACCTTACCCTTGATTTTTGCTTTGTGGAGAAAACGGACGGTGAGCTTTCCCTGGTGTGCCCTACCGAGCACGTGCCTGACAAGGTCACGGCAAGAGAGGACGGCTGGCGAGCCTTTCGTGTGAGGGGTTGTCTTGACTTTTCTCTTGTGGGGGTGCTGTCGGGGATAAGCGCCGTGCTTGCCGAAGAGGGCATAGGCATATTTGTGGTGTCCACCTACGATACGGACTACGTTTTTGTTAAAGAAGAAAGCTATGACAGGGCGCTTGACGCCCTGAGCCGTAAGGGCTACGTTATTGTTTAGAGGAGTTATGAGTATGGAAAGCAAAAAAATATGCGCCGCTACGGGCGGTGACAGATACGTGCCTGCAAACGAGAGGGCAGGAGAACGCTCGGTGGTGTATTTCACCCGAGATATCAGTGCAGAGGGACTGATACGCATATTCCGCAAGGTAGGCTCTGTCTTGCAGGGCAAGGTCGCAGTCAAGGTGCACACGGGCGAAAAGCACGGGCCCAATATACTGCCCCGTTCCTTTGTCAAGGCACTGATGGAGTCGGAGATCAAGGACGGCACCATAATAGAGACCAACACCTACTATGACGGCGACCGCTACACTACGGAAAAGCACCGTGAGACCCTTGAGGTAAACGGCTGGAATTTCTGTGACGTAGACATAATAGATGCCGAGGGCACGGCTATGCTCCCCGTAAGGGGCGGCAAGTGGTATGAGGAAATGTCCGTGGGCAAGGGGCTTACCGCCTATGACTCACTGCTTGCGCTGACCCATTTCAAGGGTCACACCACAGGGGGCTTCGGCGGCTCTAACAAGAATATCGGCATAGGCTGTGCTGACGGCAGAGTGGGCAAGGGCATGATCCACGCCGATCCCGTAACAGGCTATATGTGGGCTATGCAGAAGGAAGAGTTTATGGAGCGCATGACGGAGTCCACCAAGGCGTGTCTTGACTTTTTCGGTGGCAGGGCAGCGTTTATCAACGTGATGCGCAATATGTCCGTTTCCTGCGATTGTGAGGGAGTAGAGGCTATGCCCGTAGTGACCCCCAACGTAGGCATAGTGGCAAGCCTTGACCTGCTGGCGGCGGATCAGGCGTGCGTTGATATGATATATGCGATGAAGGAGGCAGATAGTGCCGCCCTCAGAGAGCGCATAGAGAGCCGCCACGGTCTGCGCCAGCTAAGCTATATGAAGGAGCTTGGGATGGGTAACGACCTTTATACCCTTATCGACATCGACTGTGGCAGGGAGATAAGCCTTGCCGACGCCGTAAAGGAGCTTGCACCCTTTGCCGATGACGGTCTGAGATGAACAGATATATAAAGAACGTAGACCGCATAGAGTTTTCGGTGACAAGCGCCTGTACGGGTAGCTGCAAGCACTGCTCCGAGGGCGGTAACAGAAGGCTGCCCTCGTTTATTAAAACCGATAAGGCAGTGGAAGCGGTAAGGAGTCTTTGTGCCCTATACAACATAAGCTCTGTAATGACCTTTGGCGGAGAGCCCCTATTGCACCCCGAAGCGGTGTTTGCCATCCACCGTGCCGCTACAGAGGCGGGCGTGCAAAAAAGGCAGCTTATCACCAACGGCTGCTTCACCAACAATGGAGACAGGCTGATTTCGGTGGTGAGGGAGCTTAAGGCTTGCGGTGTTAACGACCTGCTTTTATCGGCAGATGCTTTTCATCAGGAGACTCTGCCCCTTGCGACGGTAAAAAGCTTTGCCGCCGCAGTTATGGAGGCAGGCATCCCTATGCGGATAAGTCCCGCATGGCTTGTCAGCCGTGAGGATACAAACCCCTATAACCTGAAAACCCGTGCCATCGTGGCAGAGCTTACAGCGCCGGGTGTAACGGAGGGCGAGGGCAACGTGGTGTTCCCAAACGGCAACGCCCTTTTGTATCTTAAGGAATACTTTGATGGGCGACCTACAGTGCCAAACCCCTACGAGGAGGACCCACGGGACCTACATACCGTAAGCATAGATGCCTGTGGAGATACCCTTGGGGGCAATATTTACAGCAAAAGCATACTTGACCTGATACGGGAATATGACCCGCTGTAAGTGCATCTTTGCGGCGTGAGAAAGAAGACACGGTAGAGCCTTCTCCTAAAGAGGAGAAGGTGGCGCCGTAAGGCGACGGATGAGGTGTAGGATGCGCCCGTCTCCACAAGCGAAAGAGCAAAATGTTGAGCGGAAGCATCTCAAAGCCTTCTCCTTAGAGGAGAAGGTGGCGCCGTAAGGTGACGGATGAGGTGTAGGATGCGCAAGCATCCGTACCCCGTGGCTTATTACCACGGTATCAAGACACACCCGATATTAAGAAAGGCAAGACTTATTACCACAGCTTTACGAGGTATTATAATACATAAGAAAAGGCAAGGCTTTTTATATCTAAGCCTTGCCTTTTGTTTTTGCCGTGTTTTCTGTTCTTCTGTTGCGTCTTCTGTTGCTGACGGCTACGCTCTTTTGCCTTATCTCTCTTCTTTGGAAACTGTTACGCCGTCTGCGGACGGCTACACCTCATCCACCGACTCCGTCGGTCCCCCTTCCCCTCGGAGGGGAAGGCTTGGAAATGTATCCGCCAAAGACGAACAAGAGCGCAAGCCGTACTGAATACGGCAAGCCGACGGTTCGTTCAAAGCTGAATTTTTATAATAAACATTAAGAAGCAAAACGGAGCAAAAATGCTCCGTTTTGCTTCTTCTTGTATAAAATACTTGTTGAAATTCAGCACTCCATGTAAATTTCACCGCCGAATAAGAACGAGGGAAATTTGCGTGGATTGGACGAACCGACCCCGAAGCTGTATACCACCCCACAAAAACTGCGTTTTTGCGGGGACCCCGACTACCACCCCACAAAAACTGCGTTTTTGCGGGG
>JAFXEB010000001.1 GCA_017521025.1 Clostridia bacterium | reverse complement strand
GTCACTATGAGAACAACCCCTCCGCCCAGTGTGCGCACTGGGCACCTCCCCTTACACAGGGGAGGCTTTCCGCTGCGGCGGGACTGGGCATAGCTAAAGCTTATTGGAACCCCCAGCCGTGCTGGGGGTTTTCTTATACAACAAAAACACACCCGCAAGCACAGGAGCGTGCTTGCGGGTGTAGCTTTCTAATAAAGCTTGCCTGCTATTCGCTTACAACGCCGAGACGCTTGTTTACCTCTGCGGCGATATGGGGATGCCTTTCGTAAAGGAAGGTGCCGGGGCAGGATTTGTTTGCAAACCAACGGTGTACGGTCATATTCTGCTTGTCTACCTGACCGATAAGCTCCTTATCAGCCTTCCACTTAAGCTCCTTTATGCCGTTGCGCTTACAGATATCCGTCACAAGCTCTATAAGAGCGGCATAAGCCGCATCCGTTACAGCATAAGGCTCCTCCGTGTCCGAGGCGACCTCTATGGTAATGGCTCTGTGGTCATTGGAGGGGGAGGAGGTGCACCAGGAGCGATTCTTCTCCTCCACGTACATGCCCACCTCACCATCGGGACCTATGCCGTAGTTGGAGGATGCCTGCCTTGCCTCGGGCAGGAAGATCTTACCCACCGCCTCTGCGCTGAGCTGACCTACAACACAATGTATGGTAATGGTGTCTATCTCGTGATTTCTCAGACCCGAATGGTTAGGGCTGAGCACTGTGACCTTTACAAGGGGACTGTTTGTAAATTCCATAATAATACCTCTATAGCTTTTTCTTTGCCGTAATTATATAACAAAAGCTCCCACAATGCAACAAGCGGCTTAAAATATGGGAATACTACATAAAAAGGAGATGGTATTTTTGTGAAAAACATACGAACAGATCTGGCTATGGAGTACCGTACCGCAGGTGTAAAGCAGGGCGAGGAGGACGGTGTGCGCTTCACCCACGGCGAGCTATACGGCTTTCCGCTGACCGAAACGGAGGTCACGGCAGGCCACGGCGAGGCAAGGACGGGTAAAAGGGCGGGGCTGTATCTCAGTCTTGAGACGGGTAAGCTGTGGCAATCGGACAGCGATACAAGGCATAGCGCAGTGAGGGCAGTGGGGGAGCTGATAAAGCGGCTGTTGCCCGAGGCAGGCGAGGGGACGGTGCTTGTAGCAGGACTGGGCAACGAGGAGATAACCGCCGACGCAATAGGTCAGAGAACAGTAAAGGGTCTTGTGGTCACCCATCATATGAAAAGCCTGTGTCCTGACCTTTACGCCTCTCTTGAGCTTTCCGATATGGCGGCAGTGTTGCCCTGCGTTATGGGGCAGACGGGGTTAGAAAGCGCCGTGCTCGTCAGGGCAGCGGCGGAAAGGGTGTCGCCCCGTTGCCTTATAGTTGTAGATGCTCTTGCTGCCCGAAGCCTGTCAAGGCTCGGCACAACGGTACAGCTTACTCGCAACGGTATATCGCCGGGTAGCGGAGTCTGCAACGCAAGAGAGGAGCTGTCAGAGCAGACCATGGGCTGTCCCGTCCTTGCAATAGGCGTGCCTACCGTGGTGGATGCGACCACGCTGCTTGCCGATGCGGAGGGTGCAGCGCCAAAGGGGGCAGAGGGCTGCTTTGTCACACCCAAGGAGGCTGACGTTATGATAAGAGTGATGTCCCGTGTGCTGGCTTCTGCCATAAACGAAGCCGTACACGGTGAGGGTGCAGGGGAGTACGCACCGCTGTAAAGGGCAAAAAGAACTGTTGACGGAAAGGGTGGGGAGTGGTATAATGTCTCTATTAAGAACAAGGAGGCAATTACTGTGGAGCAATATGAATGCAAAAGCTGCGGAGCTCGCTTGGAGAATAAAAGCAACCACTGCCCCTATTGCGGAGCACCTATGAATGCGGAGGCTGAATGTCTTAAAAAAGACGAGACAGCAAATATGGGCTTCATAACCCCTGATTACCCCTGCGTGACCGTCAAAAAGAAAAAGCAGTCCTTTATTGCTATGCTTATCGGCGGCGTGCTGCTCTGCGTATTTGCCGTTGTAATGGTTGGTATCTCTTTTGCAACAAAGGTGCAGACCCCCGTAGCGTTTTCGGAGGTAAGCCTTGAGCAGGCTAAGGACAGCAAGTATATTTGCTTTGACAAGCTTGTTATCGTAGACGTTGTGGCAGAGGAGACTGAGGAGACAGAGGTGGTGAAAACCGCAAGAACCACCGCTTATCTTCTTATAGGCTGTGCGTTGAACAAGGACGGCACCACCGTTTCCTTCCCCTTGTACGTGAGTACAGAGCACAGTGAGCTTACAGCCGCAATATTTGAGTATCTTGACGACGAAAACGCCTATGTTGGCGACCTTGTTGTAAAGGCGGCTGTCAAGGTGACCGACTTTTCCGACTATGCCCCCGAGGCAGAGGCGGCATATAACGATGGCTATGCTTTCTATGAAAGCGCCCTCGGCGCAAAGCCAATGGGCGTGTGCCTTGAGTACGCAGGTGAGGACGCCGATGTGCTCATAAGGCTTCAGAAGGATGACAAGATGACAAGTCTTTATGTGGGCTGCGGCTTTGCCTTTCTCGGCGGTCTGCTTGTGGTACTGTATTTCGTCCTGAAGAAAAAGGCCAGAGCAAGTGAGTATACTTCTGCAAATTGGGAAGAGGCGGAACATACCGATACGGAGTACGGCTTGTAAAAAGTGAGCTATATATGGCGAGGTGTTTTGTGCATCTCGCCTTTGTGTTTTTGCACATTTTTTGTCAAAAACTGTTGAAAAACGCAATTCTTTGTGTTAAAATATGTCTGTACTTTTTAAAATTGAGAGGCTAATGATGAAAAAGACCCTTCCGCAGACAGGAACAAAGGATCTGGCAGGGATGAAAAGCTATATAAAGGAGCTTGATTCACCTGCGCTGCTTACGGATAAGGAGCTCAGGGTGCTTCTGACAAACGGCAGTGCACGCCGTCTGGGCTTTCGTATAGGCGACCTTCTGCACCCTTGTATAGGGCAGGCAGAGGCAGAGCTTATTGCTTCAAATACTACGGAGGATGCTGTGACTATCTCATTCGACGGTAAGGGTATAAGCTCTGCAGAGGTCAGCGGTATAACGGGCGGCTTTTGCTTTGTTTTGAAAGAGCAGGGCATAGCTCGGCAGAGGTGCAACGGAACACTTCCTGCTTCGAGACCCGAAATGCTTGATTTTATAAGCAGGCTTGACGGTGGCAAAAACGAGGAGCGGCTTGCCTTAAAGCAGCTTTCTGCCGTCAGAGCCTTTGATGTTGAGGCGGCAAGCCTCGCTCATGAGGAGGACACCACGGTGCCGGAGCACTTTGACCCTGTGCACGCCGTGTCAGCCGTCCTCGATGCGTTGAAAGGCTCTGTTGTCTCCAAGGGCACAAGGCTGTTTCAGCATCTTGCGTCGCCTATGCGCTTTTGCCGTGGCTCCAAGGACGCATACGGCAGGCTTGTGGCGGATATGCTGGCATTCGCCGTTGCGTGTCAGGAGGGAGAATGTCTCGTCGTGACCGCAAAAGCAAAGGAGGAGCATTACATTCTTGAGGCGGTCTTCTCGGTGGGCAGGGCAAAGCATAAGGCGCTTTGCGGGCTTGGGGTGTCGGGCGGTCTGTTCAAGGAACAGCTTGATCGCTTTGTAGATACGGCATATCACAACGGATGGCGCTTTTTCTCTGAGCGTTTGGGGGATAATGAGCGCTTCGTGCTGGAGCTGCCCTTTTTGCCGAATACACGCTACCTTTTGAAAAAGCCCGAGGATATGAATCGGTTTTGCCGCAGGGCAGAGCAAAGCTTTTCGTACTACGCCGCCCTGTCAGAGGGCGTAATAAAAACAAAATAACCCTCTATGCGCCTGCGGCTGTATTTTCGCAGGCGCTGTCATTTTTTTATAAGAGTGTCCGAAAGCTGCGGCTTTTGAAAAATATGCACAATTTTTATGATTTGCAGGGACTGATATATTGACATAGTAGCTGTTTTCTGCTATATTATTTATGTGTAATTTTACGCACCCGCCATTTTGGCTTTTGCGGTTTTTCAGGCTTTTACAATGTGTATGGAGATATATTTTATGAAATACGGATATATAAATACAAGCGGCAAAATAAAGCGTTTTGTTGCTGTCCTTCTTGCCTTGGTGACGCTTTTAGCGTTTGCCTGCCCCATAGCTTCTGCTGAGGAGACGGCGTTTTCCGTTTCTTCTGCGGCTAACAGGCAGACCGTTTCTCAGGGGAATATGGTCATTATCACCCTTCTTGTCAGCGACGTGACGGTGGAGGAGGGATTGCTCTCTCTGGATATCCCCGTGCAGTTTGACGAGACGGTTTTTGAGCTTGTGGATGTGGAGCCCGTTTATCCCTCTGTCTGGGATATGCCCGAGGATTTCAGCTACAGCTCTGCCCGTGGCGGTACCCTGTGGCTTCGTATCCTTAACAATAATGACGAGGATTTCAGCTCTGCTCACGGCTGTATCGAGGGCGGCACTATGGGCTTTCGCCTTATACTCAGGGCGAGGAGTGATGCGCCTCTGGGCGAGAGCACCGTTAACGTGAACGGTGACGGCGACCTGCTTGTTATCAGCGGTGCCGCCGCAGACGGTGAGTGCACCGTGGTTTACGGCAGCGGCGAGGGCATCACCCTTAACGTAGCAGAGTTTTCGGGTATCATTGGTGACGTGAGTAATGACGGCAAGGTAAACAGCCTTGATGCTGCATTTATTCTCAGGTATGATGCCGATCTTACCGTGCTTGACGAGACCGCTATCAGACTTGCAGACGTTAACTCTGACGGCAAGGTAACCAGCCTTGACGCCGCTATGGTGCTCAGGTTTGACGCAGGACTTATAAAAGGATATTAGACATTGCTTTTTCAATAGCGCATGGGCTTTTTACCTATGCGCTGTTGCTAATTATGATATAAAGGTGGGGTTATTATGATTTTTGACGGTGCTAAGTGGATAAGCAACGGCGTCCGTCAGTACGTTGGCACATCAGAGGGTATCTATTCCAACCCCTCTCCTTATTTCCGCAAGGATTTTCAGGTAAAGGGCGGCCTTGTAAAGGCAACGCTATACGCAAGCTCAAAGGGCATCTACGAGGCTTACGTTAATGACGCCTATGCGGGCGATGAGCTTTTTACTCCCGGCTTTACTAATTACGGCAAGCTTATACTGTATCAGGAGTATGACGTTACCGACAAGCTTAAGAAGGGTAAAAACAGCGTTGGTGCAGTGCTTTCCGAGGGATGGTATGCAGGCGAGCTTGCTTATCAGAAAAAACAGTATTTCGGCACATGGCCCCTCTGCCTTGTGATGAAGCTTGTCCTTGAATATAAGGACGGCACAACGGAGGAGATAGTTACAGACAGCAGCTTCAAGACCACCACGGGCAGGATACTTGCTTCCAGCTTCCTTGACGGTGAGGTGGTGGATAACCGCCTGCCCGAGAGCTATGAGATGTTTGACCTCGGTATGAGCACAGAGGATTGGGACAGTGCGGTGGAGGAGGGTAGTGACTTTTCTCTGCTTAAGCCTCAGGAGGAGGAGCCTATAAGGTTCCGCCACAGGCTCAAGGGTATGCTTATAGGCCACGATAAGGGCGATATTTACGATTTCGGTCAGAACACCGCAGGCGTTGTATATATGAAGGTCAAGGCGGTAGAGGATACCAAGATAACCGTGCGCCACGGCGAGATGTTAGATGACGGCAAGCTGTATACCGCAAATCTCCGCCGTGCCCGTTGTATTGATGAGTACATATGCCGCAAGGGCAAGCAGATACTTACCCCTACCTTCACCTTCCACGGCTTCAGATATGCTGAGGTCATCATAGAGGGCGATGCGGATATAATCGAGATATATATGAACGTGTGCCATAACGATCTGGCACGTGCAGGCTATCTTGAGACCTCCTCAGAGCTTGTCAATAAGATATACACCAACACTCTCTGGAGTCAGCGCAGCAACTTTATCTCCGTACCCACCGACTGCCCTCAGCGTGACGAGCGACTGGGCTGGACGGGCGATGCTCAGATATTTGCTATGACCGCTATGTACAATGCGGACTGCAAGGCGTTTTTTGCCCGTTATCTCAGGGACCTGCGCCTTGACCAGCGTCCCGACGGTGCCGTTACAGACGTGGTGCCCGACCTTTACGGTCTTACGGGCGCAGGCACTGCCGCCTGGGCGGATGCGGTCACGGTCATCCCTTATCACCATTACCTGATGTACGGCGACAAGACCATACTTGAGGATAATGTGGAGGCTATGAAAAAGTGGATAGCCTGTATGAAGGAAAACAGCGAGGGTCTTATCAGACCTGCAGTTGGCTACGGCGACTGGCTTTCTATTGAGGACGATACGGATAAATCCGTACTTGCCACCGCATATTTTGCCCATTCCACCGACATCACCGCCAAGGTGCTTCGCATACTCGGCGAGGACGCTTCGGAGTATGAGGCGCTTTCCGCAGAGGTAAAGGCGGCGTTCAGGGCGGCGTTTGTGGATGAAAACGGCGTTATCAAGGGCGACACACAGACCTCTTATCTGCTGGGACTTGCCTTTGATATCTGTGAGGACAGGGCTCTGTGCTTTGAGCACCTGCTGAGGACTCTTGAGAGGAAGAATTGGAGGCTCTCCACAGGCTTCGTGGGAGTGCGCTTCCTCCTGCCTGTTCTGACGGATATGGGCAGGGCAGATATCGCATACAAGCTTCTTTTGTCCGAGGAGTATCCCTCTTGGGGCTTTACCGTAAAGAACGGTGCTACCTCTATATGGGAGCGTTGGAACAGCTATACTCCCGAGACGGGCTTTGGCAACGTGGGTATGAACTCCTTTAACCACTACTCACTCGGCTCCTGCGTTGAGTGGATGTACAGCCGTATGGTGGGCATACGTCCCGCCACCCCCGGCTTCGGCAAGGTGCTTATCCACCCCTATACCGATCCCGAAAACAGGATAACCTACGCCAAGGCAAGCTATGACAGTGAGCAGGGTCTTATCGACGTAAGCTGGGAGATAGAGGAGGGCGTTGTGGTCCTTCAGGTCTACAAGCCTGCCGACCTTGAGGCTGAGTACGTTATAGACGGTGAGATAGTTTCCGTTACCATAGACGGTGAGGAGGCGCCCATGAGCTTTGCAGGGGACGCAGAAGAGGTTGAGATAAGATATATCCCCGCTAAGTAAGGATTATTGCAGTAAATAAATCAATATAAAACTATTATTCAGGAGGGAAAACGATGAAAAGATTTTTGGCATTCTTTTTGGTGCTTGCTATGGCTTTCACTATGAGCACCGCATTTTCCGTTTCTGCGGCACCCCGTGTCTACGTTAGCGGTGAAGCAGACGTGGTAGAGCATATAGGCGACCTTACCTTGACCAAGGTAAACGGTATATGGGCTAATCCTACCTCGAACAATATGATACTTATCACCCCCGGTCAGTCCATCTCCGGTCTGTACTATGAAAAGCTTTATGCTAAGTACAATGAGGAGCTTGGCTGCTACGAGGTGGTTGAGAAGGTTGCAAACCACCGTGCCTATACGCAGGCAGTTGAGAAGGGCTATATCGGTCTTTGCTTCAACTACGCTCCCCTTACCACAGAGGGCTCTGATATAGCAAAGGCAAACTGGTACGTTTGGCAGCACATCAGGGTGGGTGACAGACTGTATCTCAGCAGCAATATCGACGTTGACCACAGATACATCGTTACCGAGGGCGACTGGGGCACCGCAAGCTTCAAGTCCAGCTCCTTCATCTCTGTTGAGACCGTGCGTAGCGTTTATGATGACGTTACCCCCTACAGCAACAAGAGCATCGTTGCACAGGGCGACAGTATCACCGTAGGCGGCGGCTGGACCTCTGTATGGGGCGACTATTTCCACACCACCGTTATAAACTCCGGCTTTGGTGGCGACACCGCTCACGCATCCCTTGCCTCCCGCTACAACACCTATGTTAAACCCTTTGACCCTGAGATAGTCATCGTTTCCTTCGGTATAAACGATGCTTTTGCCGCAGCCCCCAGTGAGGCACTCATTGACAAGTATGAGAAGGCGCTCAGGGACATCTACGCAGAAAACACCAAGCTGGGTGCCACCACCGTGTTTATGAACGCAAACGTCATAAAGCTTGCAGCTATTGCTGACGGCGGCGTGTTTGACAAGGGCGATTACAGCTCTTTCGGTGGTGAAGAGGCTTATCTTGACACCTTCGTGGGCAGGATGAAGACCGTTGCAGACGACCTCGGCTGTGTGCTCATCGACCTTTACAGTATGTGGAAGGCTGAGGGTCTTTCCCCCGAAAACATCATTGATAGCTGTCATCCCACAGGTCACGGCTATGATATGAACTGGACCGTTCAGAAGCCTGCTCTTATCGAGAATATGAAGGCTATCTGCGGCGACACCATCAGGGTGCTTGACGGCACCACCGTCGGCAACGCCGTAAACGGTATGCCCGACTGTACCGTTACCGTTAAGAACCAGCTTGGCAACGCTATCACCGATACCTCTGCAAAGCTGCTTGCAGGCTTTACCGTAGAGTACAGCTATAACGGCAAGTCAGTAGGCACCTACACCGTTGAGACCTTTGCACCCAACAAGCTCCTTGTAAGCGATACCGCTCCCTTTATGGTTAAGAACGGTGCTCTTATCCATACCGAGGGTCTTACCGTTCAGGCTATCATTGACGGAGTGCTTAACTACAGCGT
The DNA here is from genome assembly GCA_017521025.1 of Clostridia bacterium. Lineage (GTDB taxonomy): Bacteria > Bacillota > Clostridia > Oscillospirales > CAG-382 > SIG636. The sequence goes on along the minus strand of JAFXEB010000001.1, from coordinate 18,053 downwards.
TTCCGTCAAGAATGCCGAGGGTACTGAGCTTGCGGCTACCGATGCGGTTTCTATTGGTGACACCGTTACCGTTACCCTTAACGATTCTGTTGACAGCCCCAGCGTTACCCTCCCCGTTGTTCACGCAAAGCCTCTTGGCGATGTAAACGGCGACGATAACGTGGACAGCCTTGATGCTTCTCTCGTGCTTCAGTATGACGCAGACCTTATAGACACCATAATCACGGTGAATGCTGACGTCAATAAGGACGGCCGCATCAGCAGCCTTGATGCCGCATATATTCTCAGATATGCCGCAGGTCTTATAAAGGAGTTTTAATTATGAAGAATACCGTAAGACATATTGCGCTTTTCCTTACCTTTGTTTTCGTTCTTTCTGCAGTAGTGTTTGTAAATAACGCAACCCCTGCCCGAGCGGCAGAGGTAAAGACCTATGTTGGCGATATGACCATTTCCAGAGGCAGCATCGGCTGGAACGCAGGTGAGTACGAGAATCAGCTTATGCTTGTAAAGCCCGGCTCCACCCTTAACGGTCTGTATTTTGGCAAGGTGTACGCTGTATATAACAGCTCTGTGGGCGGCTACGTTGTTACCGAAAAGGCCGGTCTGCACTGCAGCTACTCCAAGACCGTAGCCACAGGCGCTGTTGGTCTTGCCATAAGCTATCAGCCCCTTACCACCACAGGCTCTGACTTTGCCCGTGCGAACTGGTTTGTATGGCAGCAGATAAGGATAGGCGATATCCTCACCTTTGAAAACGTTGACGTAGCAACAGGTACCGTAAACGTTAGCGGAACCTTTGGCAACAGCGATTTCGTTTCCACCTCCAAGGTAAAGGTCACTACCGTCCGTGACAGCAACGCAGCCAAGACCGCCTTTACGGGTAAGACCATAGTATCTCTCGGCGACAGCGTTACCGCAGGCGGCGCATGGACTGAGGCTGTGGAAATAGCTATAAACAGCAGAGTTATCAACGCCTCCACCCCTGGCGCAAGGACTGATGAGGGTCTCGGCTACTTTGAAAAGCAGGTTGCGGCTCATAACCCCGATTACGTGTTCATCAAGTACGCTATCAATGACTGTATTCAGTACACTATAACCGACAACACACTCCCCAACTATAAGCAGAACCTCAGGGATCTTTGCGAGATGTCCTTAGCCATCGGCGCACTTCCCATACTCATCACCACTAACAAGGTGCAGGCGTCTGACAGTAGCCGATACGCTAACTACGGCGGCCTTTACAACTATTATCCTCAGTACATTCAGGCTATAAGAGACGTAGCGGCAGAGTATAACACCTTCTGCATCGACATCTACAGCGGCGTTTGGGCAAGCCTTACCCCCAGCAGCTACCTTATAGACACCGTTCACCCCAATACCGAAGGCTACACTCTTGAGGCAAACTTCATATCCAACTACCTTATCACCAATCAGGACGCTATCGCTGCCGCAGCGGCTGCAATCAGCGGTAATACCGACGGTATGCCTGCCGCCGCTACCAACTTTGCCCTCGCAAGCAACGGCGGCAGCTATATGTACCCCACCACCACCTATCCCGGCGGCACTGCTTACTATTCAACCGCTTACTATGGCGATAATGCCAATCAGGGTGGCTCTTACTTCAACGGTAAGCTCAACGATGGCGTTATTCCTGCAGACGGCATCCCCAACAACAGCAACACCAACTGGGCAGTTTATTTCTCCGGCGCATCCAACCCCAGCATCACAATCAAGCTCGGCGGTGCGGCATATCTTAACAATATCAGCTTCATTGGCAGAAACGGTGCGGCAAGCGGCATAACCTATATTATGCCTGTTATCAGCTCTATCGAGCTGAGTAATGACGGCGTAAGCTTTACCGCTACCACCGCCTTCTCCTCCAGAACCACGGTTTATTCCGGTGTAAACCATAAGCTTAAGCTGTCCTTCAATGAGGTGCTCAAGGCAAGCTATATCCGTATCAACCTTTCTACCCCCACAGACCGTACCGCTATCGGTGAGATAGAGGTATGGGGCGACACCAAGGCTCCCGAGGGCTCTGTTCCCTTCGAGCTTGTTGACGGCTCCGACTATAAGAAGGATGATATAAACCTTACCCTTAACGCAGCTATGATCAGCGGCTCTGCTGTAAAGGCTCAGTTCCAGTGCGAGGTTACCGTTCTTGATTCCAAGGGCGTTGCTATTGCCGACGGCGCATACGTTGGTACAGGCTTCTCCGTAGTTACCTACGGTGCTGACGGCAGTATTACCAACTCTGTCGTAGTGGTAGTCCCCGGTGATGCAGACGGCGATGCCGCTATCACCAACACCGACTACCTTGCTCTCAGGTCAAAGGTGCTTGCAAACTCAACTAACATCACCACCTGCTTTGACAAGGCTTGTGACTACAGTCAGGACGGCGGTATCACCTCTGTTGATATCCTCGCTCTTGCCTCCATTATCGCAGGCTAAGGCACAACACACAAACAAAATAGGGGCTGTAAAGAAACTAAGGTTTCTTTACAGCCCCTTTGCTGTCTATTGGGGATAGGAAAGAACGCCATATCGGACGCAAGCTCAATTGTCCTTTTTATTCCCAAAGCCTTGAGAGATAATACCTATGAACTCAAGAAAAGGGAGGGGAATTAATGAAAAAGAGCTTCTATAAAAACTACGATGAGCTGCCGCTGGTGCTCACTGCAGGAGAGATTGCCGCCGCCCTGTGCATATCACGCTCAGGTGCCTATGACCTTATGAAGCGCTCTGATTTTCCTACCGTGTGCATTGGTAACCGCAAAATAGTGCCCAAAAGTGCTTTTATAAAATGGCTTGAGGACACCGCCTTTAACCGCTACGGGGCTTAAAGCTCCATCACGCCGTCGCATATCTTTACTGCGGGGCCCGTCATATATACCTCGTCATCCGTGACCCTTATGGTAAGTGCGCCGCCCTTGAGCAGTACGGTAACGTCCTCGCCCTTGTCGCAGTGCCCCAAGGCTACTGCCGCCGCTACCGATGCACAGGAGCCCGTGCCGCATGCCCAGGTCTCGCCACTGCCACGCTCCCATACACGCATCTCGATGGTGCGTCGGTCAATTACCCTTACAAACTCGGCATTGACTCTGTTGGGGAAGGCAGGATGCACCTCCATAGCCTTGCCGTATATGTGCAGAGGAAAACTCTGCACGTCCTCCACAAAGCATACGCAGTGGGCACTGCCCATAGACACTGCCGTGCACTCAAAAACTCTGTCATCTACCTGCAGTGGCACGGCAACGCTCTCTTCAGACTCCCATACCACGGGCACGTCCTCCTTCTTAAAGGATGCCTTGCCCATTCTCACGGTGGCGCCCACGGCGACACCGTTTTCTATATGCATGCTCAGGGTCTTGATACCGCTTAAGGTCTCTACGGTTACGGTCTCCTTCTTGGCAAGTCCCGTGTCATAGAGATATTTGCCTACACAGCGTATGGCGTTGCCGCACATAGCGCCCTCACTGCCGTCTGCGTTGAACATACGCATCTTTGCATCCGCCACATCGGAGGGGCATATCATAATAAGCCCGTCACTGCCCACGCCGTAATGCCTCTCGGCAACCCTCCGTGCTACTGCATTGGGGTTCGTAAGCTCCGTCTCAAAGCAGTTGACGTATATGTAATCGTTGCCGCAGCCGTGCATTTTTGTAAATTTTAAAAGCATATCTATTCTCCTATTCTCCAGTCAATAGCATCCTCGCCAAGAAAGGCGTTGGCGGCAGAAAAGTGACGGCATCCGAAAAAACCGTTCCAAGCGGAAAGAGGGCTGGGGTGCGCCGCTGTAAGTATCTTGTGACGGCTACCGTCTATAAGGCTCGCCTTAGCCTTTGCGTAGTTGCCCCAAAGCATAAATACCATCGGCTTTTCACGCTTGTTGAGCAGCTGGATAACGTGGTCGGTAAACTGTTCCCATCCTCTGCCACGGTGGCTGCCTGCTTGCCCCTCACGGACGGTAAGCACCGCATTCAGCAGCAGCACGCCCCTGTCTGCCCATTGGGTGAGACAGCCGTGGGGTGGGGGAGCGATACCAAGGTCGCTCTCAAGCTCCTTGTATATGTTGACAAGGGACGGGGGCACCGCAACGCCCTTCTGAACAGAAAAGCATAGCCCGTGTGCCTGCCCGTAGCCATGGTATGGGTCCTGACCTATGATGACCACCTTCACATCCTCGTAGGCGGTGTGCTTCAGTGCGCTGAAAATGCTCCCCATCTCAGGAAATATCCGGTGCCCCGAGTGAAGATACTCCGCCTTTAAAAAGGTGCGCAGTCTTAGATAATATTCCGCCCCGAACTCGTCCTTTAACAGCTCGTCCCAGCTATTGCCAAGCACTACCATACCTATCCCTCCTAAGAAAGCCTTGATGCTACTTAGAGATGATAGCATAAAAACCGTGATATTTCAATAAGGCGGGGCATAATTATTGAATTAAACCCTTGAAAAAATATCCTGCTTGTAGTATAATAACATCAAGTATGTGAAAGTGGGGGGTGTCTACGGTGAAAAGGGCAATAGCTGTGGTTTTGTGCATAATTTCGTGCTTTTTGCTGTGCCCTGCCGTATACGCCGCCGACCTGACCATAAGCATACAGAATACGGTCGTTGAATACCGCCCTGAGGGGCATTATCCCACCGCCACCGCATCGGCATACGGCTACGCTCTCCGTTACGAGGTGACCGACAGCGACAGCGGCGAGCGTGTAGCACTTCCTATAACCGAGATAGGCAACTATACGGTAAGGGCGTATATCGAGGCATCAGGCAACAGACCCGGGGCGTCTGCGGCGGCTACCTTTTCCGTGATTCCGGCTACGGCATATATATCCGTGAGCGAATCGGTGGTGGCGCACACCGCTATGGCAAACCCCGTAAGCTATGAGATAAGCCCCGCCTTTGCCGCAGAGCATCTGGATATCAGTGTGGAGTACAGGCAGATAAGCTCCCTTTCCGACGTGGGCAAGGCTGTGGAGGTTCCTGTGGATATGGGCACCTATATGGTGCACTTTACTGCCACTTCGAGGGATGGCAGGGTAAGCTGCCCCGGTAAGTATCTGCTGTACAGGATAGAGGAGAGCAAGGGCGAGACCCTCTCTCATACCGAGGCGATACGCACCGTTCCCCGTGAGTTCACCGCCCACGTTGCCGACGTGAACGCCGTATATAACGGTGAGAGCGTTGTGCCTGATTATAGCTTTAACGTCCCCCTTGCCGAAAGTCGGCTGATGTACAGCTACGTCCACGCCGATGGCAAGATAGGTGCATATACCTCTGTACCGCCTGTGGAGCCCGGGGATTACGTTGCCGCTCTTTTTGTCCTTGACACGGTGGTGGGTAGTGGCAGAATAGTTATCGCAAAGAAAAGCCTTGACATATATATGGCAGACTGCAGCTTCCCTTATACCGAGGAGGGCGTGTATCCTCCAAAAGCTACGGTAAATCCCGAGGGGGTAGAGCTTGTGTATACAGCCTACAGGACAAGGGGCGGTGTTGCAGGCGAGATAGTGGAGTTTCCCCTTACAGAGTGCGGCACTTACCTCATAAGCGCCCGTCCCGCCAGCATAGCTCACTATGGCTATACCGTAAGCTACTGCCTGCTGACGGTGGAGAAGGCTGCTCCCGTTATCAGCGGTGAGGACGCAGTGTATGTGGAGGACGGCGGCTTTAAGAGCGTGCCCGTAAGCGTTACACCCGCCTTTGCTGAGTATGACATAAGCTATTACAAGCTGGAGGGTGGCGTTTCCACGCCTATTGCAGGTGCTCCCTCCAAGGCAGGGGAGTATTACGCCGCCGTGTATGTCAGGGAAAACGACAGGTGTAAGTCGGCTACCGCTGTGTACGGCATATATATAAAGTCCTCTGTGGACTACAATGCGGTTTATGCCGCCCGTGTTTTGAAGCTTTTGTGCCTTTCCGTGTGCCTCGTGGCTGTGGTGATGGGTGCGCTTCATATCTATTTTGCCAAGCGGTTTGGAAGGAGATAGTGTTTTGACAGTTTTAGAGGCTATTATTTACGGAGTAGTTCAGGGCGTGGCAGAGTTTTTGCCTATTTCAAGCTCAGGTCACCTTGCGCTGGTGCAGAACTTTTTCGGCACCAAGGGGACGGAGGAGTTCTTTACCTTCAATATACTGCTCCACTTCGGCACTCTTATCGCTGTGTTTATAATGTATGCAAGGGATGTGTGGTCACTGATACAGGGCTTCTTTTCCCTTTTGGCAAGACCCTTTAACGGCAGACTTCGAGAAAAGCTTGACAGCGGTGAGCGCTTGTTCCTTATGATATGTATAGCAACCGCAGTTCTTGTGCCTGCGGCGATACTCTCCGATAAGGTGGAGCTTTTGTCGGGCTACAGCTACGTTATAGGAATATTGCTTATAGTAAACGGCGTTATGCTTTTCGTATCAGACCGTCTCTCCCGTGGGGACGGCACACTTTCGGACAGCAAGCTCAGACGTGGCTTTTTTATAGGTCTGTTCCAGCTTTGCGGCGTACTTCCGGGCATATCACGCTCGGGCAGTACCATTACGGGCGGTCTGTTCTGCAACCTCCGGCGCAGTGAGGCTCTCAGGTTTTCGTTCCTTATGTCTATCCCCGCAATCCTCGGCGCAAACATACTTGAGCTGTTTTCCCACGGAGAGGGGCTTTTTGCCGACATAGGCGTTGCTACCTGCCTTGTGGGTATGGCTACTGCGGCTGTGGCGGGGGTGTTCGCCATAAAGCTGCTCAGGTTTTTCGCCGCAAAGAAGAGCTTTACCCCCTTTGCTGTCTACTGCTTGATAGTGGGTGTTGCCGCTATTGTCGGCGACATCGTTGTGTGACCCATCCGAGCTTAACAGGTGTTGGCGACCTTTTTTGAGAGTTTTTTGCCTTTACGTCGCCTTAATATAAATGCTACAGAATAGGAAGAAATATGGCTGAAAAGAAAAAGAATACTACAAATTCAAAAAATACTGCCGCAAAAAGCACTGCATTGCAGAAATCGGGCAAGAGCGGTAGCGCAAAAAATGCTGCAAACGCAAGAAAGACCAATTCTGCCCCCACTCCTGTGGAGGAGAAGAAGGAGCGCCGCATAATGACCGGCACCGTGGGGCTTTGCATAACCCTTGCGGTGGCTGTGCTCTTTGTGCTGATGCTTTTTGTGGACGATATGGCAGTGGTGGGCAGTATACTGCGCCCCTTTGTCATAGGACTTGTGGGAATATGGGGTATGGTGCTTGTGCCGCTGTACCTTATCAACCTGCTCAGAACTTGGTTTAAGGACAGAAAAAGAGATAAGGTTGCGGCAAAGTGGTGCTTCTCCGCTATCAATTTTCTCTTTTTCCTTATGATTTTCCACCGCCTTTCCGCAAACAACGATACACTGCTTACCCTTAAGGGCGATATGTACGCCGCCGCAGGTGAAAACCACGGCGCAGGTGTGTTCGGCGGCTATCTGTATGCGGCCATAGCGGCGCTTATGGGCAAGGTGGCTACAGATATTCTCTGCTGGTGCGCATTTATTGTCACCCTCCCTCTGCTTTTCGATTCCACCATCGTAAGGACGGTAAAGGCGATAGTAAAGGGTATACGCACCGTAACGGTTCAGGTCTCCGAGGACGACGTAGAGGACGAGGAGGAGCTTGGTGCCGTGGTAGAGCCTTCAGGTCATAAGCATACGGGTAGGGCTGGCGTAGAGCTTCGTGACCCACCCAAAAAGAACAGTAAGACAAGCGAGACTAAGAAGAAAAAGAGCCTTCTTATAGGGGATGACGACCTGCCCTCCGGCGATATACCTACCATCCCCAAGCAGATAGAGGAGGAGATAAACCGTACCCGTGGCGAGTCGGAGAAGGCTGCAGAGGCTGAGACGGGCGCCGATATCGGCGGTAGCGGCACCGTTACCACGCCTGTTATGGGGTCTATACACGAGTACGGCGGCAAGGATTTTGACGCCGAGGACGAGGTGGACGAGCCCTATACCGTGACCGAGCCTCACAGCACCGTAAGCACGGCAGTTGCCGCCGACAAGGTCAGCGACGAGGTTTATGTAGAGCCTGCCGATGTCAGTGGCGGCGAGGGCGAGGATGCAAAAACTGCGAGCAAAGAGAAAGCGGCTGAGGACGGCGACCTTGTTGCCGAGGTGCCAAACCCCTTCGAGATTGTGTCAGACCCTGTGGTAGAGGACAAGCCCTATATATTCCCTCCGCTTACACTGCTTACGCCCAAGGAAAGCGGCGGCAGAGGTATGTCTGCGGAGGAGTCCAAGCGTACAAGCGAGCTTCTTATCGAGACCCTTGCCAACTTCGGCGTGGGTGCAAAGCTTATCAATACCAGCCACGGACCTACAGTAACCCGTTTCGAGCTTCAGCCTGACGTGGGCGTAAGAGTGCGCAAGATATCCAACCTCAGTGACGATATCGCTTTGCACCTTGCAGCCACCAGCGTAAGAATAGAAGCGCCTATTCCCGGCAAATCCGCCGTTGGCATAGAGATCCCCAACAAGACCACAAGCCTTGTAAGGCTCAGAGAGCTTTTGGAGGACTACAGCTATAAGAGCGCAAAGAGCAATCTGCTTTGCTGTCTCGGTATGGACGTTGTAGGCAACCCTGTCCATCTTGATATAGCAAAGATGCCCCACCTGCTTATCGCAGGTGCTACGGGCATGGGTAAGTCTGTTTGTATAAACTCCCTTATCGTGTCTCTGCTTTGCAGAGCAAGGCCTGACGAGGTCAAGCTTATACTTATCGACCCCAAAAAGGTTGAGTTTACCGATTATAACGGCATTCCTCACTTGCTTGTACCCGTTGTGACCGAGCCTAAGAAGGCGGCAGGCTCACTGAGCTGGGCAGTGCTTGAGATGGAGCGCCGCTTCTCCGCTATACAGGAGGTAGGCGCAAGGAACCTTGAGGAATACAATGAGTTTACTGCCGATGACCCTGAGAAGGAGTACATACCTCAGGTGGTAATAGTAATAGACGAGCTTGCAGACCTGATGATGACCGCCCCCTCTGAGGTGGAAAACTCTATATGCCGTTTGGCGCAGAAGGCACGTGCCGCAGGTATGTACCTGATAATCGGTACCCAGCGTCCCTCTGTTGACGTTATTACAGGTCTGATAAAGGCAAACATCCCCTCCCGTATTGCTTGTAAGGTGGCGTCTCAGATAGACAGCCGTACCATCCTCGATATCGCAGGTGCAGAAAAGCTGCTTGGTAAGGGCGATATGCTCTATAATCCCGTTGGCGCAACAAAGCCCCTTCGTGTACAGGGCGCTTTTGTGGAGGGCAGAGAGGTTATTGCGATCTGCTCGTATCTCAAGCAGGCGGCAGAGGCGCAGTATAGTGAGGACGTTATGCAGCTTATCGAAAAAGAGGCTCAGCTTTGCGGCGAAAAGGGCTCCAAGCGTGGCTCTGCAGAGACAGAGGGCGAGGAGAGCGGCGGCATAGACGAGATGGAGATAAAGGCGCTGGAGGTTGGCATCGAGTGCGAGTCTATCTCTACCTCTCTGCTTCAGCGCAGGCTCTCTATAGGCTATGCAAGGGCGGCGAGAATCATCGACAAGCTTGAGCAGAAGGGTATGGTAAGCCCCTACGACACCACCGCAAAGAAGCGTACTGTCACCATATCCCGTGAGGGGCTTGCACAGCTTAAAATGAACAGCATAGATTCAGGTGCCGCCTCGGGCGAATAAGCGCCTTTCAGGCCGGGAACCTATATTTACACTACCTTTTGTAAAAGGAGACACTGTATGAAAACTGTTAGAGGTATAATAGTAGGTCTTCTTGCTATTGCGTTGACTCTGTCTGCCGCCGCTTGCTCTGGTGGGCGGGTGGATATCGATAACGGCGGCGCCTATGACGGTGCGCTGGAGGCACTGTTTGAGGGACTGCTTAGCGGCGACGGTGAGCTGTACTATTCCGCATTCCCTCCTCGTATGAAGGAGGTTTTCGAGGATATGCGTACAGTACCTGTCTTCCATGGCTGTGATACCATGTCAGGCTTTCTTGAGGGCGTGGTGGAGGAGTGGGAGCGCTGCTGCGGCAAAAATGTCGGCGTAAGCATAGATGTGGAGTCTGACGTGGCAGAGCCCGTTATCGACAGCGATGACAAGCATCTTGACCACTATACCTATCAGCGCTTTGTCACCACCGAGAACACCGAGGAGATGCGAAAGCTTGAGCTTGAGCTGGAGTTCGAGGGTGACGGAGGCGAAAAGGAAGAGTCGTTTACGGTCTACGTAGTTAAGCAGAACGGCAAATGGTATGTACATCCCGTGTTCGTGTTCAGCTATTTTCTGACCGTCAGCTTTTAAGGAGTTTTTGATATGAAGGGAAAGCTTAAAGAACTGATAGGTGAATTTTTACGCTACGTTGTAGTGGGCGGTATAGCCTTTGTGGTGGATTTTGGCATATTCACCCTGCTTAGAGAGACCTTGTACAGGGGCAGAGCAGACAATACCGCAGTCCTTGTGGCTACAGCCGCAGGCTTTGTGGCAGGTCTCGTTGTAAACTATATACTGTCTATGGTCATGGTCTTCCGCAAGGAAAGCCAGCAAAAGCAGGGCAAGACCTTAAAAGCGGTGCTTATATTCGCAGCCGTAGGTCTTGTGGGACTTGTTATTACAGAGCTTCTCCAATGGCTCGGTGAGAGCTATTTTCTTACCACCTCTCTCGGTACCTCTCTCGGCGGCCTCGGCAAATATGCAGTAAGGCTTTGTGTTACCGCAATCGTTTTAGTATGGAACTACGCAGGTAGAAAAATATTTGTATTCAAAGGGGAATAGTTAATGAAAAACAATAAGAAATTTGCTGTAATAATCGGCGCAGGTCCTGCAGGACTTACCGCCGCCTACGAGCTTCTCACAAAAACCGATATACTGCCCATAGTGCTGGAGGAGAGCCCCTTTATAGGCGGCATATCCCGTACCGCAAACTATAAGGGCAACCGTATGGACTTGGGCGGCCACCGCTTTTTCTCCAAGGACAAGCGTGTTAACGATTTCTGGGCACGCCTTATGCCCACTCAGGGCGCACCCTCCCGTGATGACCGCATAACAGGCAACGAAAAGCCACTTGCTGCAGGCGGTCCCGACCCCGAAAAGGAGGACAGGGTAATGCTGGTGCGTACCCGTGTTTCCCGTATATTCTATCTGCGCAAGTTTTTTGACTATCCCATCAGCATGAAGCTTGAGACCTTCAAGAATATGGGCTTTTCCCGTACTATGAAAAGCGGCTTTGGCTATATCTATAGCTGTATTTTCAAAAAGCCTGAGGATAACCTTAAAAACTTTTACATAAACCGCTTCGGCAAGCCTCTTTACGAGATGTTTTTTGAGGATTATACCGAAAAGCTTTGGGGCGTAAATCCCGAGAACATCTCTGCCGATTGGGGCGCACAGCGTGTAAAGGGTCTGTCCCTTCGCAAGGCGCTGTGGTCTATGATCAAAAAGCCCTTCACCAACGGAGAGGGTAAGGAGGTAGAGACCTCCCTTATTGAGCAGTTCATTTATCCCAAGCGTGGCCCCGGTCAGCTTTGGGAGACCCTTGCAGACGAGGTAGTAGACCTTGGCGGCATCATATTGATGGAGACTAAGGCGCTGGGACTCGTTACCGAGGGCAACCGTGTTACCGGCGTAAGGGTGCTCAGGGAAGGGAAGGAGAGCGTGCTTGATTGCGACTACGTTCTGTCTTCTATGCCCGTGAAGGACCTTGTGGAGGGTATGGACAGAGCGCCTGCCTCCGTGCGTGAGGTAGCATCCGCACTGCCCTACAGAGACTTTATTACCGTGGGCCTTTTGGTGGACAAGCTGCTTATTGAGAACAAGACAGATATGAAGACTGTGGGCAATATCGTGCCCGATTGCTGGATATATATTCAGGAGAGGGACGTTAAGATAGGCAGACTGCAGATATTCAACAACTGGTCGCCCTATATGGTGGCAGACCCCGAAAACACGGTGTGGATGGGTCTCGAGTATTTCTGTAACGAGGGCGACGATATGTGGAATATGTCCGACGGCGACTTTATTCGCTTTGCCATAGACGAACTGGCTAAGATAGACGTGCTCCGTCCCGAGGACGTGAGAGATAGCGTGCGTATCAGAGTCAAGAAGGCATACCCCGCATACTTTGGCGCCTACAGCCGCTTTGACGAGGTCAAGGAGTATCTTGACAGCTTTGAAAACCTTTTCTGTATAGGCAGAAACGGTCAGCACCGCTACAACAATATGGACCACTCTATGCTTACCGCTATGGAGGCGGTTGACGCCATAGCCGCAGGCTCTTGGGATAAGAGTGCGGTGTGGGGCGTCAACACCGAAAAGGAGTATCACGAGACCAACGAAAAAGCCGAGGTCAGCGATGCTGAGGGAGAAAACTCCTGATGGACGGCGCCGTATGCAATGACCTTAAGACGGAGGCAGGGGAGAAGTCCTCTGTGTTCGATAAGGTAAGATTTAACCTTGGGCTTTTGACCTTGCTAAGGGCACATCCGTGGCTTACCGTGTCACTTATGACCTTGTTTTGCCTGTTTATAGAGCAAAAGCATAAGGTGGTTATCGATACCACCGTTAATGCTACGGGCATAAGCGGAGAGTTTGCTTACGTTAAGGGGATAGGAGCGATTGCCGTTGCCGCTCTGTGTCTTATGGCGCTGTACGCCTTCCTCAGCAGTACGGAGCTAAAGCGCTCACGCAAGTATCTTTATATGAGCACGGGCGTCGCAGTGGCGTTTCTGCTTTTGCGTGTGGCTTTTGCCCTGCAGGATAGCTGGTTTTACTATGTTTCACTGCTGTTTTCCGCACTGTTTATAGCGCTTTTTGCGTACCTTGAGATAAACGACGTAAAGGCAAGCGTGTTCCTTGCCTGCGCTGTCCTTTGCTCGCTGCCCGTGTTGGGGTTGAGCCGCTATTTCTATTTTTCCATAGCGCTGTTCAGTGCCGTGTATCTGTTTTATGACAACTTCGGCATCGGCATCCTTCGCCGTGCGGCTGTGCCTGTTTCCGTGCTCTCTGCGGCGGCCGTGGGCTACTACCTGTATACCACGGGTGAGAACCTCACTACAGGCATCGTCTACGCTGTTTTGGTCTGCTGTGTCGGTGCATTTGCCGTGGCGGCTGTTACGGGCAAGCTTAGCGCCGATTTCGCCGTAGGGCTTATGCTTGTGGCAGGCTTTGCTATCAGGCTTGGCTATGACCTGAGTATCGCCCTCCCTCAGAACCAACATGACGTATTCCCTCTGAACAGCGATTATCCACGCCATAACTCCTATATATGGCATATATTCGAGAACCTTTCTCTGCCAACGGAAAAGGTGTATAACGCAGGACTTTCTCAGTATTATCATCCGCCACTGCATCACTTTGTATCCGCCCTTTGGATGAGGTTTCAGACTACACTTGGGCTTGACCCCTATGTGGCATACGAAAACGTGCAGTACCTGACCCTGTTCTGCTCTGCGGCTATGGTAATTGCGGCAGACAAGCTGTTCGAGCTCTTTGATATGAAGGGTGCGGTAAGGCTCAGCCTTGTAGCTGTTATAGCCTTCCACCCCACTATGTTTATCTTCGCAGGCAGTATAAACAACGACCCTCTTGCCACCCTGCTTTTGTTCCTTGCGGTGCTTTACACCGTCAGATGGTACAAGGAGCAGACAGTGGCAAACACTTTGGGTCTGGCGCTGACTATCGGCGGCGCAATGCTGACAAAGCTTTCGGGCGCCGTGGTGGCTATCGGCACCGCCTACGTTATGCTGTGCCGCCTTTTTGAACGCAAAAACGGCTTTGTAGCCAACTTCAAGCGGCTGTGGAAACGCTTTGTGCTTTTTGGTGCGGTCTGCTTCCCCTTGGGGTTGTGGTGGCCTATCCGCTGTAAGCTGCTTTTCGGTATGCCGCTGGGATACGTGCCTTCCATGTCCACCTCGAATGACCAGTATCTTCAGGGCTACAGCTTAATAGAGCGCATTACGGGTATTGGCTCTATCGACCTCGGTAACGTGTACCCCACCATAGGCAGAACGCTGTACGACGGCACCGTGGGTGCGGACTATGACTACGGGATATTGCCTTACGCCGTAAAATCCTCGCTGTTTGGCGAGTATTTCTGGAAAACGGGCGTGAGCCCTACCCAAAATATATTGGCTCAGGTGATGTTTTATTGCGCCGTAGTGCTGATCGTTATAAGCCTCGCAGGTCTTTTCTGCGGACTGTACGCCACCTTGCTTAAGGGCAGGGATGGCAGGCTCTCCGAGAACGGCTTTTTAAAAGCCTGCGACAAGGTACCCTTCAGGTTCTTGCTTATCTATTTTGCCGCCCTGTTCGGCAGCTACGCTATGTTTTGTATCAAATACCCCTTTACATGTACTATGGATTTCAGGTATATAGTTCCCACTCTGCTGATAGGCGCAGTCGGTACGGGCGTACTGTTGCGTGGCAAGGGTGAGGTTAAAAGATGGCTGAGAGCCGTCAACTGCGCAGTGACCGTGGTCTTCTGCACGGTAGCCTCTGTTTTCTTCATCTTGTCCTATTAGCCGCAAAAGCTTCAAAGCAACAAAAAGGCTTTGCCCCTTTAATCGGAGCAAAGCCTTTTTTATATACACAAATATATACACAAATATATACACAAAAATGTCCCCTGCGGCTTATGCCGCAGGGGACAAAAACTAACCCGTTATATTACTTAAAGGATAATTACTTAACCTTCTTAGCAACTACAACACCTGCGAGAGAAACAACTGCGAGGATTGCAAATACAGCAATGCCAGCGTCGCCGGTGGAAGGAGTGGTGGGCTCGTCAGCTGCAGAAGAATCAGCAACAGACTCGGTGGTGGACTCGGTAGTGGACTCGGTAGTGGAGTCGCCGGTGGACTCGTCAGCTACGGAAGAATCAACGGTGGACTCGTCAGCTACAGAAGACTCGTCAGCTACAGAAGACTCGTCAGCAGCAGGAGCTTCGCCGTAAACTTCGATCTCTTCGTAAGAAGCTATATAGCCTCTGGAGCCGTCACCCTGGGTAACGTAGAAGTTGCCGTAGTTTGCGCCGGGGTTAGAGGTATCCATAGTAATTCTGATAGCCTTAGCGGAGGTAGCATCAAAGGTAGCGGTGATGTCATAAAGAACGTCACGGTTGTCTGCCTCAGCACCGGCAACGCCGTAGTTAGCGTTAACCTGCTCAGCATACTCTACTGCGGTGAAAACCTTATCGAACTGAACGTCAACGAAATCAACGCCGTCTTCAGAAACCTCAACCTTAACAAGGTTGGAGCAACGGTTGCCGTTGATAAGAGCACGGCGAACGATAACGGAAGCAACATCGGTAGCTTCGCCAAGATCAAAGGTGTAGATCCAAGACTTATTGGTACCCTGTACCTCAATGCTGTATCTAGCCTTAGCGGTCTTTTCAATAAGGGAGTCCTCAGAACCGGTACGGTAGTTACCGTCGGTCATAAGGTTACCAAATTGGCCAAGCTCTTTGTCACCGAGAAAGGTGCTGTAATAAGAGGGTGCTTCTTCGTTAGGAGCGCCTTCGGCGGGTTCGGGGTTGTAAGCAACAACGGTGTAATCCTTACCTGCTACGAGGTTGGTAGCGGCAGCGGAAGCAGTAACTGCGAAGCAGCATGCAACCATAAGAACTGCGAGAACGATTGCTGTAAGCTTTTTCATCTTTTTGTGTTCCTTTCTTTATTTTATTTTTCGATGAAAATTGCAAATACGGAAAAATATCCGTATAAGCTTACCATATATTAGCACAAGAAATTAGTGTTGTCAATATATTTTTCTTATTTTAAACGTAGTTTGCGCAAAAAATGATTTTTATATTACAGTAAAATATTTACAAGCTCAAAAAAGTCCTCAGCCACAGCATAAGCACCGCACTCCGTAAGCTCCTTCTTGAATACAGAGCCGTTTACTATCCCAACGCAGGGTATGCCGTTATCAGCCGCGCCCTCCACGTCATAGATGCGGTCGCCTATCATCACGCAGTCATCTTTGCTTGCACCCGCCATAGCCATAGCACGGGCAACGATATCCCTTTTGCTGAGATGTGCGTCCGAGAAGGAGGCGGCAGATACGTGGTCAAAATACTCTGCAACGCCAAGATGTGACAGCACCGTGTGCACAAAGGCTTCAGGCTTTGAGGAAGCGATGAGCATGACCTTGCCTGCCGCTCTTGCTTTTTTCAAAAAGTCTGCCGCACCCTCGTAAAGACTGCACATATAGACTCCCGTCTCCCTGTAAAACTCACGGTAAACGGCGATAGCCTCCTCCACCTTTTCCTCGCTGACCCCTGCATAGGTCATAAAGGAATACTTAAGAGGCGGCCCCAGAAAACAGGGAAAAAGGCTTTCGTCGGGCAAGGGGTAGCCAAGCCTCTCAAGAGCGTATTTTGCACCGCCTATAACGCCCGGGGCAGAGTCTGCCACGGTGCCGTCAAGGTCAAACAGAAGGTATTTTTTGTTTTTCATATCGGTATTCGTCCTTTACGTTGATTACGTGAAAATTATAGCTTAAATATTCCGTGTTGGCAAGTAGGTATTGAAAATTTCACTGCCATAATGTATAATCAAAGGCATAAAGCGAGGTGTTTGTACCTATATGAAAAGGCTATGTGTGATAGGCGGCGGTGCGGCAGGTATGATGGCGGCGTATTTCGGCGCCATTGGCGGCGGCAGCGTTACCCTTATTGAAAAGAACGGCTTTTGCGGCAAGAAGATAAATATAACGGGCAAGGGGCGCTGTAACCTTACCAATTTGTGTGACGTGGCAGAGTTTTTGAAAAACGTACCCGTAAATCCCCGTTTCCTGTACAAGGCGCTGAACAGCCTCGACCCTGAGACTACTATGAGTGTTTTTGAGTCCTTCGGCGTGCCCTTGAAGGTAGAGCGTGGCAGGCGTGTTTTTCCCGTCAGTGACAAGGCTGCAGACGTTTCTGCGGCGCTCCTTAAGGCTTGCAAGGACGCAGGCGTAAGGGTGCTCTACGCCAAGGCGAAGCGTATTGTCATAAAAGACGGCGCAGTGGCAGGCGTGCTTCTCACCGACGGCAAGGAGCTACAGTGCGACGCTTGCGTGGTGGCAACGGGCGGTGCCTCCTACCCCAAAACGGGCAGTGACGGCGACGGCTACCGCTTTGCCCGTGAGGCAGGCCATACAGTTACCGACCTTAAGCCCTCGCTTGTGCCCTTGGTATGTGAGGACAAGTGGTGCAGTGACCTGATGGGGCTCTCTCTTAAAAACGTAAAGCTCTCCTTTTATAACGAGGGCGGCAAATGCCTATATACCGAGCAGGGAGAGATGCTGTTTACCCATTTTGGCATAAGCGGTCCTCTGGTGCTTTCCGCCTCCTCTCACCTGGGTGAAGGAGCAGGTGTGCGTGGGGTAATAGATATGAAGCCTGCTTTGGATGAGGATACTCTGGACAGACGCTTGCTGAGAGATTTTGAGGAGGCTAAAAACCGTGATTTCCAAAACAGCCTTACGGCGCTTCTGCCTCAGAAGATGATACCCGTTGTTATAGAGCAAAGCGGCATTCCTCCCCACAAAAAGGTCAATTCCATCACCCGTGAGGAAAGACGTGCCCTTGTATCTCTGCTCAAGGGCCTCAGCTTTACGGTGAAGGGCAAGCGCCCTATAGATGAGGCGATAGTCACCAGTGGCGGCGTTGCCGTGAAGGAGATAAACCCCTCTACCATGGAGTCAAAGCTTGTGGGCGGTCTGTATTTTGCAGGTGAGGTCATAGATGTGGACGCATATACCGGCGGCTATAACCTACAGATAGCCTTTTCCACCGGCGCACTGGCGGGAGAATCGGCAGTAAGCGAGTACTGAGTATACGGAAAACAAAAAATCCTTACTTTTGATGGGGAAAGTGTTGGAGCAGATAATAAATAAGGTGCTGTAAGAAAACTATCGTTTCCTTACGGCACCTTTATTGTATAAGAAAACCCCCAGCACGGCTGGGGGTTCCAATAAGCTTTAGCTATGCCCAGTCCCGCCGCAGCGGAAAGCCTCCCCTGTGTAAGGGGAGGTGCCCAGTGCGCACACTGGGCGGAGGGGTTGTTCTCATAG
>JAFXEB010000013.1 GCA_017521025.1 Clostridia bacterium | reverse complement strand
ATAACTACCTTGCAGGCCAACAAACCATACACGGTTTGCAAAGGTTTCATTTAATGCTTGTAAAAAGTCTTCCATCCAAGCAGTAATATCGATCATCTTAATCACCTCGTTAAATTGGAATTTATCTAACGGTTTGACTTATTGGAATATGTTGCTCAAATCGGTGTTCCTACCTCGATCAGGTTGCCGTCCAAATCGTAGAATCGGATAACTCGTTGTCCCCAACTGTGTGTCATAAGGCGGTTTACGTATTCGATGTGGGGATATAGTTTCTCTAATTTTTCGACGAAGGATTCGATATCCTGTTCCTCAAAATAGAGTTCGCAAGAGTTGCTCCCCGGAACAACATCTCTATCTAAAAACGATTTCCATATTTTCTCGTCCTGAAGGACAAGACCCTCTGTTAAGATCATATTTCCGTCGTTATCAAGCACCAAGTCTATACCGAACAAGTCGTGATAGAATTTTCTCGATTTCTCTATATCTTTAACAACGATCAGAACGTTCTTGAGTTTCATATCATTTCTCCGCCAAATTGTTTATCTGTAAGCCTTAAAATCAATTCCTGCTTTTCTTGCTTGACTACATAAATCCTTCGTATGTAATTTATATTCCTTACCGTCCTTGATAAAATGCGTTCCGCACTGTCTGAACTCGAAGGACACGTTTTTTCGGATGCACTGCTCTCGGATATCGAGCACCCAAGCGTAGTCGAGCGGTCTTGCGTTCGTATCCGATTCTCCGCCGACGACCACAAGTTCGATACCTTCAAGATACTTTTCTATGTCAATAGCTTCGATAAGGGGCTGTGCGGTGATGCACTTATGCTTGATGGGAAGCGTTGAAAAGATGCCGAGCTTATAATCGGCGTTCTTTTGGTTCTCGACCGTACAGCAAACCACCACGTTTTCATAGCCGTCGCCCCAATCATCGGGGATGCAGTCCATAAATCTGTCGATGCGCTTTGTGAGAAAAAGAAAGGTGCAATCCTTGCGCTCCTTTATCATCTGCCAACAGTCGGGACGCCAAGCATCCGCTTCCTCGATCAGAAAATCGGTGGAAAAGCAGGTGTAGACAATGCCGGACTTCATTTTGTAGTTGCCGTTCTTTAGTCGCTCTACGGGCTTTGCAAAGTCCTT
Organism: Clostridia bacterium; assembly: GCA_017521025.1. Taxonomy (GTDB): domain Bacteria; phylum Bacillota; class Clostridia; order Oscillospirales; family CAG-382; genus SIG636. The sequence continues at coordinate 16,764 of JAFXEB010000013.1, read as the reverse complement.
TGTTTTTTCAATAATACTCGTATCAACTCCGCGCCTTGCGTCGCCCTTGTGGATATAGCAATAGAGACAGCCGTCGCTGCACTTTTTGCAACCTCTCCACGGATTCCACATTGCCATATTCTCACCTCGCCGAATCTTATTTTTCTAACTGTTCGAAATATTGGAATTTAACTATAAGACCTCTTGCCCTTTGGCAACGAAATAAACCTCTTGCATTACCGCAACGGTTGCAAGCACGCATATCATCGCGGCGCTGTAAACGGCTTCAGCAAAAGTCAGCGACAGCGGCAAAAGGAACAAAGCAAACCCCGTCGTTTTATTCAACGCGCTGTGTATTGATAATAGTTTTTTCTTACGGATAAATACCACCGCAATATTAAATATCTTGGTAAGAGCGACAAGCGCGATCCACATCCATAGCCATAGGGGTAAATGCAAAAGCGGCAGTATCTTTATACAGCACACTAACGCAAACACGAAGTCGGAGGCAGTATCAAGCCTTGCCCCGAATTTACTGACAGTTCCCGTCTTCCTCGCTGCCTCTCCGTCGATCATATCACTAAAACCGCAGATAAGATACATAACAAAAAATCCCGGCGAAAACGCAGAAAAGCATAAAATCCCCACACTGCACAGTATACGGAAACTTGTGATTATATCGGCAATATGTTTCGTTAATTTCATCTCAGAGTTCAACCGTATTATCTGTGAGAATTACTCAAACAGACTGTCCCACGGGAAGGAAACGTCGGCACAGCAAGCAAAATTATTTCTAAGCATACGGCTCCAAAATGCCACCTTCTGTTCCAGTCCTTCATAACTTAATGAAGATACGTCACCCGTTACATACGCATCGTACATATCCTCAAAGACGGTGGCACGATCCTCCATAGCATTGGTGCGCCCGTAAGCGTCGGTAAACCACACGGGGGTTTTACCCTTATCATCGGCAGTGTATTCCACGGTTAGGCTAAGATTGCCATAGGCTGACTGTACCTCAGTGGGTTGCATAGCCGTCCAAGCATCCAGGTCGGACAGAGACACGCCTCGCTCAATGGCGTGGGCTAACTCGTGAGCCGCTACACCGTTGAAGTATTCGTCACTGCCGGTGACGCTGAGAAAGGAGACGTTGTATCCGTCGATCAGAGTGTTTAATCCACCGGCGTTGCCTCCCAGCTCGTTGCACAACACAATTACTACAGGCGCCTTTGTGCTCAACTCCTTGAAGATGCCCTCAGGAAAATAGGTAAGAAAATCCTGCAACTGCTCGGTGCGGTAGGCAATTTGGTCGGAAGCAGCGGCGGTAATTGTAAAGCCGTAGGGTTCCATGTCAAAGAAATCGTGCTCACCGATAACGGAGACCCCATAAGTATTCAAAATTTCGGAAGCGACACCGCTGACCTGGGGTAAGGGACGAAGATTATCTATCACCGTCTTATCATAGGTAGCGGCGTCCAGACCCATAGAGGTGAGAGAAGCAAAATCTACATAGCCATAGGCAAATCCCGATTGGTCATCATGCATAATCATTACGGCAGAGGTGCCCCACAAGGCGGCATCCATCACGTATCCGCTTGCTTTATAATCGGTGACAGTGCGACGATTAAGGTCATAATAATGCAATGCGCCGTTGTCATCAGCGGAATTGCTCAAAAAACAGTTGCCGTAGGAAGAGCTAAAGCTTTCCGTATTTCCGCGGAGAGGAAGCATCTCTGCGGCGGCATCTGTCAGGGAGCGGAAAACAGCATAGTCACCTACCACACCTGCAATATAGGTATCGCCGGCTTCCTGCACGCTTTGAGCGGTAGCGGATACAAACTTTGATTTTCCGTCGGCGGTGACGGTGAACATCCCATCGTTGTAACTGTAGAGCAAAAAGGCCTCGTTATGATTGCCCGCCCACGTATACTCAGCCGCACTTATCGTTTCATCCACAGGTACGGAGGTACCGTCGGTCAAATCGTATACGTAATAGCCGCCGGTGCGCAAATCTGACAAAAGCAAGCTATCCCCGTTTAGTGCTGCAGAGCCGATATTTCCATCGAAGCTCAAAGCGACGATATATTTCTCCAAACAGGCACCACTATACGCCGTGTACGTCTTGTTGTTATAATCCAGTACTGCAAAACCATCGTCTAACGTAAAAATATCTATCCACCCCTCACCGAGATCCAACTCACCTAACAAGGAATCGGAAGATATGTCGTAGCAAACCAACTCTGTAAGAGACGAGTCCATTCCCGGAGTGATAAATTTAAAAAGGACTGCATTCTCATTCATATGATACACCTCTGCAAGAGGCTGATGCTTCTGTGGCATCGCCGAAAAGGTGGGATTAAACCCGTCGGCGGTGTTATCCGTTTTAACATTCTCGTTCTGCGGCTTGCCGCAACCGGCTAAAACAGACAACACAAACAACAAAGACAGCGTTAAACCAATTATTCTTTTCATAACGTACCCCTTTCGTCAAAACCAAAACGTGCAATCGTAATGCCCGGCTCCTTTGTCTGTTACCGAGCTTGCGTTAACACAATTTGCTTTCATTCTCTGTATTTTCGCTTGTATCCTTAATATTCCGATATATAAAACTCACTGTCAAAATTGAATTTAAAAAGGAGAAATATCACGCTGTATACGATTTCTCAAAGCCGAACATCTATCCCTCTTTATCGGGTCCCTCATTTTCAATGCAAAACAATTGAGCCGGCAAGCAAAGCAACTCCAAGCGTGAAAAACACGCATCCTATTACAGTATTTAATTGATTAGCAAAAAAGCCGATCATTCCGGCGCCGGCAGCACAGCAAATTACTTGAAATACCTTTTTCATAAATCACCCTCCAATAATTGTCTATTCTTTAAATTAGTCCATTGACCTCTTGAAATTGCAAATACCTTCGTAATTTCATTTTCGTTATCCGGATATTCATCAACTTGTTTGCAACCATAAAAAATCGCAGTTTTTACTGACGGCTCATTGGTGTACTTCATATAAGAATAGACGCTCTGTTTAAATAATCATCACTTTTCTCCCACAGATTCTGTCAGTTTTGCCATCGCATCAATAAGAATTTCCATTTCATCATCCGATACTACGCTGAAAATTTCTTTTACACTTTCCGAAGAGCCCACCTTATTGTCCGCAAGAAAGACTTTGGCTTTATCCGTCAAGTAAATCCTCTGCTTGCGCCGATCATTCTCGTCTTGTTGCGAAACAATATAGCCGTCCTGTAAGAGTTTTGCGTATAGCTTATTGGCGTTTTGATGAGTGCAGCCTAAAAAATCAGCCATATCTTTTATGGAAGGAGCCTCTTTGAAAAGTGTAACACCATTCAAGAAAAATATCTGTTGCCAGCTTAATTCCTTAAAAAATGCATTTGCCGCCGACTGGTAGCGATTAACAAAGCGGCTCATTAAGGCAATCAGAACAAACGGGGGTTCAAAATTTTCATAAGTAACTTTTTCTCCGAAAAGGTTATTTTTCATTGTGATACCTCCATTATACAACAAGTTGCGTATTTATATTATACAACAAGTTGCGCATTTCGTCAATAGTATGCTTGAGTTATTTTTACTTCTGTGATATAATACCTTTACAAGCTACGGCTTGAATATATTTTTTGGAGAATGCTGTTTGAAGAAGAACAACACCTTGGAGATTGTATTGTAAACGAGAGGTTTGCAAATACATCTCGCAATCCTCTCGTATTTTGAGCGTCACAACTATGAAAGGATTTAAAAATGGAAAATTTGACGATACGTTTAGAGACAGAAAAAGACTACAGAGCCGTAGAAGAACTGACCCGCGAGGCATTTTGGAACGTCTACAAGCCCGGTGCGGACGAGCATTACTTCATACACATGATGCGAAGCCACCCCGATTTCATACCCGAGCTTGCCTTTGTGCTGGAGAAGGACGGAGAGATCGTGGGCAACATCATGTACACCAAGGCTTGGCTTGAGGATGCGGAAGGGAAGCGCAAGGAGATACTATCCTTTGGTCCCCTTTGCGTCGCACCGAAATACCAAAGGCAGAAGCTCGGAAAACTACTCATCGAGCATTCCTTTGAGGCGGCTCGCAAGATGGGCTACGACGTGAACATCAACTTCGGCAATCCGGGCAACTATGTCAGCCGTGGGTTTGTGAGCTGCAAAAAGAAGAATGTGAGCTTTGTGGTAGATGGCAACTTCCCGACGGCGCTTCTCGTTTGCGAGCTTGTTCCGAACGTGCTGGACGGCAAGAAGTGGATGTATATCCCGTCCACTGCCGCAGATTGCTGTGAGGACGTTGCCGCTGTCGAGGCGTTTGATTCGACTTTTCCGCCCAAGGAAAAGAAATGGATGCCCAGCCAAGAGGAGTTCTACATCTATAGTCATTCATCTGTAGTTCGCTGAACGTAAAAACGCCGCTGAGGTGGAGAAATGATCTATCTCAGCGGCAATTTTTATCTTTTCTTATATATGACAAGCTCGGGATTTTCGCCGTTTTCCTCATAGGTACAAACGAGGATGAAATCCATATTGGCGACTACGCCGAAGCAACGGTTGCCGCCAAATTCACATTCTAACTGATTTCCCAGATAGGTTGCGTTATCATCAAGGAATTTGACGGTCTTGCCGTTTGGGAGACGGTATTCCAGATTGACGTAACCGCCTACAAGAGCATTGAGTTTTTCGACCTTCGGCATTCCTTCTACGCCAAGGGCGTTGATCTCGTCGATCAGTTTACGCTTAAATTCTTCAAACTTTCCGCCATCATCAAGGTTTTTATATTTCTTCCAATAGTCGAGCCCCGGGAGCATTTCTTTCAAGTACGCACGAGCCTGCTCCGAGGGGAAGGCTTCGCTTGCCATATTCGCTACACAGACCTCGATCAAATCGTCCATATCGTGATACATATACTCGCCGTCAGCATAGCACCACTTGCAATAGTCTTCGTTGAAAATTCCATCTTTCTCACGGCTAACATTGCTATCTTCCAGAGGCATACCACAGCATTGACAGATCAGCTCTCTTGGTGAGCCGAGGAGCGTGTTGATGGATACATCAAAAAGTTTTGAGAGAAGTTTCAGCGTTTCGGTGTTGGGTACCGTTTCGCCGTTTTCCCAACGTGAAACCGCCTGACGGGTGACGAATATCTTTTCGGCAAGCTCCTCCTGGGAGAGTCCATGTTTCGTTCTGAGTTCAAGAATAATATCCTTCGTTTCCATATGTTTCACCGCCTTTGATTTCTTTGCTTTTATTATAGCATATCTCGACATAAATCACAAGCAACGCGCAGTTGCTACCGGTTCGATATATAGTAATACGGTATCTTAAACGTAATACTTGTCTATTCCACCGAAACCGACAATCAACTTTCCGTTACGAGTCTTGTTTATAAAACTCGCAAGGCGTTTTTTGAACTCATCCGGGCGTTTTCTTGCCGCATCGATATAGGCAATGCGAATGCGTTTGTATGGTTCGGATAATTTCTCATAGTTCTCCCACGCAACCGTATCTGCTTTTATCGCATCAAGTATATCGTTTGGGAAAACATATGGTGCACGAATGATGGGTAATACATCATCTCTTATGCTTGGATGGAGCATTCCCCGTTCATCGAGCCAAATCAGTCGTTCTATATTCGGGCGTGAATAGGAACTACCTTTCTTTCTTGGTGTAAATCGCTGTGCACGATGCGTAGGGTCTATGTGTTTAATGGTGCTATCTATCCAACCAAAGCAAAGTGCTTCTTCTACTGCATCGTTATAGGAAAGTGCTTTATCGCCTGATTTCTTCATTGGAAACACAAACCATATTTCGCTCTCTGTTTCAAAGTGTTCAGCAAGCCACTTTCGCCATATATCTCGTTCACTCGTATAAAATATGTTCATTCTCTCATCCCTATAAATTTTGGTTTATCGATGAGATTATTATATCATTTTTCGTACCTTATCTCAATCCCTTTTTCTTTGTCTACTGCGGGGCAGGATTTGTTTTGCTTGACTATGGTGTTATCAAATGCGGTAATTGCGGCGGCTTTTTTATATTTGCTTCCCCTGTGATATACCCTTGAAAGCTACAGACGTTTTGTTTATATAAGTATCCCCTCGCAGTGGTCGGTCTCGTGCTGTATTATCTGTGCGGTGCGCCCCGTGTAGGTCTTGATACGGGTTTGCAATTCCCTGGTCTGGTACTTGACCTTAACGGATTTATAGCGTTTGCAGGGTCTCGGGTCGCCCGGTAGTGACAGACAGCCTTCCTCGGTGTCGTAGGCGCCTTCTTTCCCCACGATCTCGGGATTGAGCATCACGGTGTAGGTAGGGGTTCGTCCGCTCTCATCGAGAAAGGCAATGATGCGCTTTCTCACGCCGATCATATTCGCCGCCATACCGACACAGGTCTCCCTGTTCGCCATCAGCGTATCGAGCAAATCCTCCGCCACCTGCATATCTTCTTTTGTCGCCGCCTCAGACCTTGCGGAAAGGAATATGGGATCGTGCATCAGTTCTCTTATCATTTTGCTTCACTCCAAAAGTCCGAAATGCTCGGCTAATATATCGCAAACCTGCTCTCTCGTATCGCAGCCGTCATCCTCCCGTACTACGGTGAAAAAGCCGCTTTCGGCGTATTCGTCATAGTGCTCCTTGCTGTTGATGCGTGCAAGCCCCTTTCGGTAGTTTTCCATTACCGCCTCAGGGTCCTCGCAGCTCTCGATTACCCTTAAAAGAAACTGCTTTTCGGGGTCACTGCGGTCAAAGAAGCGCTCCACACTCATAGACTGAGGCGAAAGCATTACTGCCACGTGAGTATAGTCCGATATCTCCTTCAATATGTCCACGGGTATACAGGTGTCAACTATGACCTTTCTGTCCCGTGGCAGTGAAATAAGATGTGCAACCTCAAACTCCGCCGCCTCACGGCCCACGGCGTATATCCAACGCTCATACTCCTCGGGGGTGCGTGCAACAAACTCCCTCCAGTCGGTGAGCAGCTTGTTATAGCAAAGGTCGGGGTGTGTTTCGGGCGTTGCAAGCTTTTCGGACACCGCCATATGATAATTCTCGCCGCAGAATATCATACCGTAACGCTCGGCAAGCATTTTAACTGCGGTGGATTTGCCTGCGTATGCCGTGCCTGTGATGAAATATACGTTTTTCAGGTAGTGCTTTATGATGTTATTATTTATCTTCATATTCTCCAAGACCTGCCGACGTGCCGTTTCTGCGGTTTCTCGGCTAAGGCGTCGGCGTGTTCGTTTTGTACAAAACATTATAATGCCAAAACGGAGAATAGTCAACGGATTTTGGCAGATACCTACTACCAAACCCTATGTTTTTTGGTATAATAGCAATTGCAACCGTAGGTTGCCTGATTGCTTACCAAGGTGTATAGCGTTTTGCCCCGAAAAATGCTACAATTGCGGCGAAGGAGGTACTATGAATATATCTGAAAAACTGTATTCTCTCAGGAAACAGAAAGGATTGTCTCAAGAGCAGCTTGCAGAAAAACTAAACGTATCACGTCAGGCGGTCTCCAAATGGGAAAGCGGTGTGTCCGTTCCCGAAAGTGAAAAGCTTATAGCCATAAGCAACTTTTTCGGTGTTTCTGTTGATTATCTGATAAAGGACGATATAGAACCCCCTCAAGATAGCCTGAGCACGGTGCCCGCAAACAGAACGGATGTTGTTTATAAATATATCGGCCTTTCTCTTTGCGTTTTAGGCTTTATCTGTCTGATGCTGTGGGGCGTGATGTTGGCAGTGGGGTCGGGCGTGTCCGACCGTATAGCGGCGTCTTCTGCAATAACGGTAGACGGAATAGGTATTCTTCTGGTGATATGCCTTGTGCTCCTTGCTGTTGGCACAGTCCTTTTGCTGAAAAAACACGATAAGAGGTAATTGTATGAAGCATGCGAGGATAATATACCGTGTTTTTGCCGTAGCCGCAGTGGTACTGCTTTGCACTATGTGTACAGTGGTCGCCTCAGAGTATACGGCACTGGTTTACTGTGGCAGATACGCTCTGTGCAGTGCGCCGCCTTGGGTTGCCTTTTATATGGCGATACCATTTGCGGTAGCTGTCGGTGTTTGCCTTTTCATTTCCTTGTATTTCAGAAAAAAGTCTCGCTTGAGATAAGACTGCCCCCTTAGTGCGTAACTTCGAAGGGCGGAATTGAAAGAATGGGGCTGTCTCAATGCAAAGATGCATTTGAGCCAGCCCCGTTTTGAGTATTTGTCTGTAAATACAGCACTCGTTTAGAAAACTGATGAGCTATAGATGAACATCAATAAGCAGACCCTCCTCTGAAGAAGCAGGTCCTATTTGCCGACAGATGGCTAAGCAAAGAGAGCAGATTTTTTCTTCTCGGCTGTGATTACAAATAAAGCTTATCCTTTTGCGACGGGAGGGAAGCCGTCGGGCGCCTTTGTGTCAGCTCTTCTTTTTACTGCGGCTTACGTAGTCGTCATTTATCTCCTCGCACCAATCATCGCATATAGGTGCGCTTGCTCTGAGACAGCCTACCGCCTTGCCTACCGCCTTGTACAGTATGCCCGTGCCCTTGCCGTCTGCCTTGTAGTTTACTGCTCTGTCCTTACTTATTCCGTAACGTGCCGCCGTTTCCACAGCATCAATGTTTGCGCCGATAAACAAAAACTCCCAGCCTTGCTTTTCCTTGTGCTGTTCTATCATTTTCTTTACTTGCTTGCTTGTGTAGTTGCGGCTTGCGTTTTCCTGCCCGTCGGTGGTGATAACAAACATCGTGTGCTCAGGCACGTCCTCGGGACGGGCGTATTTGTGGATGCTTTCTATATGGCGTATCGTACTGCCAAGTGCATCGATAAGTGCAGTACAGCCGCCGACGGTGTAATCGTCATCCGTCATTTTGGGAACGTCGCACAGCTTGATTCGGTCGTGCAGTATCTCGCTTTTGTCATCAAACAGCACGGTAGAAACATAGCAATCGCCTGCCTGCTTTTTCTGCTTTTCCAGCATCGAGTTAAAGCCGCCTATGGTGTCGCTCTCCAGCCCCGACATAGAGCCGCTCCTGTCAAGAATAAATACAAGCTCGGTAACGTTGTTTTTCATAATCAAAAACCTCTCTTTCATTTGATGTCTTTATCTTACATCAAAAAAAGAGAGGTCAGGTCGCACGGCAGGCGACAAATTAAATGTTCTTATGCTCCAAGCAGGCTCTGGTCGAAGGCAAACAGCGCCTCGTTGATCTCGTATATGTTATAACAGCCCTTGGTAATAAAGTATTCAATAATAATATCAAATTTATTGCTGTGGGACAAGGCGAAGCCGGCCTTACGCAACAGCTCCTCGGTTTCGTCAAGACTCAGCTCAAGAGCTATTGCAAAGGCTATGGCGGTAGGCTTGCTGGGCCTGTAGTGAATGTCACTGCGTATCTTTGAGAACAGCTTGCGGTCTATGTTGGCTTTTTTGTAGCAACCTGCGTCGGTCATACCCTTTTCGTCTATCTTGCGCAAAAGCATCTGAGAAAAGCTCTCGTCTATGCACTTTAGCCTGTCTCCCAGACCTTCCATGCCGTCCTCGGTTAGTTCCGTCGGAGCGGCAGCCCCCATGGCATCCTCAAAACAGCGTTTTGACAAAGCAGGCAGGCTGAGACGGCGGAGAGGGGAGACCCCGACAAGGTTGCCGTCAATGTATTTTTTTATGTCCGAATAGGGCTTTGCCTTAGGACTTAATACGCTCTTGTCAAATATGACTATATATACCGTCATATCGTTTTCAAGCAGAAAGTCGCCGATGACTCGGGTAGCCACCCTCAAAGCCTGCTCCTTGGGGTATCCGTAGGCACCCGAGGAGATAAGGGGGAACGCCACGCTCTCAAGACCCTTTTCCAAAGCGATAGCCAGGGACTTGCGGTAGCAGGACTCAAGCAAAGCCCTTTCACCGTGCCTGCCGTCTACGTAAACGGGTCCCACGGTGTGTATAACGTATCGTGCGGGCAGACCGTAGCCGCCCGTCAGCTTTGCCTCGCCCGTTTTACAGCCGCCAAGAGTCCTGCACTCGGCAAGCAGACCTGCGCCTGCGGCACGGTGTATGGCGCCGTCAACGCCTCCGCCCCCCAAAAGTGACTCGTTGGCGGCGTTAACTATGGCATCCACCGCCATTTTTGTTATATCGTTTCTTACTATTTTAAGCGGCAAGAGAGCACCTCCTCATAAGTCCGCTGTTTGCATATAACGGAAAGACAATGAGCAAAGCATCGCTGTGCTCTTAAAGAGACTTCCTCGTATATCGAAGTATAAGTACGCCGTCTTCCGTTTCTGCGCTTTTGAGCTCAAAATCCATAATATCGCTGTGGTAAAACAGAGGACTGCTGTTTTCGCCTGCCACGGTGGGGGCGGTGACAAGGCTCAGCTCATCCACCGCACCTGCCCTCTGAAAGGCTCCGTTGATGATACTGCCGCCCTCCAGAAGCAAGGTGTCACAGCCGAAAATGCTTTTCAGCTTACTAAGTGCGGTATTTACGTCAATAGCCTTTTCCCCTGCAAAAATATAGGGTATCCCCATTGCCTGAAGATAGCCGAGATACCGTCCGTCCACGTCCTCGGACAGCACCTCTATTATTTGCGCACCGTCATAGCCTATGTCGCCGTCGGGGTCGATTATCCTTGCAGACTGCCAGCCAAGCCTGCCATTGGTATCAAAGGCGACGGCATAGAAGTTTGACATATCCTCCTTTTTGGGGATAAAGTCGGCTTTTGCCTCCGCACCGTGGCTAACGGTCGGGTATTTGCTCAGGTCGGGATAGTAGCCGCCCGTAAAGCTGCCCTCCATGGTAACTCTGCCGCATATAAATCCGTCTGCCTTAAGCCTGCGGTTTATGCGGTAATAAACGTCCGTTGCCAAGGCACACCCCTTACCGAAAAGGAAATCTCCCGTTACCTTCCCGTCTATCGATGTCACCATGTGGCATATAATATAGGGTCTGTTCATAGCATCTCCCTCCTTGCAGGTGCTGACTTATTATTCAGCCTCCACGGGGTGTATCTCCTTAAGGGATACAGAGCCGTCGTACATACTGCAATATATACCGAAATACCTTACGGTGCCGTCCTTTGCCGTGTAAGCTATGCCACGGTTCAGGGTAACGTCATTTATATAAGTGTGGATTATTAGGGGCTTGTCAGCTCTCAGAGTGTCAAGAGTGAAACGGGTATCCGTTACCTTGAGCATCTCGGACTCGTCCAGTGCCACAACGCAAAAATCATTTACGTCCGTATCGGTCTCTATAACTATTATCCAGCGTTGCTCTATTGCGTCGGAATCGTAAAAGTGCTCGTAATTCTCGCTGTCGCTTATTTGCTGAGGCGTGGCAACAGCGATGTTCAACACCGCTTCAGCCTCGGCAGTGCTCTCACTGCTCTCAACGCTCTCCGCTACGGAGCCCTCGCTGCTCTCCGCTACAGAGCTTGCCTCGGAATTGCCGTTTCCACCCTCGGCGCAGGCGCACAGCAGTGCTGCACATAAAAGCATAATAAAAGCAAGTCTTAAATAATCTTTCATAACCTAAACCTTTTCTTTCACAAATCAATATCTATCTCATACCTGTCGTGTATAAGCAGGTAGCCTGTGCCGTGCTTTTCCGCAAGGCTCTTTACCCTTGCGTTGTCCTCAAGCACGCTTTGCAGGGTGCAGTCGCTGTCATCAAGCCTGCGCTCCACTATGCTTGCGTATCTTTTAATATCGTCAAAATGTGCTTTGATATAGTCCTCGCTCATCACAAGGCAGTAATACCTTATGCTGTCAAGATATGGGTTTTCAAAGTCCTTAGCCCAATCAAAGGGGATATAGCAGCCCTCTACAATAAGGCTTTGCCCGTTTTCTACTGCGGTTTTGATTATCTCACGGACTATAGGCCAAAGATAAGCCGTAAGCTCTCCGTCATCACTGAGCGGGGTAAGTGCAGTGTTGCCGCTCCGGATAAGCCCCATCTTAAGATGGTCTATGGACAAATAGGGGTAGCCGTATTTCTCAAGCAGCCTCTGGGCAAGTGCGGTCTTGCCTACGTGGGATGCACCCGTTATCAAAACTATCATTTACACACCGCCTTTCCCGTAAAAACAAGTCTTATCCGTTAAAAACGTATTTGTCAAGCCGCTCCATAGCCTCCTTCACTACGGCAAGGGGCAGTGCAAGGTTCAGGCGTATGTGTCTGTCACCGCCGTGCTGTCTGCCGTCCTGCCACGCTACACCCACGTCCCAGCCTGCCTTGAGAAGCTCCTCAAGGGTCTTGCCGTGGCGGTCAAGCCACTCGCCGCAGTCCAGAAACAGCATATAGGTGCCCTGAGGCTTAGCCGCACTGATGCCCTCAAAGTGCCCCATTACATAGCCGTATGCGTAGTCCACGTTGGTGCTGAGCGTGTGGCACAGCTCGTCCACCCATCTGCCGCCCTCGTCGGTATATGCGCCGATAAGCGCATACATAGACAGCATATTCATTGAGTTGTAGTGGGAAAGGGACGCCGCCTTCTCCACACGGTCACGTATAAGCTTGCTGTAGATAATGTGGTAGGAGCCAACAAGCCCTGCAAGATTAAAGGTCTTTGACGGTGCGTACAGCGCCACCGTGCGCTCACGGGCGTCCTCGCTTACGGATTGGGTGGGGATGTGCTTGCCGTTGCCGAGGATGATGTCAGACCATATCTCGTCAGACACTACAAAAACCTCGTGCCTTTTGTATATGTCCATGGCTCTTTCTATCTCCTGCCGCTCCCACACTCTGCCCGTAGGGTTGTGCGGTGAGCAGAATATGGCGGCGTGGATATTGTTTTCCCTTATCTTCCTCTCCATATCCTCGTAATCCATACGCCACACGCCGTCGCTGTCAAGATAAAGGGGACTGTGCACTATATCGTAGCCGCCGTTTTTCAAAGAGGAGGTAAAGCCCAGATACGTAGGGCTGTGCACAAGCACCTTGCCCCCCGCAGAGCAGAAAACGCTCAAAGCCGAGAGCAGACCGCCAAGCACGCCGTTTTCGTAGCCGATGTGCTCGGGCAAAAGTCCCTTTACACCGTTGCGCTCCTCCTGCCAACGGATGATGGAGCTGTAATACTCCTCCCTCGGCTCAAAATAACCGAAGGCAGGGTGGTCTATACGCTCCTTCATAGCCTTTATGACCGAGGGTGCGGTAGGGAAATTCATATCCGCAACCCACATAGGGATAACGTCAAAGCCATCCCTCGGCAGGTCAGGCGCCCAGCCTGTGCCCAAGGCGTCAATGGCAAGTGCGTCCTTGCCTTTTCTGTCTATGACTGATTCAAAATCGTATTTCATACGTCTTTCCTCTTTCCTTGCGCCTATTTGATAATACGCCGTCTCTTTCCGCTATTATATCATCTTTTTTGCCTTTTCACAATCTTTTTTTGCTTCTCTGCCGCCTGTTTCGCAAAATAATGCGTGGGGTATTGTGTTTTATGCGGAAATGTGTTAAAATAACGAGAATAATACCGTATAAAGGGGACGCTATGGGAAAGAAATTCAGAGACCGCAAGGACGGTAAATTGCTCAGGAAGTTAGACTCAATGCACTATATTATGCCGCTTATGTACCCCAACAGGTGCGATAACGAGGCGTGTATGAGCTTATGCATAGACCTTACGGCTGCAAACGAATATCTGGCAAAGAAAAACTCGCCTACACCCGAATACAAGTATAATCTTTTTCAGCTTGTGCTGACCGCTATGCTGAAGACTATCACGCTGCGGCCGAAAATGAACTATTTCATAGCCAACGGCAGTATGTACGAGCGCAACAATCTTACCGCCGCCTTTACCGTTAAAAAGGTATTCTCCGATAACGGGGGCGAGGCGCTGGCGAGGATATATGCCAAGGAAGATGACAGCATCGACACCATACATAACGAGATATACAGGCAGGTGTCCTTCTGCCGCAGCGACAGTAAGGACCAGTCTACCGAAAGCATGGATTTCATACAAAAGCTGCCCTTTAAGCGCTTTATAGGCAGGGTGGCACGCTGGCTTGACAGGCATGGGTGGATGCCCTCGTCCGTGATTGCCACCGACCCGTATTATTGCTCGGTGGTGCTCACCAATCTGGGCTCTCTCAAGCTGGATGCGGGCTACCACCATCTTACCAATTGGGGCACCAACTCGGTCTTCTGCGTTATAGGTATGATAAAAAAACGCCCATTTTACGATGACGACGGCAAGGTAACCATGCGTGACAGCGTAAGGCTCAGCCTGACCATCGACGAGCGCATTGCCGACGGCTATTACTACGCAAAAACACTGAGGTTGCTGAGGCACCTTATAGAAAACCCCGAGCTTTTGGAGCTACCCTTGAAGGAAGAGGTTGATTACTGATATGAGCAGGATAACAGCAAAAACCCCGTGGATAGACCATCTGGGGGACCTTCCCTCCGGCCTCGATTATTTTGAGGGTACTATGTATGACGCCGTTGCGGCTGTGGCGCAGAAATATCCCAACAACGTAGCCTTTGATTTTATGGGCAAGGCCACTACCTACAAGCGGCTTACAGAGCAGATAGAGACCTGCGCCAAGGCGCTCAAGACCATCGGTGTCCGTGAAGGCGACAGGGTCACTATTGCTATGCCCAACTGCCCTCAGGCGGTGTACCTTTTCTACGCAGTAAACCTTGTGGGCGGTATTGCAAATATGATACACCCCCTCTCCGCAGAAAAGGAGATAGAGTTTTATCTTAACGAGTCCCAATCCGTTACCGCCATAACGCTTGACCAGTTTTATCACAAGTTCGAGCACGTGCGTCAGAACACCAAGGTGGTAAACATCATAATAGCCTCTATAAAGGACGAGCTGGCACATCCACTTAAGGCAGGGTATATGCTTACCTCGGGACGTAAGATCGCAAAGATACCCGATGATGCTCCCGTTATCCGCTGGAAGGAGTTTATGAAGCTGTCAAAGCACTGCTTCTACAGATACAGGGTGGAGAAGGGGTCGGAGGATCCTGCGGTCATCCTCTATTCGGGCGGCACCACGGGCACAACTAAGGGCATAGTGCTTACCAACAGAAATTTCAACGCTTTGGGTCAGCAGGTCATAGCCGCAAACCCTATGTTCCGTGTGGGGGACAAGATGCTTGCGGCAATGCCCATATTCCACGGCTTCGGTCTTGGCGTGTGCATCCACACTATGCTCAGTCAGGGCGGCAGATGCGTGCTTGTGCCTCGCTTCACGCCCAAGTCTTACGCAAAGGATCTGGTAAAAAACAGGTGCAATTTTATAGCAGGCGTGCCCACCCTTTACGAGGCACTTCTCAGGCTGCCTAATATGGACGGGGCGGACCTTAGCTGTCTCAAGGGTGTATTTTCGGGGGGCGACTCCCTTTCCGTAGAGCTTAAGAAAAAGCTTGATAAGTTCTTAAAGGAGCATAAGGCTCCCATACAGGTCCGTGAGGGTTACGGCACTACGGAGACCGTTACCGCCTGCTGTCTGACTCCTGCTCATATGGCTAAGGAGGGGTCTATAGGTCTGCCTTTCCCCGACACCTATATAAAGATAGTAGAGCCGGATACCGACCGTGAGCTTCCCTACGGGGAGGAGGGTGAGATCCTTCTTGCGGGGCCTACCGTTATGAAGGAGTATATGGGGCACCCCGAGGAGACCGCACGCACACTGCGTACCCACGCCGACGGACTTACGTGGGTATATACGGGTGACCTCGGCACTATGGATGAGCAGGGCTTTGTGTATTTCAGGGGCAGGGCAAAGCGTATGATAGTGACCTCGGGCTACAACGTTTACCCCGCACAGCTTGAAAATATACTTGACGCTCACGAGCTTGTGCAGATGAGCTGTGTCATAGGCGTGCCCGACGAGTACAAGATGCAAAAGGTCAAGGCGTTTGTCAAGCTTGTGCCGGGGGCAAAGCCTGACGAAAAAACAAAGCAGATACTTATGGATTATTGCAGAGAGCATATAGCCAAATACGCAATGCCTTATGATATCGCCTTTAAGGATGATATGCCCAAGACCCTTGTGGGCAAGGTGGCGTACCGTGTCCTTGAGGAAGAAGAGCTAGGCAAAGGCTGAGGCGAGCGTTTGCGGCGTGCCTTGCAGTGACGGAGGGAACAGATGAAGAGAGAGATACTGAACATTCCCGTTGCCGTGACAGACAAGGGGACGGAAAAGAGCGACAGTCAAAGGATAGACGAGACCGCCGCAGAGATCCTCAGAAAATACAGAGCGGCCTTTGAGGAGCTTGCAAAATGATAAGGATAAGCACAGAAAAGGCTATTGCACTGCATAAACTGCTTACCGACGAAACGGGCGGCGCCCCTGATGTGAGAGATATGGGGCTTTTGGAGAGCGCACTTGAGTCTGCCTTCCAGACCTTCGGCGGAGAGGAGCTGTATCCTACAATAGAGGAAAAAGGCGCAAGGCTCGGCTATGCCCTTATCTCCAACCACGCCTTTGTGGACGGTAACAAGAGGATAGGCGTGCTGATAATGCTCACCTTTCTTGAGATAAACGGCGTGGGCATAAGTCCTGCCGTGGACGATGTGACCCGTATGGGACTTGCCGTGGCATCGGGTGGCATGGACTACCCATCGCTGCTTGAATGGATACGCAGCAGTAAGAAAATGCAATAGAACGGATATAGAACAATCATAACCACCGGCCGTGCCGGTGGTATGCACAGGCCCCCTTAGGGCCTTTTACCAGCCGAGCCTATAGGCTCATCGAATTTTCTTTCTCTTGCGTGTAGTGCCCCACCACCGCAGATGCGGTTAGGTGCGCACTAA
>JAFXEB010000012.1 GCA_017521025.1 Clostridia bacterium | reverse complement strand
CTTAGTGCGCACCTAACCGCATCTGCGGTGGTGGGGCACTACACGCAAGAGAAAGAAAATTCGATGAGCCTATAGGCTCGGCTGGTAAAAGGCCCTAAGGGGGCCTGTGCATACCACCGGCACGGCCGGTGGTTATGATTTATCCCTTAGCGCAGAGCGGCAGAGCAGACTTTGGCTGTACAACGGGCGCAGACATCAGGCGAGTTCCGTTTCGCTTTTGCGCCGCCGAAGAGTGGGGCTAAGAGAGAGCTTTGCCGTGCACGCCCTCGCCGAACAATGCAGATAAAAAGAAAGAGCAAGAAAAAAGGGAAAAACCTTAATTCTTGCTCAGTTTTGCTTATTGACCTGACCCTATGCCTGTGCAGAGGAGTCAGCAACAGAATCAGCAGAGGTCTCGGCACCGCTCTCGGTGGTGGCAAGGGAGATATAAGGTATCTCCTCACCGCTGAGGTAGGCGGTAATTACCTGCTGCATAATAAAGCTGTCATAGATGTAGTACTCGCCCTCGCTAAGTCCCTCGGTAAAGGTGCCGCCAAGGCTCTTTGCCGCCTCACGGCGCATATCGTTGTTGATGGCGTACTCGCTCCACATAGAGTTGTATGCGGCGTAAACCACCATCTCCTCTTTGATCATAGCCTTTGCCATAGCGGTAGCATCCTCTGCAGAGACGGTGCTGTTCTCGGCGCTCTGTATTGCGCTGACATAGCTGTTTACCAGTCCCTCAGGCAGGTCATCCTTCTTGGTGGTAAGCTCAACAAGCAGTGCGAAAGCGTCATTGCCCGTCTTGCCCTCAGAAGTCGCCTGCGCCTTGGCTGCGTTTATGTTCAGCACGTTAAAATAGCTGTCAACCTCGGAAAGATAGTCGCCTATCTCGGCAGTAGCATCCTCAGGTGCGCTTACATTGGGCGCATACTGAGCACCACAGCCTGCAAAAAGTGCGCAAAGTGTAAGTATGGTCAGTAAAAGTGCAATCTTCTTCATTTTACATTATCCTCCTATATATCACTACGCCATAGAATACCACACAATTAAATACAAAATGTAAACACTTGGTGCACAATGTGTTAATTCGAGGGGGGCTTTTGTCGGCTGTAATTATGAATAAACTGTAAGTTTTACGCTATTTGAGCAGATATCGCATAATGTCCTTGACTAAAGCGATGTTTTTAGTTATAATGTACAAGGTGGCTTTCTGCGCCACCGTGTTTATGACGGATATGACAAATATTATCAAAGAAACAGGAGAGAACATCATGACAAGATTGAAACGGGCTTTAAGCTTGGCACTTGCCGCAGCAATGCTCTTGGGCGCTATCGCCTTTACCCCCATCGCTAAGGAGCGTGTGGCTGCCGAGGCTGCCGCTTCCCTTATTAACGGCAGCACCTTGGTGCTCAACCTTTCCGCAGGCACCCTGACCAACGTGGTTCCCAACACCACAGCAGGTACCATAAAGGGTAACTTTGTGGGTGGCGCAACCGTTTACAATGCGGTAGGCACCGCCGTTTCCGACAGCGCTAACGTTGGCACGGGCTACAGTGTTAAATCGGGCAGTGCTTCTCTCTTTATTATAGTAAACGGCGACCTTAACGGTGACGGCGACATCGCCTCTACCGATAAGCTGTACCTGGTTACCGCAATGGACCGTATGGGCTCTCAGGCAACTTACGTGCGCAGCGCCGCCGACGTAAACGGCGACGGCTCCTGCGGCAGTGCAGACGTGCTTATGCTTTCTCTGCACATTTCCGGCGGTACGGATATGTTCTCTGCTGTTTACGGTGCTAAGTACGTGCTGAGCACCGCAACCACCAAGTATTCCTCTGCGGCAGACGCCCTTGCAGGTACAAACTCCACGGGCACCGCTTCTGCAGGCACCTACTATGTATATAAGGGCTACCCCCACGGTCTTAACGGTATGTACAACCTTACCACCGACTCTACGGGTAAGACCGCAGGCTTTTGGATAGATGCTACCGCTGTTTCGGGCTCCGGCTCCAGCTCGGAGGAAGAGTCTGAGGACGATGACGAGAGCTCCTCTGTAGCTACGGGCACTCCTTACGTTATCGTTACCACGGTAAACAAGTATGCCAACGCAGTCAACGCCGCCAACAGGACCAATCCTACAGGCACCGTTTCTGCAGGCACCTACTATATCTACAACAACTACCCCAACGGCTACAACGGTATGTACTGCCTCAGCAGTGATACTACGGGCAACACCGCAAGCTTTTGGATAAACCCCGCAGAGAACACTGTGGCTACGGCTGAGGTTTATGAGCTGCTAAAGGATACCCCCAAGTATTCCTCTGCTACTGACGCCTTGAGTAAGACAAACTCTACGGGCACTGCTGCTGCAGGCACCTACTATATTTACAAGAACTATCCCAACGGCTATCAGGGTATGTACAACCTTACCGCTGACCCCACGGGTGCTACCGCAGGCTTCTGGATCAACCCCGAGGAGGAAGAGGAGCCCACCGCCGCTACCTATCAGCTTGCAGTTGACGTTCCCAAGTACGCTAACGTGAACGATGCTCTTAACAAGAAAAACTCCACGGGCACCGCTACCGCAGGCACCTACTATATCTATAATGGCTATCCTACGGGTCTCAGCGGTATGTACTGTCTGACCAATGACTCCACGGGTGCTACTCCCAGCTTCTGGATCAATCCCTCCGACATCGCAGTGGACTTTGTGGATGCTAACGGTAAGGTAACGCTTGTACGCAATATCAACAAGTACTCCTCCTCTACCGACGCTGTAAACCAGACCAATGTGGCAGGCGTTATTGATAAGGGTACCACCTACTACGTTTACAAGAATTATCCCAACGGCTACAACGGCGTTTACAACATCACCACCGACTCTACGGGTCAGACCGCAGGCTTCTGGGTAAACCCCATAGAGAACACTACGGGCAAGCTTAACTATAACACCGTTAAGGGTATCTGGATATCTCAGTATGAGATGCAGTCCATGGCTCTCTCGGGCAGTAATCAGGCAAGCAAGACTACCTACACCAACAAGGTGAAGAACGCCCTCAACGCCGCAAAGAACAGCGGCTACAACACCGTAATGCTTCAGGTACGCCCCAACGGCGACAGCTTCTATCCCTCCGCTTACTATCCGCTGTCCAAGTACGTTGTAGGCTCCTACGGTCTCGCCGCCTCCTATGACCCGCTTCAGATATTTATCGAGCAGGCACAGGCGCTTGCCCTTTCCGTACACGCTTGGGTGAACCCCCTCCGTCTTATGAGCACCTCTGAGATTACCTCTGTCGGTTCTACTTATAAGATCAAGCAGTGGTACAACAGCTCCACTTACAATGGCAAGTACATCGTTGCCGTTGACGGTACCTATTACCTGAACCCCGGCTATGCCGACACCCGTAACCTCATTATCGACGGCGTTAAGGAGATCTGTACTAATTACGATATCGACGGCATCCACTTTGACGACTATTTCTACCCCACCACCGCTACCAGCTTCGACGCTGATGCCTTTGCGGCAAGCGGTCAGGCAAACCGTGGTAACTTCCGCCGTGCTTGCATAAACGTGCTCGTCAGCAGCACCTACAGCGCAATCAAGGCTATCGATAACGAGATAACCTTCGGTATCTCCCCTGCAGGTAATATCGACAACAATATGTACCAGCTTTATGCGGATGTAAAGACTTGGGTAAAGACCCCCGGCTATATTGACTATATCGCTCCTCAGCTCTATTGGGGCTTCGAGCATACTCAGAGTCCCTTTGAAGATGCGCTTGCAGAGTGGGTAAGCCTTGTGGGCGCTACCGATACCGTTGACCTTATCATCGGTCTCGACCTCTCTATGGCTTATGGCACCACCGACAGCTATGACGGCACCGAGTGGACCGACCACAAGGACGTTATTAAGCGTCAGATAGTGGCGGCGTCGCTGGTTGAGAATTTCCACGGTGTAATGCTCTTCAGTATGCGCTACTACTATAACCCTCAGACCTCGGCTTACGTAGGCAACCTCAGCGCCGAGCGTGCTAACTACGAGCCTACGCTCAAGGCACTTTATACTACCAATCAGTAAAACAAAAGGTTCAGGGAGGCGGCTCACGCCTCCCTGTTTAAAAAGGAGAAATAGCTATGTATACTAATATTCCTAAGCTGGGCTTTGGGCTTATGCGCCTGCCTATGTGCGGCGAAAGCGTTGATATAGAGCAGACAAAGCTTATGGTAGACCGCTTTATCGAGGCGGGGTTTACTTATTTTGATACCGCCCGTGGCTATATCGGCGGCCTTTCTGAGCGTGCCGTGAAGGACGCTATCTCCTCCCGCTATGACAGGGCGAGCTTTTTGCTTGCCGACAAGTATTCCTGGTGGTGTGTGGAGGATGGCGACAACGAGGGCTTCTTCGCCTCTCAGCTTGAGCGGACGGGGGTGGAGTATTTCGACTTTTATCTTATTCACTCGCTGACCGAGAGCAGCTACGAGAAATATAACGAGCGTGGCGCCTTTGAGTTCTGCGCCGACCTGAAAAAGCGTGGACTTATTAAGAATTTTGGCTTCTCCTTCCACGATAAGGCTGAGTTTCTGGACAAGGTGCTGACCGAGCACCCCGAGGTGGATTTTGTACAGCTTCAGATAAATTATCTGGATTGGGAGAGCGAGGGCGTTCAGTCAAGGCTTTGCTACGAGACCGCCCGTAAGCACGGCAAAAGCATCGTGATAATGGAGCCTGTAAAGGGCGGTGCGCTGGCTGTTCTGCCTGAGGAGGGCAGACGTATGGCAGCCGCAGTGGCACCCGATAAGAGCCCTGCCAGCCTCGCTATCCGCTTTGCCGCCTCTCTCGATGGGGTTATTACGGTGCTTTCGGGTATGTCCGACCGTTCTCAGGCAGAGGACAATATCGCCACTATGAGCGAGTTTGCACCCCTCAACGAGGCAGAGACCGAGGCTGTTGCGGCAATTGCTGAGCTGCTCAATTCTATACCCACCGTTGGCTGTACCGCCTGCAAGTACTGCACCGAGAAATGTCCTATGGAGATAAATATCCCCTCTATCATCAGGGGCGCATATAACAGCTACCTTACTTACGATAACCTTGCGCTGTCCAAGGGCAGGTATAAGGATATCACCAAGGGCGGCGCACTCGCCTCTGCCTGCATAGGCTGTGGCGCCTGTATGGAGGTCTGCCCTCAGGAGATTGCAATACCGGAGTATATGATGAAGGCATCTGCCCTTTTTGAAGATTAGGACGGCGAAAACGGCGCAGACCGCTGAATGTTAATAAACATATCTTGTAAAAACACCGACGGATTATGATAATCTGTCGGTGTTTTTTCTGTTTATGAATTGGAATTTTCTCGGTCACTCGATTTCTGTGCGAATGGTAAAGACGTCAGGAAGATTAAAAATATCTTTTTTCAAGAACAGAGGATAAAAATACTCATCCCTCAACCTTTCAAACGCCAACCACTCAAATGTATGTGTGCGTTGACCCTCGTATGCTGTGAAATTCTCGCCCCTTGCCAATAAATCTGTTTCAGTAATATCCATTAAGAAATAGATGCAAAGTTCGTGGTAATGTAGATTATCTACATCTTCCGTAAAAAACGCTTGATTCAGCCAAAGAGGGCGGACAATCTTGGGTGTAATGCCTAATTCTTCTTGCATCTCTCTGATAACAGCATTTTCAGCGGTTTCACCCATTTCAACTCTACCGCCGGGTAAATAGTAATACGGTGAACATTCATCGTGCATCGCCAAAATCTTGCCGTCAGAAATCATAATAGCACATACTCTGTAATTAAATTTCTCACTATCGGATTTGAAAGATATATCCATTATATTCCTCAACAAACAATTGATTTATCCCGTTGATTTTGAAGAACCGGCATCGCACTTGTAAGTACAAATGCTTTATTGGGCTATGCCCAAACCCATATTATAATAACATAATAAACGGTAATAATCAAGTTTTATTCCGACTTCGTCGGAGTGGTATTATTGCCTTATGGCAATAGTTTTATTGAAGCCTTGCGGCTTCAGTGGTATTTTATTCACCAAACTCGGCGTAGCCGAATACCACTATGCGAAGCATAATAAAACTGCGAAGCAATATAACTCGCCGCATATACTTGGCGAATAAAACTGCGAGACTTCCTTATGGGAAGTCTCGCTAAGCCGTCCTCTTTGTTTGTGTTGATAAAGCCTAACCCCGAGGGATATAAGCATAAATACCTGCGGTACCAAGCAAATTCGCCGCTAAGGGTTTAGTCAGCGTCAAGCTCCTCGTCGGTATAGGTAAAGTTCTCTGCCGTAGGTGCGGCGTCGATAGAGCGGATAGCCCATTTCTGCACTACAACGTCGGTGCTGCCGCTTCTGATAGTGACCATATCGCCGTCCACAGCGGTAACGCTGCCCGTGATGCCGCCGATGGTTGTAACAAGGTTGCCCACTGCAACGGAGTTGCGCATATCCTGTGCAGCCTTGCTGCGCTTCTTTTCGGGTCTTATCATAAGGAAATAGAACACGCCTATGATAAGTATAAAGGGAAGGAAGCTCATTATGCCGCCGCCCAGGCAGGAGGCAGGAGTATCTGTTGCGCCGTCACCCGAGGTAGCTGCGTCGGCAATGCTTTCGGCAGCAGATGTAAGCACCATAAGTTTGTTAAAAAGCATATCGTTTCGTGTCCTTTCGATCTAAGTTTCCCACAATCACGTGGGTCAGCATGCGCCAAGGTCCTTGCGCACTCTCAGTACCTCTTTTACAACGCCGCTTACGTCCTCCACAGTAAAGAGGGCGCCGCAAAGGGAGGCATCTCCCTCCGCCTTTTCAAAGCGGTGGTGTATTTTAGAGGTGTAGTTTGAAATAACGGTTTCGGGCTTTACGCCAAGCACGCCCCCCGTAACGCCGCACATACCAAGGTCGGAGATATAGCCGCTACCCTTGGGTAACAGCCCCTCGTCCGCCGTTTGCACGTGGGTGTGGGTGCCGTACATAACGCTGATGCGCCCGTCAAAGTGGTGGAAGAACGCCGCCTTTTCGCTGGTAGCCTCGGCGTGGAAATCCGCCACGGCTATATCGTACCTGCCCTGAAGCTGCTCAAGCAGTCTGTCAACAGCGCAGAAGGCAGAGTCGGCAGGGTCCATAAAGACCTGACCTGCGGCGCATATCACCAGCACCCGCCTGCCGTTTGAAAGCTGAAGCAGGGTGTAGCCCTTGCCGGGTGCGGCGGCAGGGTAGTTTATGGGGCGGAGAACAAAATCGTTCTCATCGTAATAAGAGAAGGTGTCATGTATCCTCAGGCTGTGGTTGCCGCCCGTAAGCACGTCTGCACCTGCGGCAAACAGCGCCTCTGCACTCCTTACATCAAGCCCGTTGCTGATATAAGCGTTTTCGGCGTTCACTATCACAAGGTCCGCACCCGTCTCTCGCTTAAGGGGGCGCAGCCCCTTTGCAACAGCGGCGACCCCTGCGGGTCCTACCACGTCACCTAAGGCAAGTATCTTCATAATGTGCCGCCTTTATTTAGCGTAATCGTGAACTCTGGTCTCACGTACCATATTGATCTTTATCTGGCCGGGATACTCAAGCTCGTTCTCTATCTTCTGAGCGATGTCACGGGCGATAAGCGCCATATCGTCGTCAGAAACCTCCTCGGGCTTGACCATTATGCGTATCTCTCTGCCTGCCTGTATCGCAAACGCCTTGTCGATACCTGTGAAGGAGGTTGCGATCTCCTCCAGCTTCTGCAGACGCTTGATGTAGTTTTCAAGGTTCTCTCTCCTTGCACCGGGACGTGCTGCGGAGATGGCATCAGCCGCCTGAACGATAACTGCGATAAAGGTCTTAGCCTCCACGTCGCCGTGGTGAGCCTCGATAGCGTGGATGACCTCCTTGCTCTCCTTATACTTCTTGGCAAGGTCTACGCCGATCTGTACGTGAGAGCCGTCAACCTCGTGGTTCATCGCCTTACCGATATCGTGCAGCAGACCTGCACGCTTTGCAAGAACGGGGTCTATACCCAGCTCGCTGGCGATCATACCTGAGATATGCGCTACCTCTATGCTGTGCTTAAGCACGTTCTGACCGTAGCTTGTCCTGTACTTGAGTCTGCCCAGTATCTTGACAAGCTCGGGGTTAATGCCGTGGATGCCCGTCTCGAAGGTTGCCTGCTCGCCCTCACGCTTGATGACTGCCTCAACCTCCTTGCGGCTCTTTTCAACCATCTCCTCAATACGGGAGGGATGGATGCGACCGTCAGACACGAGCTTTTCAAGGGAAAGCCTTGCTATCTCACGTCTTACAGGGTCGAAGGTGGAAACGGTGATCGCCTCGGGAGTGTCGTCTATAATAAGGTCAACGCCCGTGAGCGTTTCGATAGCACGGATATTTCTACCCTCTCTACCGATGATCCTGCCCTTCATCTCGTCATTAGGCAGGTCGACTACAGAAACCGTAGCCTCGGAAACGCTGTCGGAAGCGCAACGCTGGATAGCCAGTGTTACTATGTCCCTTGCCATATCGTCAGCCTTCTCCTTATACTCAGCCTCGATATCGGCAAGGCGCATTGCCATCTCATGTCTTGCCTCTGTCTCTACTCTGTCAAGCAGCATCTGACGGGCGTCCTCTGCGGTCATGCCCGAGATCTTCTGCAAAAGCTCAGCCTGCTCGTCCTTTATCTTCTCGATCTGGGCGGTAAGCTCGCTGTTCTCCTTAAGCTTTGCGGCAAGCTGCTCCTCCTTCTTGTCCATGTTAAGAGCACGCTTGTCCAATGTGTCCTCTTTCTGAGAAAGTCTGTTTTCGGTGCGGCTGATCTCCTTGCGGCGCTCCCTCGCCTCACGCTCAGCCTCGTTCTTGATCTTGTGCGCCTCGTCACGGGCCTCGACTACTGCCTCTTTCCTTACGGTTTCGGCACCCTTCTTTGCCTCCTCAACGATGCGGCTTGCCTCGATCTCTGCGGATTTGATCGTCTTTTCTGCGATTATTTTACGTATGAAAAAACCTATTGCGATGCCCAGCGCAAGACCTGCGACAGCGGCTATTACTATCCACAATGTATCCATTCGCAAAATCCTCCTTACATATATTTTATCGCCTTTTACAGCTAATCAATTCATTATACTACTGTTTAGTTAAAATGTAAAGAGTTTTTTACGGTTTTTTTGCATTAAGGTTTGACTTTTTATGTAAGCTTTTGTATAATGTAAAACGAGGTGTTACATATGTTGATTTATTTTGATAATGCAGCTACAACCAAGCCCAGCCGCAAGGCGATTCAGGCATATATTGAAGGGATGCAAAACTACGGCAACCCTTCCTCTACCCACACTCTGGGGGTACGGGCAAGGCAGCGTCTTGAGGAGTCGAGAAAGACCCTCGCCGCCGCCGTCGGCTGTAAAACTGAGGAGTTTTATTTTACCGCCTCGGGGACGGAGGCTAATAATATAGCCATCCACGGGCTTTGGAATTTGCGCAAGCGCAAGAGCAACCGTGTGCTGATGACGGATTCGGAGCACCCCTCGGTTGCTATGCCCGTCCGTGGGTTGGAGGCACAGGGGGCAGAGGTGGTTTGCATACCCACCCGTGGCGGCAAGCTGGACACCGATTTTTTGAAGAATGCTCTAAAGGACGGCGCCGCCCTTGTCTGCGTTATGCTTGCCAATAACGAGACGGGTGCCGTTTACGACATCAAGGCGGTTCGTGACCTGATCAAAAAAAGCGGCACCGACGCTCTTCTGCACTGTGATGCGGTGCAGGGCTTTTTGAAGGCGCCCAAGTATAAGCAGGCGCTGAAGGCGGCAGACAGTGCGTCCTTCTCCGCTCACAAGGTTCACGCTCCCTGCGGAACAGGCGGTCTTATGCTCAGCTCCAAGCTGCATCCGCCTGCGCTGATGCTTGGCGGCGGTCAGGAGAAGGGGCTGCGCAGCGGTACGGAGAACGTAGCGGGGGCTATGGCATTCGCCGTTGCTGCTCAGGAATATGCAGAGCACCTTGGTGAGATCGTCTCCGACGTGAGAGGCTATTTGATAGAGGAGCTGAAGGAGTTAGGCAACATTGGGTTCAACGTGCCCGAAAACCATATTGACGAAATACTTAACATAAGCTTCAGGGGGGTAAAGAGCGAGACCGCACTTAATTACCTGTCCTCTCAGGGGATATATCTTTCCGCCTCCTCTGCCTGCTCCTCTGCAAAGGCGGAGAACAGCGTGCTCGCTGCCTACGGGCTTGACAAGGCGGAGCGTGAGTGCGCTTTGCGCATAGGCATATCCCATTATAACTCTCCCATCGACGCAATTATGCTGTCAAAGGCTTTGAAAGAGGCCCGTGAAAAATACGGAAGGATATAGACCCGCTATGAGAAGTGATATACTGCTTTTAAAATACGGCGAGGTGGTTATGAAGGGGCTTAACCGCTCCTATTTTGACAACCTTATAGTGCGCCGTGTTAAGAACCTGCTTAAAACGGTGGAGGGTGAGTTTACCCTTGAGTACGCCCAGTCCACCCTGTGCATATTGGGCAACGAGGACGCTGATATGGAGGACGCCGCCGAGAAGATGAAGCGTGTCTTTGGCGTGGCGTCGGTCTGCCGTGCCTTCCGCTGTGAAAAAAGCGTGGAGTCTATAAGGGAGACGGTAAAGGAGCATATAGAGGAGCTTGTGGGGGACGCAAAGACCTTCAAGTGCGAGGGCAAGCGCAGTGACAAGAGCTTTCCTCTGTCCTCTCCCGCTCTGTCTGCGGAGATAGGTGGCACGGTGCTTCAGCTTATGCCCCATCTGACCGTGGACGTAAACCGCCCCGACGTGGTAATAAAGCTTGAGGTGCGAGACAAGTACGCCGCAGTACACGGCGGCGGCGAGAAGGGCGCAGGCGGTATGCCCAACGGCTCGGCAGGTCACGGTATGCTGCTGCTTTCGGGGGGTATCGACAGCCCCGTGGCAGGCTACCTTATGGCAAAGCGTGGGCTGACGCTGGACGCTTTGTATTTTGACAGCCCCCCCTATACCAGCGAGGCGGCGGCAGAAAAGGTTCAGTCGCTGGCGGGTGCGCTTGCCGCCTACTGCGGCAGGATATTTATGCACACCATAAGCCTCACCGAGATACAGGAGACTCTTATGAGCGCCTGCGACGAGCGCTTGTTTACTATCCTTTTGCGCCGTTTTATGATGCGCCTTGCAGAGAAGCAGGCGCTGGACGTGGGCGCCGCCGCACTGATAACGGGCGAAAGCCTCGGTCAGGTGGCAAGCCAGACACTGAACGCTCTGTCGGTTACCAACGCAGTGCCTGAAATACCGGTGTTCCGTCCCTGCATTGCCATGGATAAGGACGAGATAGTGCAGATATCCCGCAAGATAGGCACCTTTGACATAAGCATACTGCCCTACGAGGATTGCTGTACCGTTTTCGTGCCCCGTCACCCCAATACCCGCCCCACTATGGAGCAGATACTTGAGGAGGAGGCAAAGCTTGATATCGAAGGACTTGTGGAGCGTGCTTTTGCTACCCGCCGCCACAAGAAAATAACGGAGGGTTAATGCGGTGAAAAACATAAACCTCAGAGAGTTGGAGGAGACATCAAGGCTCCTTGTTAAGCTGCTTAAGGACAAGGGACTTAAGATAGCCACCGCAGAGTCCTGCACGGGCGGCATGGTCAGCGGTGCCATAACTGCCGTTGCAGGCTCGTCTGCCGTCTTTGACGGAGGTCTTTGCGCCTATTCCAACGGGGTTAAGCGCTCTTTGCTGGGCGTGCCCGAGAGCACGCTGGAGACGGTGGGCGCAGTATCCGCCGCTACGGCTGTCTATATGGCAAGGGGCGCCCTTAAGCTCTTCGGCGCAGACGTGGCAGTAAGCGTAACGGGCATAGCAGGCCCCGACGGGGGCAGTGACGAAAAGCCTGTGGGTACCGTGTATATCGCCCTTGCCACCAAGTATCACAGCGTGGTCATGCACCACCGCTTTTCGGGCGACAGGCACAATGTAAGGGTCAAGTCGGCGCTAAGTGCGCTGGGGTTAGCGCTTGAGACTATAGCAGAGCTGTGAGGCACATACGGAGTCGGCAAAGCTTTTGTGAGCATAATAAAAGAGAGCAAGACCGTAAGGAGTTTTATCCTTTCGCTCTTGCTCTTTTTTGTATAAAAAGCACAAAAAACGGCACTGCGCCGTGTGCAAAAGGGAGAAAAAGCCAAGCAGATGCAAAAATGCTTGAGCACGTTGTATTTTTATGGTAAAATGCAAATGTAGGATAAGCCGTGCTAAAGGGATAAGGGGCGCTAAAGGAAGGTGCCTGTGTTTTTAAAGCATATAATTACTACCCTGCCGAAAGGAGAGATATTTATGTTAAAACGAATACTCAGCGTCTTGTTGTTAGCGGCGCTGGCCTGCTCTTTTGCCGCTTGCGGCGGCGAGACGGGCGAGCCCGTCAGCAGCAACACCCCCGCCGACAGCGCATCCGTCGACACCGCCGAACCATCTGCAGAGGAAAGCGGCGAGGAGATAAACGGCTCAACAGATGGAGAAGAAAGCGAGGACACCGCAGTGCACCTTCAGCCGCCCGAGGGCGTGGACGTGGTGTATGGACAGAGATACGAAAAAGACGACAGTCTCGGCTCCGCCAAGGGCGAGGTGCCCATGGACGTGTCACCTGACGAAATATATTCTGATGATTGGATAACCGAAATAAACAAGCAAGGCACGGACACCGTATTTTACGTAATGATAACCCCGAATTCTACGGAGTATAAGGCGTACAAGGAGCAATTCCGGAACGAACACGTGGACAATCAGTTGATAACAAAGCCGTTTTCTTTCGAGGAGCTTAAAAAGGCGTATGAGTGGATGATTGACAGCGACAGAAAAACTCTGAGCCGTTACGGTATAGAAGCAGAACTGCATTGGACAGGCACGGCACCTTTTAAGGACAGCGTGTTCTATGATTACGTATTTTTTGCATACGTTGACGGCGAGACCCTTCTTGAGTATTTTGACGGGTTGAATGCCCAGCGCATTGAAAGCGGGGCAAAGGGTGAAAGACCGCCTTTTGCCTGCGGCGGAAAGGTTACACTCATACCGAAAGATTTTTCTGCCGCAGAGCTCGGTGATTAGGATTAACCGAGAAAACTGTTGCGCAAAAACGGGAAGAAATTTTAGGGCAAGGGGAAAGATATGGTAAAATGCAAATACAGGATAAGCCGTGCTAAAGGGATAAGGGGCGCTAAAGGAAGGTGCCTGTGTTTTTAAAGCATATAATTACTGCCCCGCCGAAAGGAGAGATATTTATGTTAAAACGAATACTCAGCGTCTTGCTGTTAGCGGCGCTGGTCTGCTCTTTTGCCGCTTGCGGCGGCGAGACGGGCGAACCCGTCAGCAGCAACACCCCCACCGACAGCGTGTCCTCCGACACAGATGCGCTGATAGACGATAAAAGCAAGGCTGAAAGCGAGGCGGAGAACACGGAGAGCACGAGTGAATCGAATGATAACGTAGAGGAGAGCGATACCGACGACAAAATCGGCGGTTATCTCAAGCCACCGCAAGGAGTTGAGGTAATATACGGGGATGTTGTGCCCGCACTTACAAACGAGGCTTCTGTATACGAACCTAATATTACTTACGGTTGGAAAACTATATTTAAAGCCGTTGAGACCTACGGTGAGGATTCAATGTACTGCGTATGGATACAGCCTGACTGTAGAGAATTTTACGATTACAAGCTCAACTATAAAATCAACCACGTTTCAGCCCAAGAGCAAAAGGAAAGCTACGCTTGCATGCAGGAGATGGAGGCAGAGCTCTTTGAGAAATTCGGTATAGACGCTCAGCTCGTTTGGACTAATCTTTCTGATAGTCTCGCAAGGTCGCCCGATTACGCAAAAGCAGTAACCTCGTTTGGGAACATGGAGTGGCTGGCAAAAGAGATGGAAAAGTACCCCGACAACCCCGAAAGCGAGTTTTTTGACTACGGATATATCGCTTACGTTAAAGGGGCTGTGCTTATGGATTATCTAAATAACAAAACCCATG
Source organism: Clostridia bacterium (assembly GCA_017521025.1). Taxonomy (GTDB): domain Bacteria; phylum Bacillota; class Clostridia; order Oscillospirales; family CAG-382; genus SIG636. Next base: position 2,145 of record JAFXEB010000012.1, on the reverse strand, counting down.
TTACCGGTGCCCTTCCCACAGGTGGGAAAATAGCCCTCATTCCCGAAGGATATACCGTGTATGAGTTTTATGCCGCTATGTTACTTGCAGAGTGTGGTTGGGACGTGGTTTTCAGCCTTCACAAAACGGGCTGGTAAACGAAAGGTTAAGTAGGCATTTTACATTGACTAAAACTAAAAAAGCGCTTTGTTTCTGCGTTGTGCTTCTAATATGCCTTTCGTTTTTTCCATGCGACTATCAAAGCGTTTCTGCAAATACCGTAGGGATAAGGGGCGCTAAAGGAACGTGCCTGTGTTTTTAAAGCATATAATTAATGCCCCGCCGAAAGGAGAGATATTTATGTTGAAAAGAATGCTCAGCGTCTTGCTGTTAGCGGCGCTGGTCTGCTCTTTTGCCGCTTGCGGCGGCGAGACTGGCGAACCCGTCAGCAGCAACATCCCCGCCGACAGCGTGTCCGCCGACACAGATGCGCTCTATGAGAGTAAAAACGGAGATGAAGGTGATACAGACGACAAAAAGGTTTACGTTACGCCGCCTGTATATGAAAACAGCGGATTCACTGCGGCATACGAATATAAAAGCTATGAAAAAGCCGATTCTTATCTCACGAGCGAGCTGAAGGACTTGCTTGAGGAGCACGCCGGCAAAGAGGTATGGTACACCGTTTTCGTAGACGTGTATAAAAGCAAGCTTACGGCGGGCGACCCCTCGGAGGAGGTAGACGAAGCGTTTTATGATAAGGCAATAGACTTTGCAGCATCAGCGGGAGCCACAAACATAAGGTCTGCAACAGGCGCAAGCGACAGAGCGATAGACTCACACCACTGCTATTATATGGACGTCAAGGAGGAAACCCTCTACGCCATGCTTAAGCACGGCAATTACTCTATTGCTTTGGCACGGCCACGGACGGGCGACTATAATGACAGCGTTACCGATTATCTGACAAGGCTACTGGAAAACGCAGAAGACGGTGCGACCTTTGACGTTTGGGTGCTTACGGAGGCAGATACGTATATAGCCGAAAGCTTTGAGGGAAAAGCCGTAAGCACTGTGACCTCCACCTACATGAGCGTGATGCAGAGCTGTTATTACTATATGAACAAGGATTCTATTGCCACTCCCATAACGCATCCCGATAAGCGGCTTAACCTTTCAAATATAGCAGAGTGGGGAGAGGATGCAGACTTCGCCTGTTCTCTCGCCTATGCGAGGCTTGGCAGTATAGCAGGCTTGGGTTACAGCTATTGCGGCGGTGAGCGGCTAAGTCTTGACGGTGTAGCCCTGAACCCCGATATTCTCCTCGGCACAGAGGAGCTTAAGACCCTGAGCCTTGTCGGGGAGAAGAAAGAGAGCAGCTATGGCTTTCTTGAACAGGTGGGCGAATATATGGACGCCTATATGGAGGATATAATAAGCCGTGCGGGCATAGGCGCAAAGATAAGCCACAGCGACTATATAGATATTGCCGCCGCCTCTGCCAACGAGGAATATATACTGCCAAACGGCGCTCCCTTGCCTGCAAGACGGCTGTCACGGTACGTTGTTTCCCATTTTCCCGCTATGAACGAGCTGAGAGGCACTCTCAGGTGGAGCATAATACCCTCTTTTGAGGCAAAAAGCCTTACCAAAGAGGAAATAATAAAGCTGTCCGAAGACGAGCGTATACGGGCGATCTACAGCACCGCCTCCGAGGGCGCTACCCTGACTCTGTTACCTGTGTCGGGCTACACTCCCTGGGTGTGATGTTTTTTGCAACGCTTTCTAAGCGAAATAACAACGGAAGAATGACTAATTAAAGCAAAAGCGGTAATGAGTTGGCTATTGATAATCACGGTAATAATAGCAGTCATACCAAACACTTATGCAACAAAGACAGCCTCTTTTTTCTGAGCTTTAGTGGAATACGTGGAGCAAACAAAGCCTTTCGCAAAAAACTCCCCAAAGCCTTCTCCTTGGAGTAGAAGGCTTTGGGGAGCTTTTTTTTGTATAAGAAAACCCCCGGCACGGCTGGGGGTTCCAATAAGCTTTAGCTATGCCCAGTCCCGCCGCAGCGGAAAGCCTCCCCTGTGTAAGGGGAGGTGCCCAGTGCGCACACTGGGCGGAGGGGTTGTTCTCATAGTGACAATCCCTCAGTCACCGCTG
>JAFXEB010000011.1 GCA_017521025.1 Clostridia bacterium | reverse complement strand
TGTCACTATGAGAACAACCCCTCCGCCCAGTGTGCGCACTGGGCACCTCCCCTTACACAGGGGAGGCTTTCCGCTGCGGCGGGACTGGGCATAGCTAAAGCTTATTGGAACCCCCAGCCGTGCTGGGGGTTTTCTTATACAATAAAAAGGTATATTGGGCGGAAAACTCCGCCCAATATCTCTGCTGTATTTTATAAAAACAATTTTCGTGTTCTGCGCCTTTTTATGTGCTCCTAACGGGTCTGACCGTTGCCTTCGATAATATACTTCTGCGTCGTCAGCTCCTCAGGCCCCATAGGACCACGGGCGTGGAATTTCTGGGTGGATATGCCTATCTCTGCGCCGAATCCAAACTCCTCGCCGTCGGTAAAACGGGTAGAGACATTTACGTACACCGCCGCCGCATCCACAGCCGCAGTAAACCTGTCAGCCGCAGCCACGTCCCTTGTAACAATAAGCTCGCTGTGCATGGTGCCTGTTTCGTTTATGTGGGCAATAGCCTCGTCTATGCTGCCCACTACCTTTACGGACATAACGTAGTCATTATACTCGGTGTAATAGTCCTCTTCAGTGGCGGGAGTTATGCCCTCAAGTATGGCAAGCGCTTCCTCACAGCCTCTCAGCTCAACCTCGGGCATACGGGTGCGAAGCCTTGGCAAAAACTCAGCCGCTATCTCACGGTCAACCAACAGACTCTCTGCCGCATTGCAAACTGAAGGACGTGATGTCTTGGCGTTGTACACCAGCTCCAGCGCCATATCTATATCAGCGCTCTTCTCCACGTAAACGTGGCAGTTGCCTGCGCCCGTCTCGATAACAGGCACCGTAGCGTTGTCTACCACTGCCCTGATAAGGGAGCGGCCGCCACGGGGGATCAACAGGTCGACCACACCGTTCATAGTCATAAGCCTGTTACTGCTCTCTCTTGTGGTATCCTCCACTATCTGCACACAGTCCTCAGGCAACCCTGCCGCCTTAAGCGCACTGCGGACAGAGGCTACTATAGCGATGCTGGAAAGCACAGCCTCCTTACCGCCCCTCAGCACACAGGCGTTGCCCGACTTTATGCAAATAGCCGCCGCATCGGCGGTCACGTTGGGACGCGCCTCGTATATTATAGCGATAAGCCCTATAGGCACGTGTACCCTGCGGATGCGCATACCGTTGGGTCTGTTCCATACGGTGCCGCCGCCCAGAGGGTCAGGCAGTGCCGCCACCTTGCGAAGAGATGCGGCAATAGCTCTTATGCGGGCATCGGTAAGCACAAGACGGTCGATAAGCGTGCTCCTTATACCTGCCGCTTTTGCGTTTTCAAGGTCCTTGGCGTTGGCGTCAAGTATCTTGTCGCAGTCACGCTCCAGCGCATCTGCCATAAGGGCGATAGCCTTGTTTCTCATCTCACCCGTAGAGGTAGCAAGAATCGGGAAGGCACCCTTCGCCGCCGTACATTTATCCATCAATATATCTGCCATTTATCTGTCCTCCGTATCAAACAGCGTACCCCTGAAGGTGCCGTCTGCTATGTTGTAAAGAATATCAGGGTTGCCACCGTTGGCTATTATCATAGGTATGCCTGCCTCAGTACACATACGTGCCGCCTTAAGCTTAGCAGCCATACCGCCCGTGCCCCTTGCGGTGCCTGCGCCGCCTGCTTTTGCCTCAAGCTCGTCGGTAATGGCAGGTACGTAAGGGATTAGCATAGCGTTAGGGTCACTCTTGGGGTCAGAACTGTAAAAGCCGTCGATATCCGAAAGGTTTATCAAAAGGTCAGCTTTGCACAGCAAGGAGACCACCGCCGCCAGCGTATCATTGCCGCCGTAGCGTATCTCGTGGGAGGATACGGTGTCGTTCTCGTTAATAATAGGAATACAACCCATGCCGATAAGTACGCTCAGGGTGCTCTCGGCGTTGTGGCGCCTCGTCTCGTCGTCGGTCACGTCACGGGTAAGCAGTACCTGCGCCACCTTATGACCGTAATCGGCAAACAGACGGTTATACATATCTATAAGCTCGCACTGACCCACAGCCGCAGCCGCCTGCTTTTCCTCAGTGCTGAGCCCCTCATGCTTAAGTCCAAGCTTGCCTACGCCACAGCTCACTGCGCCCGAGGAAACCAGCACTATATCTCTGCCGCTGTTTTTAAGGTCGGAAAGACATTTTACAAGCCCCTCTATCCTGCGCAGGTTGATATATCCCGAGGGATATGTCAGGGTAGAGGTACCCACCTTTACTACTATAAGCTTTGCCGCCAATATTTTTTCGATATTCATAAAAAATTACCGCTTTTCTTTCAAAAAATACTTTTACTTTAAATTTAATTATACTATAATATAGATGCATTTGTCAATCAGTAAAAACAAAAGGCGGTGTATATCTATGTATAAAGGTCATATCATTCTTGCAAGCGCCTCACCCAGACGGCGTGATATACTTGAAAGCTTCGGTTTCTGTTTCGATATTATGGCGTCCGACGCAGACGAAAGCGGTGTGGAGTCATTGCATCCTGCCGACGCCGTAAAGGAGCTGGCACTGCGCAAGGCTAAATGGATAGCGGAAAGGGTAGGGCAGACCGATTCTGTCATACTTGCCGCCGACACGCTTGTTGCCAAGGATGGCGAGCTGTTAGGCAAACCCCGTGACGAGGAGGACGCATACCGTATGCTCTCCCTGCTTTCTGACAGCAAGCATCAGGTGTACACGGGCGTTGCCCTCATAAAGGGAGACAGGATAGTGAACGAGGCGGAGTGTACCGACGTGTTTTTCCGCCCCCTAAACGAGGAGGAGCTACGGGCATATATCGCTACGGGCGAGCCTATGGATAAGGCGGGCGCCTACGGCATACAGGAGAGGGCAGGTATCTTCGTGCGCCGCATAGAGGGCGATTATCTCAACGTGCTCGGTCTGCCTATGTGCAGGGTGTATGAGCTGCTTAAGGATATGGAGAAGTAAAAGCCATGCGGGGCAGTAAAGAAGTTTTTGCTTCTTTACTGCCCCGCCTTGTATACAGTGCAAAATGTATTTATCTGTTAAGTATAAGCTTGGTAAGCTCAACGGGTTCAACAATGGTGTTGCCTTTGTATACACGCATATTGCCGGATGCTATCTCGTCTATAAGGATGACCTCGCCGTTGTTGTAACCGAACTCAAACTTGATATCCCAAAGGTCAAGACCGATGCTCTTAAGGTCATCAGCAACTATCTTTGTTATCTTAAGGGTCTGCTCCTTCATGCTTGCAAAAAGCTCCTCGCTCATAACGCCGAGAGCCGCAAGACCCTCAGAGGTAACGAGGGGGTCGCCCTTTTCGTCGTTTTTGAAGGTGCACTCGACGTAGCCGCCCTCAAGAGGGGTGCCGTCCTTCATATATTCACCGTATCTGCGGATAAAACTGCCTGTTGCAACAAGGCGGCAGATAACCTCAAGACCGTGACCGAAAACGGTAGCAGGCAATACCTCCATAGTGGCGTTGTCCAGATCTGCGCTGACGTAATGGGTCTTGATGCCTGCCTTCTTAAGCATCTCAAAATAGTAAACGGAGGTAGCAAGATTAGCCTTGCCGATGCCCTCTATAGTAAGACCTACAGTGTTTTCACCGGGATCAAAAACGCCGTCCTTACCGGTGCAGTCGTCCTTGAACTTAAGCATCACATTGCCGTTGTCAAGCGTATAAACGTCCTTAGTCTTGCCCTTGTACTTCAGTTCCATCATAGATACTCCTTTTCACATCAAAAAATGTCCTAATTAACTAATACCACGGCAAGGCAACATTGTCAAGAAAAAATTTTGAAAAAACAAAAAATTCGGCAGGGCGCAAACCCTGCCGAAAGTATTGTATGTATATTTTGTTGATTTTGCTCTACCCTTACTCTATTCCGTAAAGCAGGTCGGAGTAGGAGGGGTAGGGCCATGCGTTTCTGTCTGTGCAGGTCTCCGCCTCGTCCACTGCGGCTCTCAGCGCCTCCATAGCAGGTATCACCTTGTCCTTGCAATATTCTGCGGCGCCCTGTATGTCTGCAATAGCCTTCGCCCTGTCAAGCTCCGCCTCAAGAGCGTCACTGCAGGCGGATATCTCCCCAAGCAGTGCGCAAAGCCTGCTTAGTATGCCTGCCTCGTAGTCGGTGCAAAGACCTATGCCGCAGGCGTTCTTGGCGTTAAGCCCGTCTGCCAGCTTCCGTGTATAGGCACTGATGGCGGGCATAATATCCTTCTTCACCATATCAAGCATGGTAAGTCCCTCGATGCGTATCACCTTGCAGTAGTTGCCTATAAGTATCTCGTATCTGGAGCGTATCTCCGTTTCGGAGAAAACGCCGTGCTTACCGAAAAGCGCTATATTTTTAGGTTCAAGATACCTTACCAGAGCATCGGGCGTGGAGGGAAGGTTCAAAAGCCCCCTGACCTCGGTCGCCTCCTTTATCCACGCATCGTCATAGCCGTTGCCATTGAATATGATGCGCTTGTGCTCCTTGATGGTGCGCTTTATCAATTCGTGCAGAGCGTTCTCAAAATCCTCTGCCCCCTCAAGCTCCTCGGCAAAGCCGCAAAGCACCTCTGCCACTGCGGTGTTCAGCACTATGTTGGGACCTGCCACGGAAAGACTGCTGCCGGGCATACGGAACTCAAACTTGTTGCCGGTAAAGGCGAAGGGCGACGTTCTGTTTCTGTCAGTGGTATCCTTGGGAAAACGGGGCAGAACGTGTACGCCTACCTTCATCTGCACCTTCTCCTTGGCGTCATAGCCTGTGCCCTGCTCGATGCTGTCAAGCAGTGCCGTAAGCTCATCGCCCAAGAACATAGATATGATTGCAGGGGGTGCCTCGTGAGAGCCGAGACGGTGGTCGTTGCCTGCCGATGCAACGGAAAGCCTCAGCATATCCTGATACTCGTCAACCGCCTTAATGACTGCGCATAGGAACAAAAGAAACTGTGCATTGCCGTGGGGAGTGTCGCCGGGCTCTAACAGGTTTGCGCCGTCGCTGGTGGAGATAGACCAGTTGTTGTGCTTGCCCGAGCCGTTAACGCCCTCAAAGGGCTTCTCGTGGAGCAGACACACAAGCCCGTGTCTCGCCGCAACCTTTTTCATTATCTCCATAGTTAGCTGGTTGTGGTCGGTAGCGATATTGGTGGTGGAGAAGATGGGCGCAAGCTCGTGCTGAGCGGGGGCGGTCTCGTTATGCCTGGTCTTTGCCAGCACGCCAAGGCGCCACAGCTCTCTGTCAAGCTCCTTCATAAACGCTACGACCCTTGTGGGGATGGTGCCGAAATAGTGGTCATCCAGCTCCTGCCCCTTGGGAGGCTTTGCACCAAACAGGGTCCTGCCCGTAAAGCGCAGATCCATCCTCTTTTCGTACATCTCTCTGTCTATAAGGAAATACTCCTGCTCGGGACCCACGGTGGTCTTTACCGATGTGACCGAGCTGTTCCCAAACAGACGCAGTATGCGCATAGTCTGCTTATTGATAGCCTCCATAGAACGGAGCAGAGGCGTTTTCTTATCAAGCGCCTCACCGCCGTAGGAGCAGAAGGCGGTAGGTATACAAAGGGTACTGTCCTTGATAAATGCAAAGGAGGTAGGGTCCCACGCAGTGTAGCCCCTCGCCTCAAAGGTGGCACGAAGCCCGCCCGAGGGGAAGCTGGATGCGTCGGGCTCACCCCTGACAAGCTCCTTCCCCGAAAACTCCATAATAACGCCGCCGTTCTTATCGGGGGTAATAAAGCTGTCGTGCTTTTCGGCTGTGATGCCCGTCATAGGCTGGAACCAGTGGGTAAAATGGGTCGCCCCCTTCTCCACCGCCCAGTCACGCATGGCGGCGGCAATAACGTCAGCCAACGCACTGTCAAGACGCTTGCCGTCGTTCATAGCCTTTTTCATAGCACGGAAGGTCTCCTCAGGCAGCCTTTCCTTCATAACCGTCTCGTTAAACACAAGCTCGCCGAACAGGGAAGGTATATCCTTTATCATAGTACAACGCCCTCTCTTACTTCTTGCGGAAAAACCATAGGTACAATGCCCACGGTGTCCGAATATTGCTATATGGCTAAAATACACCACTATAACAAATTAAGTATAACCCAAGGGGCGTGCTTTGTCAATATATTTCTGCACTGTATATATGTGTATAGATCATACCGGTGTAAGTTGATTTCCGTTGACAGACGGGAGGATAAATGTTATAATAAAAAAGCAACAGGTACTGTTTTATTTTTTCTTTATAAAAAGGAGATCATGTTATGAAAAGAACGGTAAACAGACTTTTCACGCTTTTACTGTGCCTTGTGATGCTCTTTACATTGTGCCCTGCCGGCGCAGGCGCCGCAGGCAGGGAGAGCAAGGCGGTGTTTAAATCACGCCTGAGCTTTGATATCGATGACGGGACTACCGTCCGTGCCATTATAGTGTACGGGGCGGAGGGTAACGTGGCTATGTCAAACAGGGGTGTTTCCCCTTCCGCTTACGGCGCTCAGGTGGCCGTGTCCCCCATTACAAAACAGATAGTAAGGGACTATAATGCGGCTGTTAAATTCAGCTACAACGCACTTTTCAAGGGCGTAGCAGTGGATGTCAGCTATGGCGACCTTAAGGCTATCGAGAGGCTTGACGGGGTAGAGAAGGTGTATATCGCCAACCGTTATTCCGCCCCTAAGGCCACCGTTGGCGAAACTGCCAAGGCGACCTATGCAGGCAAGGACATGAATATGCCCTCGGAAATAAAAGGTGACAAGGGTGAGGGCACTATAATCGCCGTTCTTGACACGGGCTTCAACACAAATCACGAGGCTTTTAGCGCAGACAGCGTGGAAACCCCCAAGCTTACCGCAAAGGGGCTTCAGGATGTAAAGGACTCCCCCCGTGGACTGACGGGCGGCGGTATTTATGTAAACGATAAGATACCCTACGCCTTTGACTACGCTGATTGGGACCATGACGTATCCACCGAGGACGGTCACGGCACCGCTGTTGCAAGCATCGCCGCAGGTGATAACGGCAGCGACTTCCACGGCGTGGCTCCTGCCGCACAGATACTTGCGATGAAGATATTTGACGATGCTTCGGGCACTACCGATTCCTCCGTGTACCTTGCCGCAATGGAGGACGCTTATCTTATGGGTGCAGACGTTATCAATATGTCCCTCGGTGCGGAAAGCGGCTTTACCTATGACTATGAGCTGGAGGACGGTCTCTACGGCGATATATATTCCGAGCTGAAGGCTGCAGGCGTGGCTATCTGCTGTGCGGCAGGCAACGAGTATTCCTCGGGATATGCAGGCTACACCCACAATTGGTTCTCCAAGGCCTACGGTGAGGATGCAGTGCTGGCAGGCTATACCGACTACGGCACCGTAGGCTCCCCCTCCACCTTCGAGGGCGCTATCAGCGTTGCATCTGCAAACAATATGAGATATTGGGCAGACGTAGTGGTAGTGGATGGCAAAAAAATAGAGTGCAACGATTCTGCAGACGAAGACACTACAGCCTTTTTCAATGTTTTTGCAGGCAACACACTGGATTACGTAGTTATCCCCGGTGTCGGTGAGGACGCTGATTATGAAGGCATTAACGTAAACGGTAAGGTTGCAGTAGTACAGCGTGGCACTATCGACTTCCAGTCCAAGCTGCAGTATGCGGCAAACCATGGCGCATTGGCGATGATCTGCTATAACAATCAGGCAGGCGACGTCATTATGCATATCGACAACTTTATGATTCCCGCCGTTTCCGTAAGTCAGGAGGCGGGCGAGATATTTATAAACGCAACAGAGAAAAAGGTCTATGTGGCTGAAGAGCAGGCTTTGATAAAGGAAGAAAGTATCGTTATGTCTGACTTTTCAAGCTGGGGCGTTACTCCCGACCTCAAGCTCAAGCCTGAGATAACGGGTATCGGCGGCAACGTGCTTTGCGCCTCTGTTTCTTCCAATAACAACTATATATCCATGAGCGGCACCTCTATGGCTTGTCCCACGGTTGCAGGCGCTTACGCAGTGTTTATGAGCATTTTCAGAGCGCTCGGTGCTGACGAGGGTATGACGGCAGGCGAGTTTTTGGACGACGTGAGCGACATTATACTTAACTCTGCAAAGCTTGCTATGTATGATGGCTGGTCCCCTGTATCTCCCCGTAAGCAGGGTCTTGGCTTGGTTGACGGCGAGGCTGCGTCCTTTGTGACCGCTGTATTTGATGAGCCTGTTGTAAATCTGGGCGATGACCCCGAAAAGACCGGTGTGTACACCTTCACCGCAACCCTTGAGCATCCTTTCCCTGAGTATTGGGGTATGCTTGGTAGCGAGATGGCTCTGTCCACTGCGTATGTGGGCACCGATGCTCTTTATGCGGACGAAAATACCGATTCTGTCTATGCTCTCAATGCCCCCTCCGTGCTGTCGGCTGATGTTAAGACCGACAAAGCGATTTATACCTTGGGCAAGAACGAAAAGAAGGTAGAGGTTGAGATAACCATAACCTTGGACGAGTATGCAAAGGAATATCTTAACGCATATCCCAACGGCGGCTTTGTTGAAGGCTACCTTGTTTTTACTGATAAGGCGTATTCCCAAGCAATGGCAAAGATCGCCTTTGTAGGCTACTACGGCGACTGGACTGCCGCACCTGCCCTTGAGACTTACGATTGGGGCGAAGTTGTGGATGCGCAGGTAAAGCTCAATACCGAAAGAGATGAATTTGGCAATCTCTATGTAGATAACGGTATGACGTATTACGATTTTCTCGAGATGAACCTTGGCTATAACGAGGGTTATCTTGCCTGCGGAGACGAGATAATCGGCTACCTTGGCGATAACCTTTACGGTTGGACAAGCTTTAATGCTGACCGTATAGCCTTTTCTACCGACGGCGCAGTGGGCGAGCATCTGGCAAACAGCTTTATCATTTACCCTACGCTTCTTCGTAACGTCCGCCATATCATAATGACCGTATCCAACGCTGATACGGGTGAGATATACTATGTGGATGATACCGAGTATGCAAGAAAGAATTACTATGACCCCGGCCTTGGCGACTATGCACCCTATACCATCTTTATGTGGGACGGCACTGTAGACGGTGAATACGTGCCCCACGGCACCAAGGTAAAGGTCACGTTTGAGACTCAACTCGACTACCCAGATGCTCCTCTTGTAAAGGAGCGTGAGTACATTATGTATGTGGATAATAAAGCACCTCAGTTCACTTATGATTGGGATGCGGCTAACAAGTTACTCAAGGTAAAGGCTAAGGATGACAGATATATATCCAATATAGAGGTGTACTGCGGCGACTATGAAAGCCTTCTGGTTGACGAGCTTGTGACCGATACCACGCCCGGCGAGTATAAGGAATGGTCCTTCGACCTCAGCGGCGCAGACTTGAGCGCTTATGACAATATGACACTTAAGCTTCAGGACTACGCTACCAACTATGACTCTGTCAACATCGCAACTGCTGACAGTACGCCCCCTTACGTTCTTGGCGACGTAACAGGTGACGGTAAGGTGAACAGCCTTGACGCCGCTTTCATCCTCAGATATGATGCTGCACTGAAAGACTTTGATGCAGAGCAGCTCATTGTAGCAGACGTTAGCCGTGACGGCAAGGTAAACAGCCTTGATGCCGCTTTGGTACTCAGGTTTGATGCGGCGCTTATCCCCGACTTTGAATGGTAAGCATAGCCTTGATTGGCTGAAAACTTTATAAAAAGCAGAGAGAGCATTGCGGCAAACACCGCTTTGCTCTCTCTTTTTTCAGCAGTAACCACGGGTTAAAACGGTGGCTTGAACAGCCACTATAAGGGCGTATTACAGGCTTTGCCCCTAAAGGACAACGAAAAATATTATCCCATTACACTCACAGCAACCCGTGAAAGGACAAATTAATGGCTCCCTTGTGCAGATACATCTCTAAGCCTTCCCCTTGAAGGAGAAAGCTTTGGCACGCTTTCGCTTTCTCTTTTGTTTCTGCGCTGTGCTGTGATTTGAGCACTCAAGAAAAAGAAAGCCAAAATATTGCGGCAGCTTTTTATTATAAACTTAAATGCATCATAGTAGTGCAGAGGCAACTCTATCCATTAAATAGGCACAAAAAAGAGTCGGCTGTTAGTGCCGACTCTTTTGTTGTAAACTAAATTCGTTTAAAGCTCGAGATTACTTGTTGCTAATAACGATCTCGTCGAACTGGAGGCAGTAAACGTTACCGGGGCAGAGAAGCATCTTAACATATCTGCCGGAAACTGCGGTGTCGAGAGTGAAGGTGTAGGTGAAGTTCTCGATGTTCTCCTGATCCTGCTCGGTCTGATGCTTGATAAGGGGAGCGTCTGCGAGCTGCTCAGAAGTGAACTCGGTGGTGAGGAACTTGCCCCAGCTACCGGGAGTATCGGAAACGTAGAAGAGAGCGAGGTCAGCGTCAAAGCCACGGTTGTTCTTGTTAGGAACGCCGTTACGAACGCCGAGGAACTTGAAGCTCTTTATATCGGTGCGGGTCTGGCCGAGGTCGATGATGATCTCGAACTCTGCATTGGAACCAACCATAGTAACGGTTACGCCCTCGAGAGAGCCGTTGCCGTTCATGTCCTTACCAGCAGCGGTAAGACCGTCGGTAAGCTTGGTGCAATCAACGTCGCCCCACTTAGTGAAGGTGGTGCCGCCGCTTACGTCAGGGAGGAAGAGGGTAGCGGGCTCAGAAGAACCGTTCTTGGTGATGGTGTAGGTAGCGCCGGTAGCATAGTTAGCTTCAACAGCGGAACCGGTAGGAGTTACGGAAGACTCGTCATCAGCCTTGGACTCGGAATCAACAGTAGACTCAACCTCAGACTCAGAAACAGCCTCAGAAGGCTCCTCAGAGGACTCAGCCTCAGAAGGCTCCTCGGAAGACTCAGCCTCGGAAGACTCAACAGACTCTACGGAAGAATCAGCAACGGATTCAGCCTCAGACTCAGACTCGGAAGCGGACTCTTCAGAAGACTCAGCCTCAGAAGAAGCTGCAGACTCGTCAGCAGCAGAAGAATCAGCAACGGACTCGCTAGCGGAAGAAGACTCAGCGTCATCGCCGCCGCAAGCTGCGAAGGTGAATGCCATGGAAAGAACCATGGTCACTGCCAGAAGCATAACTAAAAGCTTTTTCATGTTTTTTCTCCTTGTACAGAAAATATTTCTACAGATATTATACTCAGCCATTTCCCTTTTGTCAACCACTTTTTTCTTGTTTTGTAAAAATATAAAGATTTTTAACGCCCTACGGGGCGTTTTTGTGCCGTTGCAAGGGGTTAAGGCCGAAAGATATGGCTCGTTTTCTCCTTTGATTATGTCCAATTTGCTTAAAAAATATGTGTAATTTGCCGTCTGTATTGACAAACTCCACATTATATATTAAAATATGGGAGGTAATTTATAAAGAGCACATAAAGGGGGCTTTCCTGTTAATGTTTATGCAAAAAACGCCTTTAGCCATGGAGCAAAACGGGGTCGGCAAGGGTGGTAACGGCACGCCGGTGCGTGTTGCCGTTGTGCTTATCGTGGCGTTCCTCACTTTGCTTACCGTTGCCTGCGGCAGCAAGGGCGGTGACAGCTCCGACTACTCGAACCCCTCGGGCGGCGGCAAGCCTACCTTAGAGTTTGTGTTCGGCTCTCTCTTTGGCGTGACCGAGGAGGACTTTTCCGGCGAGCAGAAGAGCAGGGCAGAGGAGAATATGGAGATCCCTTATGAGAACACACTGCTTTCCCACGCCTTTGACTACGTTGATATGCACCACCTGTACATCAGGTCCAAGCAGCACACACTTTCCGAAACGGGCTACGTCACGCACCTTACCGAGTACGCCTTCAGCGGCAAAAAGCTGTATATCCATCTTGAGGTCAACGGCACGCCTCTGTACTACGTAAGCAGCGGTAAGGAGCTGTGGGGTCTTGATTTTGAGGACCGCACCTATACCCTTGTAGCGCCCTCCTCCTACACGGTGGAGGAGATAATGAATCTCGATGACTTTGCCTTTTGCTCGGATACGGGCAAGGACGTTTTTCTTGGGGAAGAAAAGACCTATGAGGATTTTACCCTGAACAGTCAGGGTACTCGCTCGTGGATACGGTACTTCTTTGAGGAGGACGGAAGGCTGGCAGGCTACGTTGTTTATGAAAACGGAGAGATGACCGAGCTTACCTGTTACGAGGAGTTTACCAGCGAGTTTCCCGAAGATGCTGTTTTGTATTTCGATATTCCTGCAGGCTTCACTCTTTACGACGGTACCGTAGAGTGGTCCGAGATATGGTGGGAATAGTCCTATTTCTTAAAAAAGAGGTTGTTTTGATATGAGAAAGCTTTTGGCTGTAATCTTGGCTACCGTCCTTCTGGGGCTTTCCGCCTGCGGTGGCGGCGAGTCAATGGGTGTAAGGCACCCTCAGCTCGGCGCAGAGATCAGCAGGGGTGCAGACGGTAGCGGTGTATTGCCCGAGTATGCAGAGGTGACGGAGGATATGGCTGCCGCCGCCCTTTATGCGGTCAGTGACAGCTTTGCCCTTGACAAGGATGAGATGCTTGATACGGGTATGTGGCTCAGACAGCTTGTATTCGGCGAGAGCAAGGCGTATATACTCAGAGTAGAGCTTGAAAAATACTCCCTTATGGCATCCACTCCTTACGGCATAGCGCCCGACGGGACGATGCAGAGCCTTAGGGGGCAGGCGGCTATACTTGCCCAAGGCGGCACTGCTGTTGTGGGCGGCATAGGTGCAAACCGTATAAACGGTGCAGACAGTGCTCCCATAGGCGCAGTGGTGAAGAACGGCACTACGCTGTACAATGTAAAGGGGAATGACGGTAGCGTTTATTTCGGTCTTTACGAGGACGGCGGCGCCTTCGCCTGCAGCTATGAGGAGTACGGCACCATATATCGCAACAAAGTAACAGAGCTTGTGTCTGCCCCCCATCTTATCGTCAAGGATGGCGTAGCGGTGCCCGTTGCGGGCAGTGTGTACCAGACCCCCGTTTGCTACACGGGTGCCGGCTTTTCTGCAGACAGGCAGACGGTGTGCTTTGTGTATGCGGAGAATATAGAGATGGCTACCCTTTCAAGTCTGCTTATCACAAGCGGCTGCAGCGTTGGCGTATGCTTTGACTATGGCGAGGCTTTGGGTATGCTCTGTGGTGACGGTGTTTTCGGTAACAGGGCGTCTGTGGGTCCTGCACTGTTTGCGGTGAGAAAGTAGAAAAAGGACGTATATAGGGACGTATATTATATAAGGAATAAAGTTTTTCCGAATACATAATCAAAAGGAGAACAGGTTTATGAAGGAAATGCTAAAAAGATTAACGGCGCTTATGCTGTGTCTGCTGTGTCTTGTGCCCCTTGCGGCCTGCGGCGGCAGTGACAGCGACGGCTCCTCCCTTGTGTCCGAGGAGGGTGGCGATTCCGCTTCCTCTGCGGCAGAGGAGGAGGTACCTCTCGGCAAGCTACACACGGGCTATGAGGTGGACGAGGGTGCACCTGTTGCCACCGGTGACGTGGTAGTGATCCAGCTTAACAGTGTTGCGAAATTTGCGCTTGACAGCGGCGTAATGCCTGCACTTTCCGAATTTGCGGCAAAGGGCGCATATTACAGCAGCTTTTATGCTCAGCGTGGCAGTGAGGAAGGCGTCTACTCCGCTATGACCTCTCTGTATGCGCCTATCGACGGTATTAGCAAGGATGCAAGCTATTACAGCCTTGCAAAGCTTTTTGCAGACGGCGGCTATAAGGTGAACGGCACTCTTGCCGAGGGCAACGCTTATCTTTCCGCTCTGTTCGGACTTGAGGCGTCTGTTGAAAAACCCTTGGAGAACGCACTGACCCTTGCGGGGGACAGCGATAAGAATTTCACTTTTGTGGAGCTTGATGCCGTAAAGTATCCCTATATGCCCGAAAAGACAGAGGGTGTAGCTATCAGCGGCAACAGAAGCCTTAACAGCTATCTGTGCTGTGCGGCTTATGCCGACAGCCTTCTCGCTTCCTTCTTCACCGAGCTTGAAAAGCTGGGTGACAAGGCGCCTACCGTGCTGATATACGGTACTGCCCCCAAGCTTGACGGCAAGTTTACCGACTACAGCAAGGAGTATCCCGAGCTGTTTACGGACGGCTTCAGATATGACAACGCCTTCCGTGCGCCTATGGTGCTGTGGGGTCCTCAGGTAGAGGCAGGCAAGAGCGCCGCTCTGGCTACTATTTATGATATTTATCCCACTCTTGCCGCACATTTCGGACTGAGCTCTGATAAGATGCTGGTTTGCGGTGAAAACGTATACAAGAACAGCTCCATTCCCGTTGTAGAGGAAAAGGTGACCGTAGCCGCAAACATAGCAAAGGGCAAGAGCTATACCGTTACCGCAGGTGACGGCAGCAAGGTAAAGTATATGTTTGCCGTTATGTCTGATGACGGCGTTAAGCTGGCAGACGGTATAACCGATGACGGCACAGGCAATCCCCAGACGGGCTTTGCCATAGTTCTGGGCAACTGCTCCAAGACCCACTATATCACAGTGGACCTTGGTAAGGAGATGAGCTTTGACAGGCTTGTTATGCAGGGCATTGCCGCCGATATGGTATCCTTCGGCGCACTTAAGGGCGACAGCTTTGCAGTTGAGGTTAGCAAGGACGGTGAGACCTTCAACACCGTGAGCTCTACCTCCACCACCGCAACAAATGACGAAAACCCCTACACCAGCTATACTCAGTCTCTTGACGAGGCGGCAACCGCAAGATACGTGCGCTTCAGCTTTGCAGGCACGGGCACCTATCTCAGCGTCAGCGAGGTTGAGGTATATGAGTGTCTGCCCGAGTCTGAGAGCAAGGACGAGGAGGAAGAGGCTGTAAGCCTTAAGGACTTCCGCTTCTTCGCACTTCAGGGCGACTACATAAGGGGCAATTTTATCACCGATACGGTATACTATACCAAGGGTGAGGGTGTTGCTACCGTCTTTGCAAAGCAGGGCGGCGAGCTTTCTGTAAGAAACTATAAGAACCATTATAAATACGTGCTTGAGACCATAAATGAATGTGAATATGCTGTCAAGTACGGCTACTATGAGGGTGGCAAGACCTATGCAGGTCTTGTAGACAGTCTCCCTGATAAGAGCGGCATGACCCTTATAGCTGTGAACGCCACCGAGGGCGGCGGCAGTATGTCGGGTCACGGTGACTACCTCGGCGCAAGTGCAACCTTCTACACTCCCGGCGCACTTGCAGGCATCTGGGACGGTCTTGTATGCAACGGCAGTAAAATAACCGTTGCGGAGAATGGCGCAAAGGGCAGCATCATAACCGGTGAATTTGATCACGGTACCTTTGACCGCCTCTACGTTGTTCCAAATATCAAGCACTTTACGGGCAACGCCAGCCTTTACGTCAGCTACGTTATGGATAACGGCGTAAACTCTGCGTGGCTCAGACTTGATACCTATTTCGGCACCACGGGTTATATGGACGGCAAGAGCTGTATAATACCCGAGGACGAGGGTGAGATAACGGGTAGATTCCGCCTTAAGATAGAGCTTGAGTGTGGCGAAGACGGCACCAGCCCCGAGCTTTACGGCGTTACCGTTTCTCCCGTCAGGTTCGACGAGGGAGACGTGGCAACGGCACCCGAAGGTGAGGTAGAGCTTGACTTTACCGTAAGCGGTGAAAAGACAGGGGACAGCGGTATCATAGCTGTTGAAAGCCTTGTTGCAAGCGCACTTTCCGTCGCACCCGATTATACCAAGGCAGGCGACTTTATCACAAGCTTTGTTTCGTCTAAAAACCCCGACACCTCAAACATAACCTCTTTGGCACGCTATGCCTGCGAGAGAGGGGTGTACGCTTACGTTGACTGCTACGGCGCCGATGAGCTTATCAATGCGCTGAACAGCAAACAGCCCGTTGTTATCGCAAGCGGTACAAAGTACCTTGTTGCCATCGGCTACGGTGCTGACGGCGTGACTGTGCTTGACGTGACCACTGATGAAAAGACCGTAATACCTTACACTGATATAAGACAAGATACGGAGGTTCTTATTGTGAACAGCGCACTTTCCACTCCCGAAATAATCGATAACTTTATTGCAGAAAACTCTGCAGTACGTCCCGGCATAGTAGTTGACAAGAAGAAGTACATTGTTATCCACAACACGGGCAACTACAGCGCAGGCTCTAATGCCGCCGCCCACGACAAGTACATTCAGGGTCTTGAGAACTCTCCCGACCGCAGCGTTTCCTGGCACTACACCGTTGACGACGTAGAGATATACCATCACCTGCCCGATAACGAAAGCGCATGGCACGCCAGCGACGGCACCTACGGCGAGGGCAACCAGTTCGGTATCGGTATCGAGATCTGCGTTAACGGCTTCCCCGGCCAGTACGAGGGCGAGGAGTATGAGAAATGGCTCACTCAGTTCACCAAGGCAGTGAAGAACGCCGCATACCTCGTTTCTAAGCTGATGGTGGAGAACGAGCTTGGTATGGACGATATCAAGCAGCATTGGGACTTTGCACCCGATAAGAAGAACTGCCCCATGCAGATGCGTTATACCAGCGGCAGCGGCACCTTTACCAGAGATGACGGCGATATGTGGGTATACTTCATCAAAGAGGTAGAGAGACAGTATGCGAGACGTATGGAGGAGGCTGCAAACTAATGAAAAAGCTTTACATAAGCGCTGATATAGAGGGTACCTGCGGTATAGTTGACTGGCAGGAGACCGAGACGGGTAACGCCTACAGCGACTATTTTCGCAGACAGATGACGGCAGAGGTAGCCGCCGCCTGCCGTGGCGCACTCCGTGCAGGCTTTGATGAGATTCTTATTAAGGACGCCCATGACAGCGCCCGTAATCTATACCCCGACCAGCTCCCCCGTGGCGTAAGGATAATCCGTTCGTGGAGCCGTGACCCCTACTCTATGATGACGGGTATCAACTCAAGCTTTGACGCCGTTATCTTCACAGGCTACCACAACGCCGCAGGCACGGGCTCCAACCCCCTTTCCCACACCATGACGGGTAATATCTATTCCATTACTATGAACGGTGTCACCGCCAGCGAGTTTCTTATCAACTCCTACAGCGCAGAGTATCACGGCGTACCCGTGGCAATGGTTACGGGCGACAGCGGTCTGTGCACCGCCGCAAAGGGACTTGTAAAGGGTATCGCCACCGTCCCCGTAAACGAGGGCAGGGGCAATTCCTCCACCTCTCTGCACCCCGCAGACGCTTGCGAGCTTATTGAGGAGAACGCATACAAGGCACTCTCGGGCGACCTTAAGGACTGTCACATAGCACTCCCTGAGGAGCTTGAGGTGGTCATCTCCTTCAAGCGTCACGCCAGCGCATACCGTGCTTCCTTTTACCCCGGCGCATATCTTATCAACGATTCTACCGTGGGCTTCAGATGCAAGGATTATCTGGATTATCTGAAATTCCAGCTCTTTGCCTGGTAACTCTGTGCGGTGAAAACGGCACAGACCGCAGAGAATTAATTTAATGTAGGTTTACAAGAGAATTAAGGGCGGCAGAAAGCCGCCCTTAATGCGTTTTATATTTTCCGCTTTCCACGAACTTCACCTCTCGCTGTGCGTCGGTACAGCTTCGGGTCCGGTTCGTGAAATATGCACCATTTCCCCTCGCTCGGAGCGTGCAGACGGGTTGTGTTTTGGCTAAAACGATGCTAAAGCCGTTTGATGCGGAAATATAACAGTTAGCAGAAACGAAATATGCCTTCTCCTAAGAGGAGAAGGGGGACCGACGGAGTCGGTGGATGAGGTGTAGCCGCCCTTGGGCGGCGTAACGGTTCACAGAGCGGATAGATAAAGCAAAAGAGACGGCGCACTCCCTCCGCAGACGGCGTTATCGTTCACTAAACTGAAAGTATAAGCCACGGGGCACGGCCGCTTACGCAGCCTACACCTCATCCGTCGCCTTGCTGCGACACCTTCCCCTCAAGGGGAAGGCTTAGTTATGCTTACGCTTTCTCTTTTACCCCTGCGCCGCCGAGGGGCGTTTGTGTCTCTTGGCTTTGCTCAAAGCTGATGGCTCTCCAAGTCTCCTCACTCTGTTTTAGCTGACACATCTCCAAGCCTTCTCCTTAGAGGAGAAGGGGGACCGACGGAGTCGGTGGATGAGGTGTAGCCGCCCTTGTGGCGGCGTAACGGTTCACAGAGCGGATAGATAAAGCAAAAGAGACGGCGTACTCCCTCCGCAGACGGCGTTACCGTTCACTAAACTGAAATCGTTTGTAAGACTCAGGATATCACTCTGTTTTCCCAGATAAACTCCATTACCTTATCCCAATGGATGCTTGTGATTATCTCGTCCTTTTCGTAGTTTTTCTCTACCTCGTCCACGCTTACCCCTAAATCCTCGGCATACTCTGCAAGTCGCTTTTTGTACTCCTTGTCAGACACATTTCTGCCTATCTCCCTGTCGAGAATACAGTACATGGCTATCTCCGACTTGTAATAGTCCTCGGCGTATGCGGTGGCGTCCTTGACCCAGGCATCCTTGTCGCTGCCTATGAATATCTCAGGCTTGGCACCGTACTTTGCCGCCTCCTCGGTATAATGAGCATACATAGCATCAACGTATTTCTCCACTATCCCATCGGGGTAGCGTATCATTTCGCAGTTGGCAAGCACCGCCTTCCAGGCGCTTGTCATCATCTCATCCATAGCCTTGGCGTCAAGGGTCTTTTTAACGTAGTCCTCAAAAGCCTCAAGGCTGTCAAGGCCAAGGTGCTCCTTCACAAAGGTCGCATCAAGCTCAGGCACGGTCTTTTCCTTCTCCTGTATTCTGTCCACGGTTATCTTCATGGTCAGGGTCTTGCCCCTCAGCCCCGTGCTGAAATAATCGTCGGGCACGGTAACTGCGGTGCCCACGGTGCTGCCCACCTTGGCACCTATCAGCGAGGACTCTACCGAGGGGAAGATAAAGGTACCGTCACCCACTGTAAGGTCACAGCTCCCACTGCCGCCCTCAAAGGCTACGTTGTTAAGATAGCTCACGTAGGATATGTGCACGTTATCCCCCACGGAGACCTCTGTCCTGTCCGTCAGCGGTTTGTAGTAGGCGTATTTGCTTTGCAGCTCCGCTTTATACTCTGCGATATCTGCATCGTTTACGCTTATCTCGTCCACCTTAACGCCCTTATAGCTGCCTATCATAATATATTCCTCGGGGTTCTCGAGGGTCCTTATGTAATTAAATATATCAGCCTCGCCCTCGTTCTCCGCCGAGCAGCCGCAAAGCATAAGAGAAACAAGCAACAGCATTATAATAATTCGTTTCAACACACAAAACCACCCTTCCAAGAACTAATTTTATATTACCTGCACCCCAATGTCAAGTGGGATTTTGGCAAAAGCTGTACGGGTCAGAGCGAATAATAGAATATTTTTTTCGCAAACCGACTTTTTTCAGCCCTTTAGTTTAAGTAGAGTTAATATTGGAATAATATACTAAAACATATTAACATGCAAAGGTGTATTTTTATGCTCAAACTCACTAACATTTCAAAAAGCTATACCACGGGCGACACCACGGTACAGGCGTTAAAGGACGTAAGCCTGCAGTTCCGTGAGGGCGAATTCGTCTCCATCCTTGGACCCTCCGGATGCGGTAAGACCACTATGCTCAATATCATCGGCGGACTTGACCGCTATGACAGCGGCGATCTGAGCGTTGACGGAGTAAGCACTGCCCGTTTTAAGGCATCGGATTGGGATGCGTACCGCAACCATTCCATAGGCTTTGTGTTCCAAAGCTATAACCTGATAGGGCACCAGACCGTGCTTGCCAACGTTGAGCTTGCGCTGACCCTTGCGGGCATATCAAAGGCTGAGCGCCGCCGCCGTGCCAAGGAGGCGCTGGAGAAGGTGGGGCTTGGCAAGGAGATGAAGAAAAAGCCTAACCAGCTTTCGGGCGGTCAGATGCAGCGTGTCGCTATTGCCCGTGCGCTTATCAATGACCCTGAGATAATCCTTGCAGACGAGCCTACGGGTGCTCTTGACAGCGAGACCAGCGTGCAGGTCATGGAGATACTCAAGGAGGTCGCAAAGGAGCGGCTTGTAATAATGGTCACCCATAACGGCGAGCTTGCTGAGGAATACTCTACCCGTATTGTAAAGCTCAAGGACGGTGCCGTTATCTATGACAGTAACCCTCTTGTGGTGGCTGAATACAGTACGGAAAAGCCTAAGGACGAAAAGGGTAAGAGGGCTAAGAAAAAGTCCATGTCCTTAAAGACTGCCTTTACCCTTTCCCTTAACAACCTAATGACCAAAAAGGGCAGGACCACCCTTACCTCCTTTGCGGGAAGTATAGGTATAATCGGTATCGCACTGATACTCTCTCTTTCCAGCGGTTTCCAAAACTATATAGACCGTGTGCAGGAGGAGACCTTGTCTACTTATCCGCTCTCCATAAACTCTGCTACTATGAACGGGGGCGTAGCCTCTATGATGTTCGCAGGGGAGGAGGCGGCAGCAGGCGGTGAGATAGAGCCTGAGACCGTATACTCCAGCACCATCCTTGCCAATATGTATAACGCTATGCAAAGCGATATCCACATAAACGACCTTAAGGGCTTTAAGGAGTTTATAGAGTCTGACGGCTGCAAGATAGAGGATGTGGCTACCGTACAGTATGACTACGGGCTCACCCTGAATTTCTACAGCGCCGATACCTCCAAGGGACCCGTCAAGGCGGACAGCGTTGAGATAATCGACGAGATATATCTGGCTATGACCAACGGTATGGTCAGCTATACCGATGCTATGGCTTCTATGTCCGGTATGATGGGCGGCTCCGCAGGTGCGCTTACCTCCTCCCTTTCCATGGATATGTGGTGTGAGCTTATTGATAATCAGGCATTGCTTGACAGTCAGTATGACGTGCTTGCAGGCCATTGGCCCGAAAATTATAACGAGGTTGTGCTTTGCGTTACCTCCAACAGCCAGATAAACGAAATAGTAGAGTTTGCTATGAACCTGCGCAGCAGGGAGGAGCTTGACAGCCTTCTCGATATGATGTTTGAGGAGGGCGAGATCCCTTACGAGCGCAACGCCTATACCTACGATTATCTTATGAACGAGCTTAGCTTTAAGCTTGTGCTTAACAGCGACCTGTATAAAGAGGGCGCAGGCGGTATCTGGTATGACAACAGTGAGGACGAGGCGTTCCTTACCGAGCTTGTGGAAAAGGGTACCGAGATAAAGATCTGCGGTATAATCCGTGCCTCTGAGGAGTCTGTTGCCCAGTCTATGTCGGGCGTGCTCGGCTATACCGACGCACTTGTTCAGCACATCATTGCCGAGACAGAGAAAAGCGGTGTCGTAAAGGCTCAGAAGGCTGACCCCACCGTTAACGTGCTTACGGGCAAGCCCTTCGGCGAAGAGGAGCAGGGCGGCTCTATGGAGGAGGGCAGTGGTCTTGTAGGCGATAAGCTTGGCGCTGATTGGGAAAGCTTTATGACAAAGCTTTATACAACAAACCCCGAGCTGGCGGCAGAGTTTGCGAAGCTTATGGAGGACACTATGAGCTCCATGAGCGGTATGGGCACCACTCCCACAAGGACAAAAACAAGCTACGAATCCAACCTTGCCACCTTCGGCTCCGTTGATTTCAGCACCCCCACCTCCATTAACATCTATCCTGTTGACTTTGCCTCCAAGGATACGGTAAACAGCGAGATAGACCGCTTTAACGAGGGTAAGGACGAGGACGACACCATCATGTATACGGATTTCCTCGACCTTATGCTTTCCTCCATCAGCACTATAATAGACGCTATATCCTACGTGCTTATAGCCTTTGTTTCCATATCTCTTGTGGTTTCCTCTATTATGATAGGAGTTATCACCTATATCTCCGTGCTTGAGCGTACCAAGGAGATAGGCATACTCCGTGCTATGGGCGCCTCCAAACGGGATATCGCCCGTGTGTTCAATGCCGAGACCCTTATCGTCGGTCTTGTAGCAGGTCTTTTGGGCATCGGCGTGACGGTGCTGCTCAATTGGCCCATCAATATCATAATCAACAATATCGCCGAGATCGGCAATATAGCCGCCCTCCCCGCAGCCGGTGCGGTAATTCTGGTGGCTATCAGTATGCTGCTCACCTTTATCGCAGGACTTATCCCCTCGAGAATGGCATCGAAGAAGGATCCCGTAGTAGCTCTTCGCACTGAGTAACGGTGAAAACGGCGCAGAGCGCAGAAAATTGAACGTTTTAGGCTTATATGGAAATTATGGGCGGCATGTTTGCCGCCCATAATACGTTTTCATTATAATTTTCAGCTATGGACTAATAAAATCGGGGACGGCAAAACGCCGTCCCCGATATTTTCAGCTTTATCTATTCAATGTTTTCAAGCAGCTCTCTGAGGGTGGTATTTCTTTGCAGGCGGCGGTCTGTGGACACCATTTGCGCAAGCCTTGCGGGCTTACCCACGCCTATAAACATCTCTTTTGCACGGGTAACGCCTGTGTACAGCAGACTGCGATACATCAGCATGGGAGGAAAATCAAAGAAAGGTATAATAACTATCGGATATTCACTGCCCTGACTCTTGTGTACGGTAACGGCGTAGGCGCGCTCCACATCCTCAAACATAGAAAAATCATACTCTGCCACCTTGTCATCAAACCTGATAAAGGCTGTCTGGTCATGGGGGTCAAGCCTTATAATAACGCCGATATCTCCGTTGAATATACCTGTGCCCTCCAGTCCGTTCTGACTCCACATAATGTCATAGTTGTTACGGGTCTGCATAACCTTGTCGCCCTCGCGGTAGACTACTGCGCCTATCTTGCACTCTGCCTTGCCCTTTGCCTTCGGGTTAAGGACTTCCTGCAGGGCGGCGTTAAGGGCGGCGGTGCCCATGGGACCCTTACGGGTGGGGGTTATTATCTGTATGTCGCTCTTGGGGTCTATGCCGTACCTTTTAGGCAGTCTGGTGCTGCAAAGATTTGCTATAAGCTCACAGCAATCCTCGGCAGTGCCTGCCTCAATAAAGAAAAAGTCCTTCTTCTTATTGGTCAGCTCAGGCAGCTCTCCTGCGTTTATGGCGTGGGCATTCACTACTATAAGGCTCTCTCTTGCCTGCCTGAATATCTCGGTCAGGCGAATAACAGGAAAAACGCCCGAGGCGATAACGTCTGACAACACATTGCCTGCACCCACCGGCGGAAGCTGGTCGCTGTCGCCGATAAGCACAAGATAGGTGCCGTCACGCACGGCGTGCAGCAGGCTGTCCATCAAAAGCACGTCCACCATACTGACCTCGTCCACTATAATGGCGTTGTAGGGCAGGGGGTTGTGCACGTCATGCACAAAGGTCTGCTCGCCTTCCTTATTGTATTTAGTCTCAAGCAAACGGTGTATGGTCTTTGCCTCGCAGCCGGATGCCTCACTCATCCGCTTTGCGGCTCTCCCCGTAGGGGCGCACTGCACAAAGCTGATGCCCGATGCGGTGAATATCTCAAGTATCGCCTTTATAACCGTGGTCTTACCTGTGCCCGGTCCGCCCGTTATTACGGTCACTCCGCCCGAGGTGGCGTATTTTATGGCACGCTTCTGGTCGAGGGCGTACTCTATCCCGTTTTTTTGTTCAAGAAAATCTATACTGTTTTCAATGCCGTTTATGCGGAAGGGCAGCTCACTCCTTGCAAGTGTTGCAAGCTTTACCGCCACAAACCTCTCTGCCTCGCTGTAAAGCTTAAGAGCTATCCTGCCGTTGCCTGCGGTAAGGTGCCCCGTCTGTACAAGATCGTCAACACAGCCGTCTACCCTGTCCTCGCCAACACTCAGCGAGCGGCACACCGTCTCCTTCAGCTCCTCGGCAGAAAGGTAGCAGTGACCGTTGCCGTAGGCGACTGTAGACAGCACGTGTTTGATAAAGCTTTTTATACGCTCAGGGTCATCCTCTGCAAAGCCCAGATCCATCGCCGCCTTGTCCACACGGTCAAAACCGATGCCCTGTATGCCGTCGCAAAGCATATAGGGGTTTGCCTTGATAAGCTCTACCGCCGCACCGCCATAGCGCTTGTAAATCTTGGTGCAAAATGCGGTACTGAAATATTTGGAGCAGAACATTATAACGTCACGCATCCCAAACTTCAGCCTGAAATCGTCACCAATCTCCTTGGCACGCTTCTTGTTTATCCCCTTGAATTCCGCCAGCCATTCCGGATGGTCGGAAAGCACGGAAAAGGTCTCCTCCCCATACTTCTCTACCAATCGCATAGCGGTAACGGGTCCAAGTCCCCTTATATAGCCTGACGAAAGGAACTTGTATATCCCATCCACACCCTCGGGCAGGCTTTTTTCGTAGCTATCCACACGGAACTGCCTGCCAAAGCTTGCGTGGTTCACCCAAGCCCCCCTCGCAATAAGCTTTTCCCCCTCTACGGTGGAGGGCAAAAGTCCCACGGCTGTAATCGGCTCGCCGTTGCCGCAGTCAAGCAGACATACGGTGTAGCCGTTTTCGGGATTTGTATATACTATGTGCTCAACTACGCCTTCTATCTGCTCCAAAAGCCTGTACCTCCATAATAATGTTACATAAGGGGCTGTAAAAAACATCGTTTTTTACAGCCCCTTTTAGGGGATCAAAAATCTGTGGAACGCATAAGCCAAGTCACTTAACTGTACGGAACATCCAAAGCTCAATATACAAATATCGCTATTATCCCGCCCTCAGCCTTACACGGCCTCTTATATTTTGGCCTTTATAGCCTCTGCCATATCGGTGCATTCCCACTTAACGCCAAGCTCTTCTCTGCCGAAGTGACCGTAAGCGGTAAGGGGGCTGTATATGGGCTTTCTCAGCTCAAGCTTTTCAATTATAGCTGCGGGACGAAGGTCAAAGACCTCGCTTACTATCTCTGCAAGTCTCTGGTCAGAAACAGCAGAGCAGGTGCCTCTGGTATCAACGAAAACGGAGAGAGGCTTTGCAACGCCGATAGCGTAAGCTATCTGTACCTCGCAGGCAGAGGCGATGCCGGATGCAACCACGTTCTTGGCAACGTAGCGTGCCATATATGCCGCACTGCGGTCTACCTTGGTGGGGTCCTTACCGGAGAAGGCGCCGCCGCCGTGGCTTGCATAGCCGCCGTAGGTGTCAACTATAATCTTTCTGCCCGTAAGACCGCTGTCGCCGTTAGGGCCGCCGATAACAAAGCGGCCTGTGGGGTTAACGTATATCTTGGTGTTTTCGTCTATGTACTTGGCATCAACGGAGGGGGTGATCACGTTAGCTATGATGTCAGCTCTGATCTGCTCAAGAGAAACCTCCTCAGCGTGCTGAGAGGAAACAACGATGCTGTCTATTCTGACAGGCTTGCCGTCCTCATACTCAACGGTGACCTGAGTCTTGCCGTCTGCACGGAGATAGGGAAGGGTGCCGTTCTTGCGAACCTCGGTAAGTCTCTTGGCAAGCTTGTGGGACATAGAGATGGGCAGGGGCATAAGCTCCTTGGTCTCGTCACAGGCAAAGCCGAAAACCATACCCTGATCGCCTGCGCCAATGTCGTATTTGTCGGAAAGCACGCCCTCCTTTGCCTCAAGCGCCTTGTCAACGCCCATAGCGATGTCAGCAGACTGCTTGTCAAGGGCAACCATAACACCGCAGGTGTTGCCGTCAAAGCCCTTTACAGAGCAATCGTAGCCGATATCGAGGATAGCCTCTCTTGCTATGCTCTGGATATCAACGTTTGCGCTGGTGGTTATCTCACCCATTACCAGAACAAGACCGGTAGTACAAGCGGTCTCGCAGGCAACACGGGCGGTAGGGTCCTGAGCCAGAATAGCGTCAAGCACGCTGTCGCTTATCCTGTCACATATCTTGTCGGGATGTCCCTCTGTTACAGATTCTGAAGTGAAAAACTTTTTCATATATCTATACCTCTTTCTTATTATACTTTGTTTATGTCAAATCGGCTTTTACACCGATCTTTTCTCCGTACTTAACTATGGTCTCAACGCCGTTGCGGCTGTTTTCCACAATATCGCTGTCAAGGCTTGCCGCACCCTTTTTCAAAAGCAGTACTATGGTAGAGCCGCCAAACTCAAACATACCCTTTTCCTCCCCACGCTTGAAGGAGTGAGAGCTGTGAAAGTTCTTTATCTTGCCAACCATAAGTGCGCCGACCTCCACTTGCACCACCTTGCCGAAATTTTCGGTATCCATCACCGTATATTCACGGCAGTTGCGCTTGTAGATGTTGTATTCGCCCACCACTATGGGATGCACCGTGTGAAGCACACCCTTAAGATAGGTGTTATCCCCCTTGGTGCCGTTATCAAAATAGCAATATCTGTGATAATCGTCCACCGCCAGACGGAACACAAGGCAGGTACCGCCAAGATAATCGTCAGCAATGCTGTCACCGCCCAAAAGGTCTGTGACCGTGTAGGGAGTACCCTTTATTATAAAGCGGCTGTCAGCATCTATGGGGTAGACCGAAAGCTTTGAGTCGCAGGGGCTCACCAGAGAATTTGGCTCCATATCCACAACTCTGCCACCCTCCTTAAGCTTACGGGTGAAAAAGTCGTTGTAGGAACGAAACTTTGTCTTCTCCAGCATATCCGTTTCTATCTTGCGTTTTTTGATAGCACTCTTGGCTGCAAATGCGCTGAGTCGGGAGCTTAACACCTTGCCTGTAACCTTGGATACCATAGGTCTGGTCAGTAGCTTGAGTATCATCCTGCCCGACATGGTCTTGTACAAAAGCTTCAGTGTGCGCTCCTGCTTGTTACCTACCAATATATATTTACCGTTTCTGTCCTTTAACAGTAAAGCCATACATATTCTGTCCTTTACAAGTTTATCCGCTTAATTATACAACGCAATAAGACTTTTGTCAACATCTCGGCACAAAATTTAAGGTGCGCTATTTTATTTTCGTACATTATGTGATATAATTGGGCAACGGGGTGATATTTATGTTCAATATAATGGTAGTAGACGATAATCTGAATACCTGCAAGCTTATGAAGGCGGTGCTTGCCCGTGGCGGTTACAACGTGAGCATAGCTCACGACGGTAAGGAGGCGCTGGCGCTTATGGAGCGTGTTCATACAGACCTCATAGTGCTGGACGTTATGATGCCAAATATGGACGGCTTTGAGTTTGCCGCTCTGCTGAGGGACAGCGGCGTGGAGATACCCGTCATTATGGTTACTGCAAGGGGCACTCCCGTGGATAAGCGCAGAGGCTTTATAGCAGGCACGGACGATTATATGGTAAAGCCCGTGGATGAGGAGGAGCTGCTTTTGCGTATTGCCGCCCTACTCAGACGGGCACGTATTGTCAGCGAAAAGCGTATTGCCGTAGGGAGCACCGTGTTTGATTACGAGTCTATGACGGTCACGGTGGACGGCGTTGCCGAAACACTGCCCCAAAAGGAGTTTCTGCTCATCTTTAAGTTGCTTTCCTCTATGGGTAAAATACATACACGCCGCCAGCTTATGGATGAGCTGTGGGATATGGACAGCGAAACGGACGAGCGCACGGTGGACGTGCATATAAACCGTCTCAGAGAGCGTTTC
This sequence comes from Clostridia bacterium, assembly GCA_017521025.1. Taxonomy (GTDB): domain Bacteria; phylum Bacillota; class Clostridia; order Oscillospirales; family CAG-382; genus SIG636. Next base: position 20,531 of record JAFXEB010000011.1, on the reverse strand, counting down.
CGTGACAGCAGGGATTTCAGCATCGTCACCGTTAGAGGGCTTGGCTATAAGACCGTTGCGGGAGAGGGAGCACAGAAATGAGAAAAAAGCTATCTATCCGTACAGTTACCCTCATAGCCGTAATGTCGGTGCTCATACTCACTGCGGCGCTTACGGTCATAGTCCTGTTTTGCTACCCCTTATTTATGGGCGGCAGTATAGTGGAGGGCAGACACGCACCCATTGTTATCGCACTGCTTTTTGCTTCCTCTGCCTTCGGTGCGTTGGTATCTATTCCTATAACCCGTTTTTTCGTTGTGCCCATTCGTGACCTCGCCAAGGCTACAGAACGTGTCAAGGAAGGAGACTTTACCGTAAGGGTGGAGGGCGAGCAGACCTCCGATGAGCTGAACTCCCTCGTTACGGGCTTTAACGAGATGGTGGAGGAGCTTGAAAATACCGAGCTTTTGCGCACCGATTTTATCAGCAACTTCTCCCACGAGTTCAAGACCCCCATAGCCTCGGTCCGTGGCTTTGCCAAGGAGCTGCTTGCAGGCGATGCGCTTGACGAGGCGCAAAGGCGTGAGTACCTTGAGATAATCGTGGAAGAATCCGAGCGGCTTTCGGGTATGGCGGCAAACGTATTGCTGCTCACGGACCTTGAGCACACCCGTGCCCTTGGCAAAACAGACAGCTTTTCGCTGGATGAACAGATAAGGCATTGCATACTTATTCTGGAAAAGCAGTGGAGCAAGAAGGAAATAGAGCTTAACATAGAGCTTGAGCCCGTCAGCTATGTTTCCGACGAGGATATGCTGTCTCATATGTGGCTTAACCTGCTGTCCAACGCTATCAAGTTCAGCCCTCACGGCGGTACAGTAACGGTGCTCTGTGCAAGAAAAGATAAGGGGATATACGTCAGCATAGCCGACGAAGGGGAGGGCATACACCCCGACAATATAGGGCGCATCTTTGACCGCTTTTATCAGGAGGACGCCTCCCACAAGGCAGAGGGCAACGGCTTGGGGCTCACTCTGTGCCGCCGTATATCCGAGCTTTGCGGCGGTAGCATCAGCGTAAAAAGCGAGCTGTCGAGAGGAACGGTGTTTACCGTTTTTCTGCCTGAAGGTCATTAGCGTGAATAAAAAACAGGGCTGTAAGTATTTGGTTCTTACAAATTATCACAAAAACTATTGACATTAGGGGACGAGATTGGTATAATCTTGTTGTATTATCGGGTAGGATGTGCTTACTCTGCTTTTGCCGTGTTGGCAGGCGAAACGCCTTGTTTTCGGCACGCAAATGACTTTTGCAGGTGGATATGGGTGTAAAAAGATACATAAAGGATTACCGTAACGAGTATATTATAAAGCCCGATGGCAAGCCCGGCGTAAAGGCGGTCTATATCGGCAGGTATTATAAATATAAGGCTGATGACGGCGCCCTCAGGGTGACAAAGCTGCTTTTTCTCGTTTGTACCGCCCTTTCTGCCATCTGTGCGGTGGCACCTCTTTGCTACAACCATACCGGCGCTCATATCATGTATGCGGTAGTGCCAAATGTGCTTGCTCTTTTTCCCTTGGCTTATCTGGTGACGGGGGTTTTCAATCTGTTTTATTGCAGAGTGCCCCTTATCAACGAGTTTAAGGACAAGGGGGCAGAGCGCATAAGGCGTTCCTCCGCAGGCGGTCTCGTGCTTTGCGCACTTGCATCGCTCGCCCAACTCTACTGCCTTATAGTTGAGGGCTTTGATATGGCAGGCACCGTGGCATTGGCACTGCTTGTTGTCAGCACCGCCTCGGTCTCCTTTATATTCTTCCGCAGGGCAGACGTTGCCGTCGTTGAGTGCGACGGCCCCGAGGAGGATGATGGGCTTTAAGCTCGGCAAATTTGTTTTTATTTGCGGCAACGCATGATAAAAAATAAAAAAACAGGAGGATTTTCCAAATGAAAAACGCACTTAGACTGTTGGCATTGCTTCTCGTTATGGCAATGACCCTTTCTATCGTTGCAGCTTGCGGCGGTGACGGCGAATCCAGCTCCGTTGCTGATGAGTCTGCAAGTGAATCCGTTGCGGAAAGCACAGAGTCTACTGACGAAAGTGCTTCTTCCGAAGATACCAGTGAGGTTGTTGACCTTGACGCTACCAGCGACAAGAAGGCTCCTCAGGTAACCCTTCCCGAGTACAACGGCGGTGACACCCTCGTTGTTGGTTATGACCTTTTCTCTGAAAAGTTCAGCCCCTTCTTTGCAACCACTGCTTATGACCAGGACGTTGCAGGTATGACTCAGGTTGGCCTTCTCACCTCTGACCGTGAGGGTAACGTCATCCTCAAGGGTATCGAGGGCGAGACCGTAGCATACAACGGTACCGACTATAAGTATACCGGTGTTGCTGACTGTGTTGTTACTAAGAATGATGACGGCACTCTCGTTTACTCCTTCACTCTCCGTGAGGACGTATTCTTCAGCGACGGCACCAACCTTACCGCTGATGACGTTATCTTCTCTATGTACGTTCTTTCCGACCCCGTTTATGACGGCTCCAGCACCTTCTACGCTCTTCCCATCGTTGGTATGGAAGAGTACAGAAGCGGCGTTTCCGCTCTCTCCGCACTTATTCTTGCTGACGGCCCCGATAAGACCAGCGAGTACTACACTGCAGAGCAGGCTACTTACTACTGGAACGCATTTGAGGCAGCAGGTCTCAAGTTCGCTACCGGTATTCTTGATGATATAATCGCCGGTTACGGTGCGGATTACGGTGTTACCGATTACGCCAGCGCAGCTTCTTTTTGGGGTTACAGCGATGTTACCACTGCTGAGGAATTCTGGGCAGCTATCAAGGCTAACTATGGCTACAACCTTTCCTCTACCGACGGTATCGACTATGAGGCTTTCAATGAGTCTATAGTTGACCTTATCAATGCAGAGCTTGGCGACAAGGCTAACGAGTACGCAGCAGGCGTTTCCACCGGTGACTCCGCAGCTAACATCAGCGGTATAAAGAAGACCGGTATGTACTCTCTCGAGGTTACCATGTCTGAGTATGACGCTGTTGCTATTTATCAGCTCGGCCTTTCCATCGCTCCTCTCCACTACTACGGCAGCAGAGACGCTTATAAGTACAGCGAGAACAAGTTCGGCTTCACCAAGGGTGACCTCTCCGGCGTTAAGGCTAAGACCACTCAGCCTCTCGGCGCAGGCGCATACAAGTTCGTTAAGTACGAAAACGGCGTTGTAAACTTTGAGCGCAACCAGTACTACTTCAAGGGTTGCCCCAAGATCACCTACATCAACTTCCAGGAAACCGACGCAGGCAACAAGTTTGCAGGCGTTAAGGCCGGTACCTTTGATATTACCGACCCCAACTTCGATACTCCTACCGTTGACGCTATCAAGGAAGAGAACGGCGGCGAGCTCACCGGCGAAGTTATCACTACCTTCACCGTTGACAACCTCGGCTACGGCTACATCGGTATCTGCGCTAACACCGTAAACGTTGGCGGCGTAAAGGATTCCGACGCTTCCAAGGCACTCAGAAAGGCATTTGCAACCCTCTTTGCAGCATACAGAACCAGCGCTGTTGACTCCTACTACGGCGACAGAGCTTCTGTTATCAACTATCCTATCTCCAACACCTCTTGGGCAGCTCCCAAGCCTGCAGATGAAGGCTACAAGGTAGCTTACTCCGTAGACGCAGAGGGTAAGGATATCTACACCGCAGAGATGACCGAGGAGCAGAAGCTTGAGGCAGCTCTTAACGCTACCGTTGGCTTCCTTAAGGCTGCAGGCTACACCTATGAGAACGGCAAGTTCACCGCCGCTCCCGAAGGCGCAGCTCTCTCCTATGAGGTTATCATCCCCGCAGACGGCGTGGGCGACCACCCCGTATACGCTGTATTCACCGGCGCTAAGGAAGCTCTTGCTACTATCGGCATCGAGCTCGTTATCAATGACCCCTCCGATTCCAACGTACTTTGGGATAAGCTGGATGCAGGTCAGTGCCAGATGTGGGCAGCAGCTTGGGGCGCAACCGTAGACCCTGATATGTATCAGGTATACCACAGCTCCAACATCGTAGGCGTTGAGGGTTCCACCAACTCCAACCACTACTCCATCACCGATGCTGAGCTTGATAAGCTCATCATGGACGCACGTACCAGCGAGGATCAGGCATTCAGAAAGGCAACCTATAAGAAGTGCCTTGAGATAATCCTTGACTGGGGCGTTGAGCTTCCCACCTATCAGAGACAGAACGCAGTTATCGCTTCTACCGCAAGAATCAATATCGATACCATCACCCCCGATATCACCACCTTCTGGGGCTGGATGAACGATATCGAGCTTCTTGAGATGAAATAAATCATAAAGATAGGCTCTTTTCAGTAAACATAAAGTAACTGAATAAAAATTTGGGTAAGAGTCTGCGGATTCCGCAGACTCTTACTTGAATATAAGCGAACAATAGGATAAAACGCTGAAAACAAGCAAAAAGCGACAAGCTACCGCTCATTATTTCTTAGGACGGTGAAAATTAATGTTAAAGTTCATTATCAAGCGTGTTCTTTACAGTACGCTGATATTGTTTCTCGTAATGTTTGTCATCTATACATTGATGGCAAGTCTCCCTTCGGGATATATTGAAAAACAGGCACGTATGCTTTCACAGCAGCCCGGCACTCAGAAGAGCTATGACCAGTGGGTCGAGGAGATGGAGGCTAATCTGGGTATGGACAAGGGCCTTGTAGAGGGCTACTTTACCTGGCTCGGCAACGCAGTTCAGGGCGATTTCGGCGAAAGCTGGAACTGGACCGTTCCCGTTGCACAAAAATTCAATGACGTTGTATGGTACAGCTTTGTGCTGAGCCTTATTGCGTTCGTTTTAGAGGTGGCAATAGCTATACCGCTTGGTATACTTGCCGCCAAAAAGCAGTACAGCTTTGCCGATTATACCGTAACCGTTGTTGCGCTTGTCGGTATCTCTATGCCTACCTTCTTCCTTGCATCACTGCTCAAGCTCGTCTTTTCTGTAAAGCTTGGCTGGTTCGATATAGGCGGTATGGGTGGCAGAGACCATAACCAGCTGGACGCTTGGGGGCAGTTCCTTGACACCTGTCATCATATGATCTTGCCCGTTATAACCTTGACTATAATAGGCATAGGCGGTCTTATGCGTTATACCCGTACCAATACTCTTGAGGTTCTCAATGCCGATTACATAAGAACTGCAAGGGCAAAGGGTCTTTCCGAAAAACGTGTAATTGGCTACCACGCCTTCAGAAATACACTTATACCCATCGTTACCATAGTAGGCGGCAGCTTGCCCGGTCTTTTCTCCGGTGCGCTCATTACCGAGACTCTCTTTGATATCAGAGGTATCGGTTTCGTTTCCTATCACTCTATGGTGAACGGTGATATTCCCTTTACGATGTTTTATCTGGCGTTCTCGTCGATACTGATACTTATGGGCACCTTGCTGTCCGATATTCTCTATGCGGTGGTTGACCCCCGTGTAAGACTGAATTAGGAGGTGTCACGATGAGCAAAAAAGAAATGAACGATAAGCTTAACAATAAGCCTGAGGAGGCTAAGGAAAACCGGATGGCGCTGGATGATGCGGCACGTGTCAAGGTGCTCAGCCCTGCGATGCTCGTTTTCAAGCGTTTCATCCGAAATAAGCTTGCCATCCTCGGCACCTGCGTTCTTGTAATACTTTTCCTGTTCTGTTTCCTCGGTCCCCTTTTCTATCCTTATGCCGAGACCGAGATATTCTACGGCTACCGTGATCAGAACGGCAGCTACGCCTACGCTCAGATAAGAAAGGACTATGTTTCTTACTGGAATCCTGAGTGCGATTCTGACACCAAGACCAATCTTGACCTTGTAGAGCGTATGGTTAACAGCGCAATAAAGGAGATCGTTGAAAGCGGCTCCGACAGCACCAACGTGCAGGCTGCTGACGGTCATTACTATACCCTGAAAAAGTTTGATGACGAGGTTTATGCTCTTACCGACAGTAGCTATGTGCTTGTTGCAGACTTTGCGGGCAATATGCTTAAGGGTATTGCCACCTTCAGGGACGGTCACACCAAGCCCGAGGGCGACTTTGATAAGGCAGCCGCCGCAGGTATCTCTGAAGGCAGCTTCGAGTTTGGCGGCCTTACCTACGATATCGTAAAGGACCCCAAGGGCACCAAGCTTGACTACGATATCTATTGCGATCTTTCCACGGGCGGCGTTGACTACTATTTCGTATCCACCGTCCTTGCCCCTACCTTCTATTCCGAGGCTGATTATCAGACCTACAGCAAGGACAGCGGCTTCAAGTATCACGCTTACCTTTCTAACTATACGGATAGCAAGGGCTTTGAGTACGGCGGCGAAAAGTTCACCACCGCAAGCGAAGAGGGCGTTATCACCCTTTACAAGGGCGAAGAAAAATGTGCTTACTTCTCTGCCTTTGCGGCAAGCGGTAAGGACAGCAGTGTTCACCTCAGTGCTGAGTTCCAGCAGGCGCTTGAGGGCGTTATCAGCGAAATGCGTGACAGCTCCAACGCTGCTGTAGGTAGCACCGCTACCTTCACCTTCCCTTCTCCCAAGTACGTTGACGGCAAGGTTGTCACCGATGCCGAGGGCAACACCGTTCTTGAGGACAAGGTGTACACCGTAAAGACCGAGCAGAATGACTACACCGTATGGTGTGACCAGAGCACCTACGTAATCCTTATTTATGATGCACCTAACGCCGACCATCTTCTCGGTACAGATGCTAACGGTATGGACGTTCTCGCAAGGATCATGTACGGCGGCAGAATCTCCCTTATGGTCGGCTTTGTCGTTGTATTCATCGAAATGATACTCGGCGTTATTATGGGCGGTATCGCAGGCTACTTCGGCGGCTGGGTCGATAACCTTATAATGCGTCTTGTTGATATTTTCTACTGCATACCCTCTATGCCTATCCTTATCATAACGGGTGCCATGTTTGACGCCCTTAAGATGGACTATAAGGTTCGTTTGATATGGATGATGGCTATACTCGGCTTGCTTGGCTGGGCGGGCGTTGCCCGTATGGTAAGAGGTCAGATACTCTCTCTCAGAGAGCAGGAGTTTATGGTTGCGGCAGAGGCTTCGGGTCTCAGCACCAGCCGCCGTATCTTCAGACACCTCGTGCCTAACGTAATGCCTCAGCTTATAGTTCAGGCAACCATGGGTCTTGGCAGCGTTATTATTACCGAGTCTACCCTGTCCTTCCTCGGTCTGGGCGTTAAGCATCCTCTCGCAACCTGGGGTAATATGATGAACAACATCACCCAAAAGGTTGAGTACCTTTCCGCATATGCCTACATTTGGGTACCTATCGGCTGTCTTATCTGTCTTGCCGTTATCGCCTTCAACTTCGTTGGTGACGGCCTCAGAGACGCCTTTGACCCCAAGATGAAGCGTTAAAGGAGGTAGCAAAATGAGCGAAAAGAAGAAATCCTCGTATATAAGCGGTAAAGAGTCTCGCCGTATTTCCAGCTTTAACAAAAAGCTTACCCGTAAGCTCGAAAAGCGCAGAAATACCAACAACGCAGACCCCAACACCTATATAACAAAAATGCGTGACCCCAACAACGTGCTTGAGTGCGACAATATCTGTACCTTCTTCTTCACCGATATCGGTACGGTAAAGGCAGTTGACGGCGTGAGCTTTGACGTGCCTAAGAACAGCACCGTGGGTATAGTTGGTGAGTCCGGCTGCGGCAAGAGCGTTACCTCTCTTTCCGTTATGCAGCTTTTACAGCGCCCCGTCGGTCAGGTGGTCGGCGGCGAGATCCGTTTCAACTCGGGCGATGGCAAGGCTTACAATATCGTAAACGTGCCCAATTCCGAGATGATGCATCTCCGTGGCAACAAGATATCTATGATCTTTCAGGAGCCTATGACCTCTCTTAACCCCGTGTTCCGTATCGGTATGCAGGTGGACGAGGTCATCACCCTCCACAACCCCGAGCTAAACAAGGAGGAGGTAAAGGCTAAGACTATCGATATGCTCAAGCAGGTTGGTATAGCCAACGCAGAGGGCGTATATAGGATGTTCCCTCACGAGCTTTCGGGCGGTATGCGCCAGCGTGTTATGATTGCAATGGCACTTGTGTGCAACCCCGAGCTTATTATTGCGGACGAGCCTACTACCGCACTTGACGTTACTATTCAGGCGCAGATACTCGATCTGCTGCAGGAGCTTAAGGATAAGATAAACAGCTCTATAATGCTTATCACCCATGACCTCGGCGTTATCGCCCACATGGCAGACTACGTTGTGGTTATGTATGCAGGCAGAATAGTAGAGAAGGGCACCAAGGAGGATATTTTCCATAATCCTATCCATCCTTACACCATCGGTCTGATGAAGAGCAAGCCTGCCATCAATAAGAAGGTGGACTCCCTCTACAACATCCGTGGCAGCGTTCCAAACCCCGTAAATATGCCTAACTACTGCTATTTCAAGGACCGTTGCGATTTCTGCACCGAGAAGTGCTCGGGTAAGTATCCGCCTATGTACAAGGTCAGCGACACCCATTTCGTCTCCTGCTACCGTGGTGACGAGGGCGAGTTTGTTGAGTATCCCAAAACTGTAGATCCGGAGGTGCTTTTGAATGAGCTTGAATAACAATAAAACCCTTCAGGATAAACCCATTGTAGAGGTACATGGTCTTAAAAAGTACTTTCCGATAAAGTCCAGCTTTTTTAAGATGACCATAGGTCACGTAAAAGCGGTTGACGATGTTTCCTTTACCATAAAGCCCGGCACCACACTGGGCGTTGTTGGTGAGTCCGGCTGTGGTAAGACCACTATGGGCAGAACGATGCTCCGCCTTTACCCTATAACCGAGGGTAAGGTGCTTTACCGTGGTCTTGACCTTGACAAGCTCACCGTAAGCCAGCTAAGGGCGGCACTTCCTGCCGAGGCTCGCAAGACCGTCGCAGTGGACAAGGCGTCTCTTATCGCATACTTTGAGGAGAACGGTATCGATATAAACAGCCTTAGTCCCGCCGCTTTGAATAAGCTTCGCCCCAATATACAGATAATCTTTCAGGACCCTTATTCCAGTCTCAGCCCTCGTCTCCCCATCGGTGAGATCATCGGCGAGGCTGTAAAACAGCATAAGATAGTCCCCAAGGAGCAGTATGACGAGTACATCTCCAAGATAATGAAGGCGTGCGGTCTGCAGGAGTATCATAAGGACAGATATCCCCATGAGTTCTCCGGCGGTCAGCGTCAGCGTATCTGTATCGCCCGTGCCTTGGCGATGAACCCCAAGGTAGTGGTGTGTGATGAGCCTGTTTCTGCACTTGACGTTTCCATTCAGGCGCAGATCATAAACCTGCTCAAGGACCTGCAGAAGGAGAGAGGACTTACATATATCTTCATCTCCCACGACCTCTCCGTTGTTCAGCATATATCCGATGACGTAGCGGTAATGTATCTTGGCAGTATGGTAGAGCTGGCATCGAAGGACGCACTTTTTGAAAAGCCTCTCCACCCCTATACTCAGGCGCTGCTTTCTGCGATCCCCGTGCCCGACCCTGACGTAAAGATGAACCGTATCGTCCTCGACGGCGACCTGCCCAGCCCCGCAAATCCCCCCAAGGGCTGTAAGTTCCACACCCGTTGCAGTAAGTGTATGGCACGCTGCTCTGAGGAGGCTCCAAGGTTTCACGAGTACGAGCCCGGTCATTTCGTAGCTTGCCACCTCTACGATAAGGGAATATAGGCGGCTATGAAAAATCAAGACCGTAAACAGTATGAGGATGATGACGGCAGAACCGTTTCCAATATGAACGTTGACGGTATGCCCTGGTACAATAAGCACCGTGCCGAAAAGAAAAAGACAGAGCAGGCGGATAAAAACACCGTAGACGGTGTGTATCTTTCAGGCTCTGAGAAGCGTGCAATGATGGGCGGCGTTTTTGCCGCTGCACTCCTTGTGGCAGGTGTTTTTGCCCTTGTGTTCTTCCTTTTTATATTGTTTTGTACTAAGGTTTGGCTCAGTTAATATATACGCCTCCGAAGGCTATGGTTCCTTCGGAGGTGTTTTTTTGCTTGACAAAAAGTATATAACGGGGTATACTACTCTTGCTTATTAGTAAGCTGAAAACTAAAAAAGGAGATATGAATGATGAAAATTAAGAGTACTGTTGCGTTTATTATCGCAGCTCTTATGGCGCTCAGCCTTTTTGTGGCTTGCGCTAAGGATACCGATGGTGTATCAAGCAGTGATAGCCAAAGCATAGCAGACAGCTCTGCGGAGGCAAGCTCTGTAGAGGAGACCACCTCGGAGGAGAGCGCTTCTGTGGAGGAAACTACTACGGAGGAGACCACCTCCACCGAAGAAACCACCTCTGCTGAGGAGACTACCTCCATCGAAGAGACTACCTCTGAAGAGGAGCCTGAGGAGCTATTCGAGGTAGATACCAGCCACGCTCTTGGCGGCGACGATGCTATAGGTGGTGTCTGGACCTGCGGTGAAGGGGATGCAACCGTCGCCGTTACAATCAATATCGACGGCACCGTGAAGATAGAGAGTTCCGCAGGCAACAACGGCACACCTGCAGACGGAAAATGGTATGCAGATGATGGCTTTATCGTTGTCTACACCGAACTGCAAGGTGAGGCAATTCCTGTCCTATACGGCAGGTATGAGCTGGGCGACGGCTATCTCGATATGGCAACCCTTAACAATGGATATATCAGGTTTGTAAAAGAGGGCAGTGACTACGGTAGCTTCGGCTTGTATGCAGGTTATACCTCTATGGACCACGTCCTTGCCGGCGGTTATGTTATCGGCAGCAAAGACGGCGCAGAATGGTTTGAGCTCAACACGCTGACAACGCTCTATGACTTCAAATACCTGACCATTGATTACGGCGCAAATATGGACGGCAATATGAAGGCGGGCGAGACCTTGTTCTCTGATGAAACCTTGCCTGCAGGCATGAAGTTTGCCTCTGCAATGCCCGTGACAGAGGGCTTGGCATTCCGTGCTATATCCTTTAAGGACAATAAGGACAATCAGATGTATTTAGCTATAGCCTATAACGGCTTTACGGGTGGCTTGTCGCTGGTTCCTTTTGAAGGATAGAAGGATAACAGAGCTTATCTGTAAACAGTAAAAAAAGGCATCGGCTCAACCACAGCCGATGCCTTTTTGCTTGCCCTGTTCGCAGATTACAGTCACAAAGGGGGATAGGATCACTATTTACTAAAAATCCCCCACGGCACAATAATTCGTGCCGTGGGGGATTGTGGTTTGTAATGGTTTATTAAGCTTAAAATTCGGGTATAAGGTCTGCGTCGTATCTGAGCACCATTGCAGCGTCAAGGCTGTTTACCTTGCCGTCACGGGTAACGTCGCTGACTGCTATCTGAGCATCGGTAAAGTCGGTAAGATCGGCATCATAACGGAGGATGAATGCCGCATCCAGGCTGTTTACCTTGCCGTCGCCGGTTGCATCGCCGAGGAGCCTTGCTGTCTCGTAAAGGGCGGTAACGGTCATATCCTCGGTAACAACATCAAACGCCTTGTCCCAACCGGTGAAGGTGTAGCCCTCAACAACGGGAGCTTCGGGTGCGGTAGCTGCCTGACCGTAGATAACGGTCTCCTCGGATATAACGGTGCCGTCCTGACCAACGAAGGTAACGGTGTATTCGTTAATGCTGTACTTTGCGGTAACGGTTATGTCCTCGGTAATGGTGGAGATATCCTTATCCCAACCGGTGAAGGTGTAGCCTTCGATCTCTGCAGGCTTAAGCTCATTGGCGGCGTGACCCTTGAGAGCCTTGTTAGAGCCGATAAGGGTGCCGTCAGATTCGCAGAAGGTTACGGTGCAGAACTCGTAAACAGGTGCTTCCTCAGTGACGTCGGTAGAGTTAAGTGCGTTCTGTGCCCAGTCGAGAGTGAAGTTGTAGCCCTCAACGAGTACGTCGGCATAAGCATCACCGGTCTTGTTGTCTGCCATTATAACAACGGTGTTTTCAGCGGTGGGGGTGTCCTTCTTTGCCACCTGCTCCTTATTAACGGAGGTTATGGTGTAGGATCCGTCTGTCTGCTTTTCAGCTATATACACGTAGTTATACATAAAGCTCCAACCACCGTTTGCAATGGTTGCGCCGTAAGCAGGGGTGTATGCATATACGCCCTCGGTGGTGTATTTCATATTGTAGCCGCCGTTAAGCTCAACGCCGCCGTAGGTGGAGGGAACGTCCATCTTATAAAGACATTCGGTATCAACGAGTCTGGTCCAGCCGCTCATACCCTCGTAACGGATCTTACCCCAGATACCGTCGGCATCATAAACCTCAACCATAGCGCCTGCGGGGATGGTCTTGAGCACTGCGGAGGTAAGGTCTGTGGTCTCGTAAAGAGAAAGCTCACTGCCAAGCTCATAGATGCCGGGAACTGCGTCAGCATAACGTACCTTCTTGGGGATGGTAACTTCCTCAAATATCTTGTAGTTAGAGCCGTCGCCCGTAGCGGTAGCAACGGTAAGATGCATACCTTCACTGTCAACGTCTATCATAACGCCGCCAAGATAGTCAGCATCTGCATATCTGGTAACACCCAGACCTACTGCGCCGGAATGGAGACCGTAGGAGGAGGTGTTGGTTATAGCGGGTGCCTGAAGAACGTAGGTGCCCTTTTCGGGATCGGTGTTTATCTGACCGTCTACCAAGGAATGAGAACGGAAATAAACGTGGTTGTCACCTGCAAAGAAGATGTCAACGTTTGCGGTGTCAAGGAAATTCTTATACTTGTCATAATATCTGCTGGTACCGTCGCCGCCCCAAAGGAGGTTCTCGTGCTCGGTAGCAACAAGATAGTCATACTTACCTCTGTTCTGCTCAACAACGTCAAGTGCCCAGTTAAACGCAATCTGTGCCTCAGAGTTGTAGGTCATTGCAAAGTAGTCGAAAACGATAAACAATACTCTGTTGTAGATAAACCAATAAGCTCTGCCCTTGGTGCTGTCAACAGAACCGGTTATCTTCTTGCCTGCAAGGCTGCCGCTGTCAACGGTGATGAGGGTGCCTGCGGATTCAGAAGCGTAGTCTTGGTAGCCTGCGCTGGAGAGATATGTGCCGAGTCTGCCGGAGGTGTAGTCATAGCCGTTATCGGGATAGTTGGAAACTATACGGAAATACTCGGTAGACTTCCAGAAATCGGTGTAGGCACTATCATCCTTCATCATAGAGTCATAAAGGTCGTGGTTACCAACGGTGGCGGCATAGGTGTACTTCTTCATAACGTCATAGTTGTAGTACTCCTGCCAATAGCCGTATCTGTCGCCGCAGGATACAACGTCGCCCGTGTTGAAGTACAGACCGATATCATACTTAGCCAAAGGCTCAACGTAGTCGATGGATGCCTTGTACTTGGTAGCCTTGGAGGAGTCATTGCTGAGGTGCATATCAGAGAGCCACATAATAGAGAACTCGTCCTGACCTGCGGTTGTAAAGGCATAGGTGTCGGAATAGCCGCCCTCGCCGTCACATATCCTGTAGATGTAGTCGGTATCGGAGGTAAGGCCGTTCAGGTCTGCGCCGTAGTTAAGGAAAGGAGTGTCAAAGCGAGTGCCACCCGAACCCTTAAGATACCTGTCCATAAACCACAGATAGTCATCGTCATCGTAAACGCCCTCTACCTTCTTGGCGTTGGCAAAGGCTGTGTCGTCTGCAGTGGTATACTCCACATAGCAGCCTGTGTAGGTGTAGTCGGCGTGCCAGCCGATGTTCATTTGGGTGTTCATATCCTCACCGGGGTTGGTGACGATCATGTACACGTGCTCGGTAGCCTCGGCAGAAGCGCTGAAGCTGATAGCGCCGAAGCAGGGGATGCACATAGCCAGAGTGAGAAGAACGGCTAAAAGCTTTTTCATAAAAACAACCTTTCCGCAGGTGTTGTCACCTGCATTATTGATAATAAGATTATATCAAATGCTAACTTTGCTGTCAAGGTAAATTGTAAAAAAACAGAGCTTAAAAGCCTTATAAATGATGCACTTTTTACAAAGAGAGCCGACACCCTTCAGGGGGCATCGGCTCTCTTTAAAATGCTCAGTATACCACTGACCTCTGACTTTTACTGCTTGGAAAGGGTCAGCTTAAAGAAGGTGTAGTCAGTAGCGTTGGGACTGCCGTCAGTATTGCAGTCGGCGGCGGTAAGGAAAGCACCCTCAAGGGCAACGCTGGACTTAACAAAGGTCTTCATAATAAGACAGTCAGAGGCGGATATTGCGCCGTTACCGTCAAGGTCGAACAGAACGCTTATCGTCATAGTGTCGTCTGCCACTGTGTCAGAGCTGCTGTAGCAGCTTACTGTGTAGTTGGTACCTACGAGAGCACTGCCCGTAACCTCAACGCCGTTGCCGTCAAACACCTTGACGGTGGTGTTGGCAAACTGCGCCTTGAAGCTGTCAACACGTATATTGATAGCGTTACAGGTAACGTAGTCGCCTATAGTGTAGTCCGCACCGTCTATAAGAGTCAGCTCCTCAGGGTCGGGCTCGGTACCGGGGATGCTGGGTGTTACGTTTGCCTCACCGGGGTTAGCGGTATATACCATGGTGCTGTTGGAGTCAAGGGTGAAGTATTTGCCCACAGCAAGCTTTTCCATAAGAGATGCATAGCTGGGATATGCGGTGTTGATAAGCAGAACACAGCCGTTGGAGGGGATTGCAGTGGTATTCTTTGCGTTACTGCTGGTGTCCTGTGCAGTAACCTTGTATGCACCCGTGCTGTCCCTTACGCCTGTAATGGTAACGTTGCCCGAGAACAGCCAGCCACCGTTGGCGATGGTAGAGCCGTAGGTGGGCGTATAGGCATCGACCATGTGAGAGGAGGCATAGCCTACGTTTACGTTGGTGATCTCAAACAGCTCGGGAATAGTAACGTTGGAGGTATATGCGGTTGCGGTGTAGCCGGAAAGGTTTACCCAGCCGGTGTAGCCGTTGTAACGCACTCTGCCCCACTGACCGTTGCCTGCGGTGACCTCAAATACGGTGCCGCTTGGGATGGTGGTCAGGGATTTTGCGGAAGCGTCAGAGGTCTCTCTTACGGTAAGTGCGCTCTGAGCGGTGTATATGCCCGTAGCGGCGTCGCTGTAACGGGTCTTCTTGGGTATGGTAAAGGTCTCGTACTTTGCCATGTTGGCACCGGTGCCTGTACCGATACCGAGGGTGAAATGCATACCGCTGCTGTCAACGTCTATGGCAAAGCTGCCAAGGTAGTCAGCAGAGGAGTATCTGGAAACACCGTAGGGAGCCTTTGCGCCCGTGTAGGTGGGGTAGGTGGAGGTGTTGGTTATAGCGGGAGCCTGAAGAATGTAGGTGCCCTTTTCGGGGTCGGTGGTCTCAGCACCTGCAAGCAGCTTCTTTGTGCGGAAATAGATGTGGTTGTCACCGCAGAGGAATATATCTACGTTTGCGGTGTCAAGGAAGTTCTGATAATCGGTATAGTATCTGCTGGTGCCGCCGTCACCCCAGATGAGGTTAAGGTGCTCGTAGCAGATAAGGTAGTCATACTTACCCTTGTTTTTGTCAATAACCTCGTATGCCCAATTGAAGGCAGTGTTCTTCTCGGAGGTAGCGGTCATTGCATAGTAGTCAAAGGTTATAAACAGTATCCTGTTGTAAAGGAACCAATAGCTTCTGCCGTTAAGGTCCTCCTTAGCGCCGGTGATCTGCTTGCCTGCAAGGGAGCCGGAGCTGGGAACGATGAAGTCATCGGAGGAGGAGTTTACATAGGAGGAATAACCGTCGCCGCTGAGATAGCCGCTTATTCTGGAGGAGGTCTGGGTGTAGCCGTTGTCGGGATAGTTTGCCGTTATGCCGAAGTATTTGCCCGTCTTCCAATACTGGGTGTAGTTTTCACTGTCGTTATCCATCATCTCGTCAAAGAGGTCATGGTTGCCGACGGTACCTGCGTAGGAGTACTTCTTTATAGCGTCAACATTATAAAACTCCTGCCACCAGCTATACTTGTCGCCGCAGGATACAACGTCACCGGTATTAACGTAAAGACCGATGTCATACTTTGCGGCAGACTCAGCGTACTTAAGAGCGTTGACGTACTTGGTGTTCTTGCTGGAGGATGCACTAAGGTGCATATCGGACAGCCAAATCATAGAAAACTCAGTCTGACCTGCGGTCTTGAAGGCATAGGTCTCAGAATAAGCACCTGCGCCGTCACAGATCCTGTAGATGTAGTTGGTGTTGGGGGTAAGACCCGTAAGCTCTGCACCGTAGTTAAGGAACTTGGTGGTAAAGCGGGTAGAGGAGGTGCTGGAGCTGGAAAGCCTGTTGTAGAACCACAAATAGTCATTGTCGTCATAGCTGCCGTTTACCTTCTTGGCGTTGGCAAAGCTTGTGTCGGAGGCTACCGTGTACTCTACGTAACAGCCCGTATAGGTGTAGTCAGCGTGCCAGCCTACGTTCATTTGCGTGTTCATATCCTCACCGGGGTTGGTGACGATCATATACACGTGGCTTGATGCGGCGGCTACCTGTGCGTTATTAAACGAGATGCCGCTCATAAGGGGTAGGAACAGTGCGATGGCAAGGATAAAAGTAAGGAGCTTTTTCATAAATGCATCCACCTTTCAAAAATTAGTGCAAAAAAACACCTGTAAGCATCCTTTAGCTTACTATATAATTAATAATAGGATTATATCAAACAATAAGGTCAATGTCAATAAAAAATCTGCAATAATGCTCTGAAAATAAGATAAAATTCATAAAAAACTGCGGCGCAGACCCTTATCAAAGCCTTTTGCGCCGCAGTGGCTATTCAGATAAGATACTTAAAGGATGTTAGAGGTGGCTGTGAAATGATAGTGGTTCATGCCTATGGTAAGGCTTTTGCCGTCATTATCAGGGCGGCAGTCGAAATACAGCCTCTCCGCCTCAAGCTCGGGTATGCTGTCTATCCTGCCTTCGATATAATCTCTTACGGTGCGCTCTGCCGCAAGCACACGTCTGAGCATACCGCCAATGCGCAGGTCGTGGGTGTCGAAGCCGCCGGGCCTGCTCTCCCTCATCCAGCCTGCCCTGAAGGCATCGTAAAACTCCTCGGTGCGCCTCCTTACAGCAGGCAGAACGCTGTCTGCCATATATGCAAGGGTTATCCTGTCGCCCTCGTCGTAAGCACGCTTAAGCTCTATGCCTGCAGTAGCCTTAAGCTCCAGCACACGGCACAGCTTTGCCTGCACGTCAAACAGATAATTAAGAGGGCTCTCTCTTTCGGCAAGCACCTCAAGCTCTGCGGCGCAGTCTCTGTAGTAAAGGCTGAAGCGGTCGTCAACGTGCCTGTCAAAGAGTCCCTTCAGCACGTCATTGTAGAACAGATACTTGGTGGGGTTTGCGTAGGGGGTAAGGTTCTCCGCAGGGGTGACAGAGGGACGGCAAAGCGTAAACATCTCATCTGCCGTGTATCCGCAGGCGGCACTGAACAGCTCCCTTGCAAGGGTGTCTGCCTCCTCTCCGTCGGCAAGGCGGTTTGCGCCGTACAGAGCAAGCACGGGCAGTACGCAGGCGGAAAGACATTCCGCACCGTCATCGCCCCAGCAGGTAACCATCGCCTGCTTCACGCCGCTTTTCTTTACCTCCTCCAGCGCCATTTTGGATACTGTCCAGCTATGGTTGATAGAGGGGGTAAAGCCGCTCCATTTCCATGCGCCTCCCGCAAAGCCTATCTCGTTATCAAACAAAGCGTGCTTTTTAAGCTGTGCTATATACTTCTCTCTGTCTGTGCTGTAGTAGTCCCAATAAACCAGCGTAACGTCCTTGGGCACCTTGTCAAGAAGAGCCTTGTCTATGCCGTCATCGCTGTAATAGCCGCCAAAGGCTATGCGGAAGAACATATCGCTCCACATCATCGGCTTAAAGCCATATTTCCTGCATATTGCCGCAACACGCTCAAGGTGGCGGCAAAGTATATCAAACTTAGGCTCGGCACCGTGCTTGTCAAGGTGCTTGCCTCTGCCCAGACAGTGCGCCTCATCCATACCGATATGAATATGCTCGGTGGTGCAGGTGCGCCTCCAGAAGGCTATCATCTTCTCTATAAGCTCATAGGTCTGCTCCTCGTCCACAAGCAGGGTGTCGCCCATATCAAGCACCTTGCCGTAGCGGTACCAACGCAGAGCCTGATTAAGATGTGCAAGGGTCTGCATACAGGGAATGACCTCCACGCCAAAGCTGCTGCCAAAGGCGCAAAGCTCCCTTACATCCTCCTCCGTATACCTGTCACGCATATACCCAAAGTAGGGCTCGCCTTCTATTTCATAGGTGTCCTCGTTATACAGGTAAACGCAGTTAAGACCAAAGGCGGCGCTGTAGGCTATGTATTTCTTCATCTGCGCTACAGTGGTTACCGAGTTCCTTGAATTGTCTATCATGGCGCCGCATAGCTCAAAGCGGTTTTCAAATCTACGCTCGCCCTCAGTGCTGTCCATCGCCGCAATGAAAGCGCCGCAAAAGATATCTGCCCTGCAGGTATAGATTACCGTTGCTGTGCCGTCCTTTACGGCAACAGAAAAACGCTCGCCCTCATTAAGCTCAAGTAAGATACCTGCGGGGTCAAGGCTTATCAGCCCCATATCGCTCATATATTCAAACTGCTCGGTGTAGGGAAGTGCACTCCCCGAAAGACGTAGGCTTTTCATTTCTTGTCCTCCTCATATATGCTCACAGCGGCTTTTGCCGTGCGTTTAAGCTCCTCGATGGCTATATCGGGGCTTTCTATAACGATGTCGCCTCCAAAGCTGAGCACCCACCCGCAAAACACGGGACTCAGCATTACCTTGGCGGTGAAGCCCAAGAACCCGTTATCTAAATTGCGGAAACGAATGTCCTTGCCGAAACGGTCTATGACCGTCCCCGCAAGCCTCTCCTTACAGCGAAGCCGCACCGTCACCTCCTCGCCGCCAAACATACCGAACAGCTTGTTGGTGTATTCGGCAGGGTCAAAGCCTTCAGCGCCCTCTCTCGGCTCATCAGCTATAGTCAGCCTTTTCATCTTGTCCACACGATAGTGCTTTATTTTCTTCTCCTCACTGTCATAAGCGACGAGATAATAAAACTCATCGTCCCACCACAGGGTGAGAGGGCTTGCAACGTAGGGCTTGCCCCCACGCTTGGGTACAAGAACGCCGCTTTTGTCATACTCGTGATACAAAAAGCTGATCTTTTTGTTCTCCGCAATGGCGTTATGTATGCTGTCGGTGCTGTTGTAGACCGACTCCACCATATTCTTTATCCTGCCCTTTACCTTGACCTGCCTTTTAAGCTGCTTCCCCTGATGGACACTGGTCAGCGAGGCAAGCTTGTCAATAAGGGCGTTGCTCTTCTTTTCCGTAATAAAGCGTGAGCTTTGCACTGCGTTTGCCAGCAGTATAAGCTCGGGCACCTCAAAGGGGCGTGACAGCACCCTGTTTCCCCCGTCTGCGCCCTTGATGCGCTGTATATCATAGCCGAAAAGCTCCCCACAGTGCAGCTCAAGGGTATCCAGATCATCCATAACCGTTTTTCTGTCGGCGTTTATCCCGTAAGCCGCAAGCTTTTCGATGATGCACGCTACGGTCAGCTTGTGGTTTTCATCGGTTTGCTCAAGTAATAACTTAAGCACGTACAAAAGCCTCTGCTTTTGTCTTGGCTGTTTGGGCATCGTAGCACCTCCGTTTTAAAAAAGCGCAAAAGGCTCTGTATGCCTTCCGTTTACAGATTAGCACACAGAACCCGTTTTTGCAATACTCAGTTTGCGATATATGACTTAAGCTCTCTGTATATTGCGCCGTCGCCGTGCACTATATATCTGAGCCTCTCGCCGTTGCGGAAGTTTACAAGCAGCGTATACTCCTTATCCTCCGCCTTAGGGCACCTGCCATCTTCGCTGTAGCTTACCTCTTTAAGAACCCGTGCCTTTTCTACTCCGCCACGCTTGTTTATAAAATAGGCGGCACGGCTTCTGTAAAGCCTCGTCACAAGCACTCCTGCCAGAAAGCCTATGACACCAAGCCACACTTTGCCCCAAAGCAAGAAGGCAAGCAGTCCCGTAAGTATGCAGTAAAACATAGATAATAGCCTCCTTAAAAAAGTTTTGTTTTGCTTTCAGCAAGGCTATTATCCGACACAGGTATGGGAATAAAACGGACATTCGGCGGCTTTTTAAGAAAATTTGTTCGCACCCCGCTTTTTGAAAAAAAGAGCTGTCTCGGTGCAATTCCTGCACTCAAGACAGCTCCTTTGTAACATGACCGGATGCCCTATAGCTCTTCCTCGGAATCAAAGAGATAGTCCTCGCACTCGTCCGCTATCTCAAAAAGCTCCTCCCCGCAGTCGCAATCATCGTCACAGCAGCAATCGCAATCATCATCGTCGTAGACATAGGACTCAAGAGCGTCGAGGTCCTCGTCAACAGCGTCAACCTGCTCGCCTACGAGTGCAAGCTCGTCCTCAAGGTCACAGACCGAGAGAGCCATATCGTCAACAAGGTCGAGAAGTGCGTT
>JAFXEB010000010.1 GCA_017521025.1 Clostridia bacterium | reverse complement strand
GCCGTTGTCGTTGCCGTTGCCGTTGCCGTCCGGCTGCTCGGGAGCTTCGGAGCTGTTGTTGTTGTTGTCAGGCTCCTCGGGGGTATCAACTACGGGAGGTGGGGTAGTGCCGCCGCCGTTGTTATTATTACCGCCGCCGTTATTGTTGTTACTGTTGCCGCCGTTGCCGTCCATAAGGCTGTGGCTGGGGGCGCCGGGAATGCTTATGTTGATATTAAGGTTGAAATCGGGGGATATGTTTGCAGGGGGTGTGAAGGCGTCAAGCACCAGGTTCATATCATCGTACCTGCCGTCGGTATCGTCGGTAACGGGTGCCGCACCCGCAGGCTCGGTAACGCCGCCAATGACGGATAACTGCAGAGAAGCGACGGGACCCGACAGTGCCGAAGCCTCTGCCTCAGAGCTGAACGCCCTGTATACGCCGCCTGCAAGGACACCCAACACAACTGCGGCGACAAGTAGGGAGAAACACGCTCTTGCAATAATATGCTTCATTCAATAAACTCCTAAAATGTCGAAAATTACTGTGTTAAAGGCAAGCTCTAAAAAAAGCCACCCTTCACCAAATTACACAGTATTACATCATATACTTGCAGTGAGTATATCATAAAAGCTCCCCGTTGTCAAGCCTTTTCGACAAAATACAGCCTGAACGCAAAGAAAACCCCCTATTCAAGGGGGTTTCTTATAATTATGCAAGAAATTTGGGTATTTCGTATACTCCGTTCAGTACAATATCGGGTGCGTTTTCGCTGTTTATGTCCTCCGATTTTGTTTCACCGCTGAGCACCAGCACCGAAAGCATACCTGCGCCTTTTGCTAAAGCAATATCCGTGTACAGCCTGTCACCGACGGATACGCAGTCCTCTGGCTCTATCCCCATAAGAGAGCATATAGCCTCAGCGGTCTCGGCGTATGGCTTGCCCAGATACTTTGGCGTTTTACCCGTTGATGCGGTAAGCAGTGCGGCGATGGCACCGCTGTCGGGTATAAAGCCCTTTTCTGTCGGGCAGTTGTAATCGGGGTGGGTGGAAAGGAACAAGGCTCCCTTTCTCAGAGCGTCGCAGGCAATGCAAAGCTTCTCATAGGTAAGCTCGGTATCAAAGCTTGACACCACTATATCAGCACTGTCATCCTCTGTAAGCCTGACACCGCCCTTTATCATACTGTCCTTAAGCGCCCTTGTGCCCAGCACGTAAACTGTTTTGTCGGGGTAATGCTTGTTGAGGTAGCTTATGGTCACGTCGCCCGAGGTCATAAGCGTGCATTCGGAAAAGCCGAGACGGCTTAGCTTTTCGTAATAGTCCTCCTTGCGCCTCGAGGCATTGTTTGTGAAAAACAAAAACCGTCTCCCGCTTTTCTTTACAAAATCTACAAACTCCCTGGCGCCCTCAAGTACCTCGTCACCAAGGTATACGGTGCCGTCCATATCGCATATAAATAGCTTTGCCCTTTTAAGCCTTTCAAAAGCGTCCATATAAATCACCTCTTTTCCGTATTATATCACCTGTTTAACCGAATTGCAATAAAAATGCTTGCGTTTTATACATGGTAGGTGTATAATCAATGGAGGAAAGGGGTGGCTCACCTTGGTAAAGACTCAGGGTATTAAGCTCAGCCGTAAGGAAAAACAGAGGATGAAGGAGGATGCACTCCGCCCCTTAAGGGTCATAGAGCGTCTTGATTTCAGCCGCATATACGATGACGCTCCCGTAGAGGTTATCGAGGGCTATACCGTCACCGATACGGAGACCAACGAGGTCTTCGGCGTTTTCAAAATGCAGAACACCGCAAAAGAGGAGCTACGTTCTCTTGCGGTCAGACTGTTATTGTACGAGGGCACCTCCAATATTGCCACCCGCAAGATAGACTTTGTCTATTCTGCCGCCGCCAAAAGTCTTGGCAAGCGCACTATGCCTGTGGAGGAGGAGCAGAGCCTTCCGGTCCGTCTTGGTATAAGGGCGCAGGTGCTGCCGCAGAATATCCGTCAGGGCGAGACCTTTGGTGACGGAGTGCTTATACCTTTGCCCAAGGGCTATTGCCGTAAGATGGAGTTTGAGATACGGACGGTGGAGTATGCAGACGGGCGCAAGGAGGATATAAAGATAGTCAGCGGTAGGAAATACACCGCCTTCAGCGAGCTTAATGACGAGCTTCGCTATGCCTACAGTAAGATGAACGTTTACCGCAGGCAGGAGGCTGCGCATCCCATAAAGAATATCCCTCAGCAGTCGGAGAGGGTCTGGCTGTGCTGCTGCGGCCACAAGAATCTTATTGCCGCAAAAAAATGCGCCAAGTGCGACAGGGATAAGGATTGGCAGCTTGCCAATCTTACCGAGTCCTCCCTCAACTCTCAGCTTGAAAAGCTCAAGGACACCCACGACCCCGGCT
Organism: Clostridia bacterium; assembly: GCA_017521025.1. GTDB lineage: Bacteria > Bacillota > Clostridia > Oscillospirales > CAG-382 > SIG636. The sequence continues at coordinate 83,268 of JAFXEB010000010.1, read as the reverse complement.
ACGTCCATACCAAAAAGGTCGCTGCGTCCCCACGGCTTGACGTCATCAGTGCGGAGGAGCGCAGAAGAAGGGCGCAGGCGGCAGAGGCGGCTAAAAAGCGTGTGGAGCGTCAGGAGGAGAACAAGCGTGACGGCAGGACGGTAGTCATACTACTTGTACTGCTTATGGTTTTTCTGTTTATAATAATAGAGGTAGCTTTGTATATACGTGGCGATGTCAAGGTAAAGCAGGATGCTCCCAATGGCGGCGACGATGGCGGCGCTCAGGCAGAGGAGCAGGCTTATATTGATTACGGAAAGGATACATACTGTATATGAGTAAAAGTAATTCCACACCCAAGTGGGTCAAGATAATACTAACGGTGCTTGTAGGCGCCTTTATCGGCGTCGGCGCCATACTTCCGGGTCTGTCGGGGGGCGTAATGTGCGTTATTTTCGGTATATACCAGCCTCTTATGGAGACCTTGGCGCACCCCTTTAAGGGCATAAAAAAGCATTGGAAGCTGCTTTTGCCCACCGTTATCGGTATTGCCGTAGGCTTTGTGGGCTTTGCAGGCATACTCGAGGCGCTGAATATGGACCCCCTTATACAGCAAAGCATCTTTTTGGGTCTTGTGCTTGGCACTCTGCCCGCACTGTGGAAGGATGCGGGCGAGGAAAAGCGCACGGGCGCATCCTTTGCAACCCTTGCCATATCCTTTGTGGTGATGGTGCTCATTCTCTCCTTCTTCGGCTCTGTCTCTGACGAAAGCACTCAGATGGCAAAGCTCATCGGCTCTGTATACCCTAAGGCGGAGATAGCCGTGACCCAAAACTTCGGCTGGTTTATGGTGGTTGGTGTCTGCTTTGCTCTCAGCATAGTAATGCCGGGTATGAGCTTTTCTTCTCCCCTTATGTGCCTCGGACTGTTTGACCCCCTGACCGAGAATCTGTCAAAGCTTATGGCGCTGGACTTTTCTGTTATTCCCAACTTCGTGCTCCCCGTAGGGCTGGGCGCCCTCTTGACCGTTATTATCTTTGCAAAGCCTATGAACGCCTTGTTTGAGAAAAAACGCTCAGTGGCATACCACCTCGTTATGGGTGCGGTCTTTGCCTCCACACTGCTGCTTATCCCCATAAGCTTCGGTGGCGCAGGTCACGGTGTGCTTTGTCTTGTAGCAGTCCTCGGCGGTGGCGTTGTGGGTTATCTCCTCGATATGGTACAGGGCAAAATAAAGGCCGATAAATAAAGTAGCTTAGTTTCCCGTTTGAAATATAAAACCGCCCGTGCGCCTGCTTACAGCAGAGCGCACGGGCGGTTTTTGGTTGTTATTTACAAAACCCAACACCGCTTTTTGCATCCGTTTACAAACTTTAGCAAACCTTGTCGATAAATACGCAAATAATTGTATAATACTCTCGGGTAAAAAACATCAGCAGTAGGAATAGATAACGAGACCAACGATAATGGCAACCGCTACGCCTGCTATAGCGTAGGCGATTATATCGTTTATCTTCCGCTGCTTTGATTCCTTGTCACGGCGCCTTTTAGCGACCGCTTCACTGTTGCTCTTTTTCTTAGCCATATCAAAATACCTCTGTCAAATATACAAGAGGGGACTGCCCACAGGCTGTCCCCTCAAAAGATCAAATACTAATTAGTTAAGCTCTGCAAAGTACTTGATAGTTCTAACCATCTGGCTGGTGTAGCTGTTCTCGTTGTCGTACCAAGAAACAACCTGTACCTGATAGGTGTCGTCATCGATCTTAGCAACCATGGTCTGGGTAGCATCAAAGATGGAACCGTAGGTGGAGCCGATGATGTCGGAAGAAACTATCTCATCCTCGTTGTAACCGTAGGAAGCAGAAGAAGCAGCCTTCATAGCAGCATTGATGCCTTCCTTGGTAACGTTAGCGCCCTTAACAACTGCTACGAGAATAGTGGTAGAGCCGGTGGGGGTGGGAACTCTCTGAGCGGAGCCGATGAGCTTGCCGTTGAGCTCGGGGATAACAAGACCGATAGCCTTAGCAGCGCCGGTGGAGTTGGGAACGATGTTCTCTGCGCCTGCTCTTGCTCTTCTGAGGTCGCCCTTTCTGTGAGGACCGTCAAGAATCATCTGGTCGCCGGTATAAGCGTGAACGGTGGTCATGATACCGGAAGCGATGGGAGCGTAATCGTTAAGTGCCTTAGCCATGGGAGCGAGGCAGTTGGTGGTGCAGGATGCAGCGGAGATGATGGTGTCATCAGCGGAGAGGATGCCCTCGTTAACGCCGAAAACAACGGTAGGAAGATCGTTGCCTGCGGGAGCAGAGATAACAACCTTCTTAGCGCCTGCGTCGATGTGAGCCTGGCTCTTAGCCTTAGAGGTGTAGAAACCGGTGCACTCGAGAACTACGTCAACACCGAGTTCGCCCCAAGGAAGCTCTGCAGCGTTGGGCTTAGCGTAGATGGTGATTTCCTTACCGTCAACGATGATGGAACCGCCAACAACCTTGCCGTTCTCGTCTACGTTTTCAGTGTAAGAAACCTTGTCAGCCAGAGCGTACTTACCCTGAGCGGTATCATACTTAAGAAGGTGAGCGAGCATCTTGGGGCTGGTGAGGTCGTTGATAGCAACAACTTCGTAACCCTCAGCGCCGAACATCTGTCTGAAAGCGAGACGGCCTATACGGCCAAAACCGTTAATAGCAACTTTTACTGCCATGATAAAAATACCTCCGAAAAATTTTTCATTGGCTATATTCTATAACAATTTTTCGGAAAATACAAGAGTTTTTTTAAAATTATGGGGGCAAACATTGCATTTTCGGTAAAATGATGATATAATGGCTCTGCAAAGTGGGGAATGTTAGGAATATGGACGATAAATTTTATATGAAAGCGGCACTGAAGCGTGCAAAAGCCGCATATAGGGACGGCGAAACGCCAATCGGGGCAGTGATAGTAAAGGATGGCGTTGTGATCGCCACGGGCAGAAACCTCAGGGAAAAGCGCAAAAACTCACTGTGCCACGCTGAGATAATAGCCATAAACCGTGCCTGCAGAAGGCTTGGTGCGTGGCGGCTGATAGATTGCGACCTTTACGTTACCCTTGAGCCCTGCGCCATGTGTGCAGGCGCCATTATCAATTCACGCATACGCCGTGTGATATACGGTGCTTCCGACGGCAAGGCAGGCTCCTTCGGCAGTCTTACGGACCTTTCCGCTTTTCCGTATAACCACAAGCCACAGATAACCAAGGGTGTTATGGAGGAGGAGTGCGCCGCACTGCTTTCCGACTTTTTCAAGGAGCTAAGGATACTAAAAAAGAAAAATAAGACCCCCAAGGAGGATAATGATATATGAAAGAAAAGTTTTATGTAACAACAGCCATAGTTTACACATCTCAGAAGCCTCATATAGGCAACGTGTACGAGATAGTGCTGACCGATTGTATAGCACGCTATAAAAGACAGCGTGGCTATGACGTGTATTTTCTGACGGGCACAGACGAGCACGGTCAGAAGATACAGAACCATGCCGAGAAGGCAGGCATCAGTCCCAAGGAGTACGTTGACGGTATCGCAGGCGGCATAAAGGATATGTGGAAGCTGTTTGGTATCAGCAATGACGGCTTTGTAAGAACCACTGACGAAAACCATGTAAAGACCGTACAGAAGATATTCAAAAAGCTTTACGACCAGGGCGATATATACAAGGGTGCATACGAGGGTATGTACTGTACCCCTTGTGAGTCCTTCTGGACGTCTGCTCAGCTCAAGGACGGTTGCTGTCCCGATTGCGGCGGTCCCGTTTCCCCTGCCAAGGAGGAGGCGTATTTCCTGCGCCTTTCCAAATATCAGGACAGGCTTATAGAGTACATTGAGAGCCATGATGAGTTTATTACCCCTACCGCCAGAAAGAACGAGATGCTCAACAACTTCCTGCGTCCCGGTCTTCAGGACCTTTGCGTGTCCCGCAGCACCTTCAACTGGGGTATCCCCGTTACCTTTGACGATAAGCACGTCATATATGTTTGGGTAGACGCACTTTCCAACTATATAACCCATATCGGCTACGATACGGAGGCGCCCACCGAGCAGTATAAAAAGCTTTGGCCTGCCGACCTTCACGTTATCGGCAAGGATATAGTACGCTTCCACACCATCTATTGGCCCATAATCCTTATGGCTTTGGGTGAGCCTCTGCCCAAAAAGGTGCTCGGTCATCCTTGGCTGCTTGTGGGTGAGGATAAGATGAGTAAATCCAAAGGCAACGCTCTTTACGGCGATAAGCTTATCGAGCAGTTCGGGCTTGACAGGATAAGATACTATCTGCTTTCTGAGCTCCCCTTGCTTAATGACGGCAGCATTACCTATGAAAATGTGATAAGCCGTTGCAACACCGACCTTGCCAATATCTACGGCAACCTTGTAAGCAGAACGGCTTCTATGATAAGCAAATACTTTGACGGTGTTATCCCTGCGCCCGCCGATGCAACCGATAAGGATGAGGGGCTTTATGCCGCCGCCGCTGAGTGCAAGGCATTGTTTACGGGTAAAATGGATGAGTACAGAGTGGCTGAGGCTGTTTCTGCGGTGGTCACCTTCCTTAAGGCGTGCAACAAGTATATTGACGATACTGCACCTTGGGTGCTCTTTAAGAATCCCAATGATAAGGGTAAGCTTGCAACCGTCCTTGCAAACCTTGTTGAGGGTATCCGTCAGGCTTGCGTTCTTCTGTACCCCTATATCCCCGACAGCTCGGACAAGGTAGCCGCCATTTACGGCTTTGAGGGCGAGGGTAGGGAATATGACAGCGTTGGCAGCTTCACATATTCCGCTACGGGTAAGACCGTTAAAGCCGCAGGCGTGCTTTTCGCAAGGATAGACGAAAAGGAGTTCTTTGACAAGCTCGCAGCAGAGCGTGCCGCCGAGGAGGCTAAAAAGCAGCCTGCCAAGGAGGAAAAGAAGGAAGAATTTCCTACCATAAATATAGACGATTTCGCAAAGGTTCATCTCATCGCCTGCAAGGTGCTTGAGTGCGAGGCGGTGCCCAAGTCCGATAAGCTGCTTCGCCTTATAGTTGATGACGGCGCAGGCAAGCGTCAGGTGGTATCGGGCATAGCAAAGTTCTATAAGCCCGAGGAGCTTGTAGGCAAGACCTTGGTGCTTGTAGAGAACCTTGCACCCGTAAAGCTCCGTGGCGTTGAAAGCTGTGGTATGATACTTGCATCAGGGGAGGAGACCGTCAGGGTGGTAGAGCTTTCTGACGCAATTGCCCCCGGTACCCGTATCAGATAAGCTATGAACAGCATCTTTGAAAGCGGTATCTTTGATACCCATGCACATTATGACAGCAGTCGTTTTGACGGTGACAGGTACGAGGTGCTGGACGAGCTTTTCGGCAGTGGTACCCTCTATGCCGCAGTCAACTGCGGCTGTGATGTGGCAAGCTCTGAGAAAAGTCTTGAGCTTGCCCACAGATACCCCCGTATGTACTGCGCTGTCGGCATCCACCCCCACGAGGCTAAGGCTGCGGATGACAGAGCCTTTGAGCAAATAAGCCAGATGCTGAAGGACGGCAAGGCGGTGGCACTCGGTGAGATAGGGCTTGACTATCATTACGATTTCTCACCACGGGATGTGCAGAAGGAGGTCTTTGAGCGTCAGCTTTGTATGGCAGAGCAGTTGGATATCCCCGTTGTAATCCATGACAGGGAGGCACACGCAGACTGTATCGAAGCGGTTCTGAAGCACCCGAGGGTAAGGGGTGTATTCCATAGCTTTTCCGGTAGTGCAGAGACTGCAAGACTTTTGCAAAAGGCAGGCTGGTATCTGTCATTCTCGGGACCTATCACTTTCAAAAACAATCAGAAAACGCCCGAGGCGGCTTTGGCTACCTATAATGACCGCCTTCTTGTGGAGACTGACTGTCCCTACCTGACGCCCGTCCCCCACAGAGGCGAGCGCAATCATAGCGGCTATGTCCGCCACATCATCGAAAAAATAGCCGAGCTGCGTGGTGATACCTATGAGTTCGTCGAAACACTCACAAGGGAAAACGCCAAGCGCTTTTTCGGCATAAAGGAGTAATAGCGTGACACTTACATACACAGTAGGTAAGGGGATATATGTAAACCTTACTAACCGTTGCTCAAACGCCTGCGACTTTTGCATAAGGCAGTACGGTCCTACCGTTTACGGTAGCGACAACCTGTGGCTTGAGCGTGAGCCTACCGCCGCCGAGGTAATAGCCGACCTTGATAAATATGACCTTTCCCAATATGAAGAACTGGTCTTTTGCGGCTATGGCGAGCCTACCGAGCGCATCGATGTGCTTGTTGAGGTGGCAAGAGCGGTAAAGGCAAGGCGGGATATTCCGATACGCATAAATACCAACGGTCACGGCAACCTGATAAACGGCAGGGATATAACCTCGGAGGTGGAGGGGCTGGTTGACATAATGTCTATAAGCCTTAATACCGCCAACGCCGAGGACTATGTCCGCATCTGCCATCCCGAGTTTGGTGCGGCGGCGTACGAGGGGCTTTTGGAGTTTGCAAGGCTTTCGGTGCCGAGGGTGAAAAGGGTAGTGCTTTCCGTTGTTGAGACTACGCTACCTGACAGCGATATTGACAAATGCCGCGCTATGGCAGAGGCTATGGGGGCGGAGCTGCGAGTCAGACCCTTCGAATAAAGTTCGGGACTTGTAAAAAGTGTCCGGAACGCAAGAAACGCAAACATAGCAAGAAATGCAAATATAGAAAGAAACGCAAATATAAAAGATACAAAGAAAGCTATAGCATGGCACAGCAGCCACGCTATAGCTTTTATTAATATTTGCCCCTTTACGGGTGCTGTTTGGTACTCATATATCTTCTTTATCGGGCATAAAGCAAGGCATAAGCTGCAGCTTAAACAGGTTAGCCTTGTGCTTTCTGTCGATGATGGCTTTTTTGTCGGCGTTCTCGATAACGCCCTCACGGATGTATCTGTCAAGCTCTGCGTAGGTAAAGCCTAAGTTGTCCTCGTCGGTCTTGCCGCAAAGCCCGTCTATGGGTGTTTTGTCCACCAATACAGAGGGTAATCCTAAAAGTCTGCCTATCTCCTTGACCTCGGTTACGGTGAGGTTTGACATAGGAGAGAAATCGCCTACCGAATCGCCGTAGCGTGTGGAATATCCAACCCAATCCTCTGACAGGTTACACGTGTTGACTACTCTGCCGTTAAGACTCTGAGACACTGCGTACAGGGTAGACATACGAATTCTGGGAGGAAGATTCTGTCTTGATTGGGCACTTATCTCAAGCTCCTCGGGGATATTTGAAAGCACTGCATCCACAGCATCCTTTATGTTGACAACGTAATGCTTTATACCGAGGTGGTTTACAAGCAGATGTGCCATATCGATATCGTGCTGTTCGCCTTGAGGCATAAGCACACCGATAACACGGTCCTTACCCAATGCCTCAACACACAGTGCCGCCGCTATAGAACTATCCTTGCCGCCCGAGATACCAAGCACGGCGTTACAGCCCTTGCCGTTATTTTCAAAAAAGTCACGTATCCACGCAACGCAATCGTTCTTAACCTTTTCTGCGTTAAACATAAAATATGCCTCCTTATCTGTTGAACGCCTCCATATCAAACTCCACCACAGTATATAGCCTTTCGGCAGTGCGGTTTTTCAATGCGGCATCAAGCTTTTCCTTTATCACCTTTCTGTTCCCAAACAGCTCCTCTGGCAGAACTATATCAAAAATCAGGTTTGTATGCTCGTTGCCCTTCACCATCCTGAAATCGTGAAAGGAAATACGCTCGTCTATCGCCGCCAGCGCCTCTGTAACAAGCCGCTTGTAGCCTATAAGCTCCTCGTCATCCGTAAGCACAGGGTCATAGTGGACAACAAGGCTTACGCCGTGTCTATTGTAGCATTCTCTCTCAAGATTGTCAATAAGCTCGTGACACTCCAGTGGGTCTGCCTTGGCATCCATCTCCACGTGTACGCTGGCAAAGCGCTGACCGGGCCCGTAATCGTGTACCATTAGGTCGTGATAGCCAAGCACCTCGGGGCAGGTGTCAAATACGCTCACTATATCAGCCTGAAGCTCGGGACTTGCGTTCTCACCCAGCAGAGGACTTATAGTCTCTTTGACGAGGACTGCACCGCTGTACAGAATGAACAGCGCCACCAACAGACCCATATAACCGTCTATCTGCCATCCGAAAAAGTACTCCAAAAGTCCTGCGGCAAGCACTGCGCTCGTGGCTATCATATCGTTGCGGCTGTCTGCCGATGTGCCAATAAGAGCAGATGAATTTATCCGCCTTCCCAGCTTTTTGTTGAACAGACACAGCCATAGCTTTACAGCTATCGAGCAAACAAGCACTATGGCAACAGGCACCGAAAACTCCACCGAGCTGGGGTTAAATATCTTCTCTACCGAGGTCTTTGCCAGCTCAAAGCCAATAACAATTATCATAGCCGCAACAGCAAGAGCGGAAAGATACTCATACCTGGCGTGCCCGTATGGATGCTCCTCGTCGGCAGGCTTGCTCGCAAGCCTGAAGCCTATAAGGGTGACTATAGAGCTTGCGCCATCTGTCAGATTGTTCAGGGCATCTGCAGTAATGGAGACCGAACCCGAAAGGGTGCCAACCACAAGCTTTAGGGCAAACAGCAAAAGGTTGCACAAGGTCCCCACTACGCCCGAAAGTGAGCCTATAGCAGAGCGTGTTGCATTGGATGTCGTGTCATCGCTGTTTTTTACAAATAAACGCAAAAGTAATGTCGTCATATATATATGTTCCTTTACAAAAAACTAACTTAAGCCTTTCTTTTTTTGCTTCTGTTTACCCTCTCTGTCAGCACAAACAGAAGCACTACGAAAAAGGAAAGAAAATAGGGAAACAGTCCGATACCAATATGCTGGGCAACCACGCCGAAAAGGGGCGGAACCAATGCGCTGCCCATATATGCGCTCGCCATCTGTATGCCGACGATAGCCCCCGAGTTCTCCTTGCCGAAATGCTCCGGCGTGGAGTGGATAATGGCAGGGTATACAGGAGCCGCACCAATGCCGCTGATAACAAGTCCTGCGGTCGACAGGGTAGTGCAGGGCAGTGCGATCAACAAAAGACCTGCTGCGCTTACCGCAACACCCATGCGTATCATGTTTTTGTCGCATACACGGTCTGCTATAAAGCCGCAGGCAAAGCGACCTATGGTTATGCCGAGGCAAAACATAGCGCCGAATGCGGCGGCTGTCTCTGCATCTACCCCATGGTGCTCTACCAGATAACTGCTTGCCCACAGTCCTGCTGACGTCTCAAAGGCGCAGTAGCAGAAGAAGGCTACAAGTATAGGCTTAACATTTTTTATACCAAGGGCACGTTTAATTCCCAGCGGCTTTGCCGCATTTCCGTCGGAGATGCCTGAATCACCCTTTCCTTTCCAAAGGGGCACACTGGCAAACAGGGCGGCGGTCATGGCAAGCTGTACTATCGCAACGGCACCGTAGCCATCACGCCACTGTCCCCTCAGCCCCATAGCAAGGCTAAGTATATAGGGACCCAAGGCGGCACCCACACCCCAACAGCAATGTAGCCATATCATATGCTTGGATGCATAATGAATGGCGACGTAGTTGTTGAGCGCTGCATCCACCGCACCTGCCCCAAGTCCGTAGGGCACAGCAATAAGGCATAGCAGCCAGTAGCTGTCCGCTACCGAAAAGCCAAACAGGGCAATGGAGATAAGTAATGCGCTTACCGCCGTTATTTTTGCGGCGCCAAAGCGGTGTGTAAGCCTGTCGGACATAAGGCTTGACACCACTGTGCCCAGAGCTATTATCATATATATGCCTCCTGCCATTGAGAGGGAGGCGCCCAGATCAACAGACATCAGCGGCCACGCCGAACCAAGAAGCTGGTCAGGCAGACCAAGGCTGACAAAGGATAAATATATTATCGCCAACAGCAGTGATATCATAAAAATACCTCTATTAGCATGAATAAAAAAGGTCAAATAATGGGCGTTTGGCGGGGCATACTTTGCCCCGCCAAATCAATTAAAGCTATTTACTGAAAAATTAACCCTCGATCTCCTCGATCTCAGCCTCGGGAGCGTTCTTCTTAACGCTCTCAATACCGTTCTCACAGCTCTTCTTAGCCTTGTAGCCCTCGGATACAGCAATAACCTCGCCGTTCTTTGCCTTAAGACGGAAACGGAACTCGCCTGCCTTGTCCTCATAAAGCTCAAACTTAGGATGCTTAACGGTAACAACCTCAGCGGCGGTAAGGTCTTCAACCTCACCTACGCAGTTGTTCTTAACGCTCTCAATACCGTTAAGGCAAGCTGCCTTAGTGGTATAAACCTCAGAAGTAGCGATAACCTCGCCGTTGCCTGCCTTAAGATCAAACTTAAAGCCGGTAGAAGTCTGCCTAACAACAAATTTGCCCATAATATATCCATCCTTTCTGAAACTGGTGGGCGCGTTGCAGGCTTGTTTCCCACACGCACCCCTATTTGCTACAAATATAACACACAATAAACAAAAAATCAAGGCTAAACGTGTAAAAATTCTTTTAATCACGCTAAAAGCAACCGAAAAAGCGTTGTGCGCACAGCTTTGCTTAAACAATTGTTCAGATGGTACGTAAAAGACTCTTGAAAACAGAACGTAAATAGGTTATAATCATTTTGTCATATATTACATATTGAGGTACAACTATGAAGGATGTTTTTATAAGCTATAAGTCTGAGGAGTTTTACGAAGCAAATTGGGTAAAAACCACTCTTGAGACCAACGGCATCTCCTGTTGGATGGCTCCTATGTGCATCCCCGGCGGCTCAAGCTACGCTGTGGAGATACCGCAGGCGATAAGGGACTGTAAGGTGTTCGTCCTTATACTTTCACGCCGCTCTCAGAATTCCACATGGGTACCCAAGGAACTGGATCAGGCGATAAACAGTGGGAAAACGGTGCTGCCCTTTATGCTTGAGGATTGCCCCCTTAAGGACGATTTCAATTTTTACCTTACAAATGTACAGCGTTACGCCGCCTATGAGAGCAAGTCCAAGGCTATACAAAGGATGATAAATGAGATAAAGGCTATAATAGGCAAGGATGGCGTTGCCCCCTACGCCGATGACAACGGAGGTAAAGCCGCTCCCGAGACCGGCGTAAAAGATAAAAAAACGGAGTCTCCTAAAAAGAATTCCCGTATAGACCTTAAGAGCATACTGCTTATCATAGGCTGTACTCTGGGGGTTGCAGTCCTTGCATGCGTGCTGTTCATTGTGATGCTTGGTGGCAATGACGGCGATGAAGGGGAGGCTTCCTCCCACTATGTTTTAGATGCAGAAAGCGTTTCTGTGACGGAAAGCGAAGTCGAAAGCGAAAGCAAGACTGAAAGCGAAAGCAAGACTGAAAGCGACGCCAACAGCGAAAGCGCTCCGGAGAGCTCCGTAACAAACGGTGTGATTATCATTGCGGGCACCGAGATATCAGCAGAGGAGGATTCAGTCTCCTTGAAGGAGCTTACCCTGACGGAGGATGATATTAAGAATTTTGCTTGTCTTCCCAATCTGAAATACGTCTATCTTACCGATTGTGTTATCGAGGGCGAGGATATAAGCTCGCTGTGCGGTGAAAGCGTCAGAGTATTATCTATGGAGAACTGCGGCATAACCGACAGTATGCTTGGCTCTATAAGCTTTGAAAGCTCGGTTTTGTATTCTCTCACGTTGAACGGCAATCCCAATATTACCGACCTCAGCCCCATAGCACCTCTGGCTGATACGCTCTACAACCTGTATTTTTCCAACTGCACCGTGACCGATCTCTCTTTTCTTAAAGATTTTGACTGCCTCGGCACTCTGGAGGCAGACGGTAACGGTATAAAGGATATAACTGCTCTCGGTACCTGCGACGATCTTTACCGCATATATATGTCCCACAATGAGATCAGCTCTCTTTCTCCCTTAAAATCTCTTACGGGACTTGAGAAACTCTATGTATACTCAAATAAGCTTACAAGCCTTGAGGGGCTTGAGACCTGTCTTGAGCTTACCGATATTTCGGCGGGCGGCAATCAGCTAAAGGATATAAACGGCATTGCCAACGCTACGGTGCTTGAGGTGGCATATTTTACAGATGCAGGGCTTTCTGACGTATCCTTGCTTGAAAAATCCGCAAAGACTCTTAAATACGTTCGCCTTGAGGGCAACAAGCTTTCGGATCTGTCATTCATGTCGGCTTGCACTGAAATACGTCATTTTTATGCGGACAACACGGGACTTACGTCTCTTGAGTTTATGAAGGACTGGTCAAAGCTTGAGCATCTTTCGGTTGCAGATAATAAGATAAACAGCATCAACGGTATCGAGGGTTCTTCTACTCTCACTTTTCTCGATATTTCGGGCAACCTGATAAGCACGTTAAAGTCGCTCACCTTCGACCCCGACTGTTACGCTCATCTGGATGTCAGCGACAACAAGCTTACAAAGCTTGAGCTTGCGGCAGGCAAGTACCGCAATCTGTACCTTTACGGCAACCAGATAAGCGACCTTTCCGTTCTTGCGGATACCGAGGGCTTTAATCTTGCCTTTGAATATAACGCAGACATAGATTTCGAGGCGCTTGACGACTGTGGCTATTCTACCCATTACGTTTTCGGCTGTCCCCTCGACAAACAGCTATCGGTTAAGGATGCCCTCGGCTCTTACTCCACGGTATTCACTACCATAGAGGAGTTTACGGGCAACGGGGCGCAGTGATATACCTGACCTGATTTATACAACAATATACCCCCTATTTGGCGTTGCAAAGCAATGCTAAATAGGGGGATATTTGCTTTATATACAATTATACATACGAATATACATTGTTTTTTTGCACAAAAAACAAGAGGTATATTTGTAATATCCTACAAAGTTTCGTTATCTGCCTCGAATGGGGCTCTTTTGCCTGTTTGAGCCATTGACAAAAACAAATTCAAATTTTATACTTATTAACGCTAAACAAGATTATTTATGCAAAATGTCGGATTTTATTGATTAGGAGATGTTGTTGTGAAAAAGTTAGTTTCTTGCGTTTCTCTGCTCCTTTGCTTTTTGATGCTTGTTCCTTGCCTGCCCGTTTCTGCAATCAAAATAGCAAATGTGGGTGCGCCGTCAACGGATGCCGTAAATGCAGATGTGGGCGTCAGCCCCTCCGCATCCTATTCCTATAACGGCTATACAACCTATACCGATTATACTCTGCGCTGGAAGGTGCCCACAACTACCGAGGGCGGCAACTCCTGCCCGTCCATGCAGGGCATGAATACGGGTATAAACAACTGCTACGTAGCAAAGAGGGATTCTACCGATACCTATGTTGGTATAACCCGTATAAATATGAATACGGGCGCCACTACGGTTATGAAGTATTATTCAAGCGAGTCTGCTACCTCTGCTACAGGCTGTAACTGTCTCGGTCACGCTAACGAGCTTTCGGTTGTAACTATCGACGGCACCAACTATATGTTCGGTGCAACTGCGTGGTATTCAAAGGCTCTTACCCGTTTGAAGATAAGCGGCACTAAGCTTATTTTTACAGGCTATTTTGACCTTGTAAATACATCAGGTGACTCTGTAAATATCACGGGCGTTAGACATATCAAGACAGAGGGCGGCTATCTGTATTTCCTTATCAAGCGTGGTCTTGTTTTCTATTACTGTAAAATAGCAGAAAATGAGACGGGCGGCCCCGCAAGCAATCCTACAAAGGTTACTATGTACAAGATATTCAATATCGAGACACGTAACGCCGTTTTTGCAAAAAGCAATTCCTCTGCAGGTACGATTACCGATATAGATACGTGGACTAATCAGGGCTTTGGCTACAACGCTACCGAAAAGGTGCTGTATATTCCCATCTGGGACAGCGCCAGCGGCTATGATAATGCCATTATCACCTATTACTTGGGCGACGAGCTTGACCGTATGTTCACCCTAACCACTAATCAAAGCACAATACTGTATCCTACTAAAACAACCTTCCGTTTTACCGATTCAAGTCTTGAAAAGTTTGAGATAGAGTCGTGTAATTTCCGTGTACAGCAGGCTGCTGACGGCGACCATAAGCTGTATTTCAACACAAACAACGTAGTCTCCACCAACGAGGGTGTTTACTCCTGCAGCTACACCACGGGTAAGGGTGACTTTACCTGCCTTGCAAATGAATCTTCGGTTTTGTGGACAACCAAATACAATGCCAACGGCGGCACGGGTACCACCTCTACTACCTATCACATAAGAGGGATAACCACTAAGCTCAGGACCAACGGCTTTACAAGGGATGGTTACACCTTTGCAGGTTGGTATCTTACTCGCAAATCCGACGGTAAGTGGCTGTATTTTGATACGGACGGTACTGCAAGATGGTATACTAAGGGTACACAGCCTGCAATGTCCATACTTGCACTCTACGAGGATAAGCGCTCGGTTTCAAAGCTTGCCACCACCGATGGCGACACTGTAACCTGCTACGCTCAGTGGATACCCAACAGCACGGGCACCAACACCTTCTATATCCGCTATGACGGTAACGGCGGCACGGGCACTATGTCCGACACCAAGGTAGTGTACGGAACCTCTACGGCAACTACCCCCAGCACCTTTGTCAGAGAGGGTTATGTATTTACCGGTTGGAACGCTTACAGACAGAACAAGGCGCAGTGGTGCTACAAGGTTATTGATGGCACCACAATCAGCGATTCGTGGCTCACCGTAGCAGACTCTGCCTCGGGCAGTATGCGCAAGACCTATAGCAACGGCTGTAAGCTTGCCAAGTCCTCCAGCGTTGATCGGGATATAGTCACCTTCTATGCCTCCTGGTCAAGGGTGGCTGACGGAGTATATCCCGTTTCCCATTATGAGGGCGACCCCTTCACCTTAGGTGGTGCGATAGAGAGCACTACGGATATGTATACGGCTACGGTTCAAGTAAAGGACTCCGCCGGGGCGGTGGTTGCGTCCCATACGGCAACGCCTATGGCATCAAGCTATGACCTCGCCCTTGCCAATGCTGACATCTCCTTTGATACTCTGCCCATAGGCAGCTATACCTATGAGGTGTCAATGACAACGCTTGATTCTGCTACACCGCTGTCACACACTCTGCTAAGCACAGCCTTTAATATAATCGACCCTATGCGCCTGATACTTACTTCCGTGGCAGAAAAAACGGGTGCGTATACCTTGGGCGACAAGTATTTCAGAGGCTTTAACGTCAATACCAATGCTACCGAGCTTTCTGCGCTCTTTGAATATGGCGTAACCGTTACGTCCCCTGCGGGCACAGCGGTAAACGACACCACTCTTGTGGGTACGGGATATGTAATCAGTTGCGGTGACGAAAGCCGCACTACGGTGCTTACGGGCGACCTTAACTGTGATGCCGCCATAAGCTCTGCAGACATTATCCTTCTTGCATCAGCAATAAAGGGCGGCTTCACCCCTGACGAGCTTGTAACCCTTGCTGCAGACGGCGACTTTAACGGTGACCTGTCCTCCTCGGATGCAATGGTCTTGAAAATGATGCTTAAATAAGTAATACTTTATGTAGGCAAAAAAGAGGCTGTAAACGGTGTTTACAGCCTCTTTTATGGTCTGTGTAGCTTTATTTGCCCAAGCACTTATCCAAAGGATAGTAATCGTAGCCCTCAACACGGGATACCTTGGTGATATGCTTTTCGGCGTATCTGTAGAGAAGTGCGGCTGCCTCCTTAAGGTCATTCTTCTGCAGGAAGCTGATGCAGTTAGCGGCGCCGTAGTTGTTTGCATAGGCTTCGAAAACAAAGGGCACGGCGGCATTGCAAGCCTGCTGTCTTGTAACCTTGCAGGCGTTCTCCTCAAGAGAGCCCTCCAGCTTGATATAGTATTCGTCAATAATGTAGCTTGCCATAACCATATGATAGAAGGAATCCTCGGGCGAAAGCCTTATACAGGTCTCTATCTCGTTATATGCCTCTGCCTTGAGCTCCAAGTCACGGTAGACCTTGTACAGAGAGTAGCGGTTTTGTGCAGTGTCATTGACAAGCACAAGCTCCTTGGCGATTTCGAGTGCTGCTGCGGGTTCGCCGAGACCCAGTAGTGCGGTGACCTGATTCCTCTTTATAAGATCCGAGTGCTTGGGATAGGTCTCCAAAAGCAATGCGGCGATATCCCTCATCTCCTCGTACCTGTCGAGGGCTATGTATACGTCAAAGAACGCACCGAGCAGGTTATAGGTCATTGCCTTTTTGTCAAGAGCATAACAGCCGTTTATCTTCTTAACGCCGATGTTCTTGTTAACTGTAAGCACGGCCTTTTCACGGTTCTCAGAGCTCTTTGCATACTGGCGGGCCAGCTTGCCTGCAAAGTCTTCGTTATCGGGGAATCTCCTTACGATCTCCTCAAGGAAGGTAAGGGTAACAAAATAGTTGTTGAGCTTCTGACACATCCAATAGATGTTAGTGCAATCGCTCTCCGAAACAAAGCCCTTGCTAAGCACAAGGCTGAGGAAGTTAACAAAGTCATCCTCCTTGTCGTTGCCGATGGCCTCCTGCAGCTTTACAAGCGCCTTTGCGCCGGAATACTGGGATCTGCCGAGGGCATCACGCAGGGAAGAGGTAATATCGTGACGCTCCTCACGGGCGTTAGAGGACAGACCTGCGCTGTCAAGCACTTCCTTAAGCTTTGCGTTTTCGTCTCTCAAAGAGGCGATTATGGCCTTCTCCTCGTCATTATTGTTGGTGAGGCAGTCGGTAAGCTTAACGGGAAAGCCTGTAAATATATCGTGAACAGGGCTGTCACTGCTTGAATTGTTGTTCTCGATATAGTCGATGGCGTCCATGATCTTCTGCTGTGCATCGTCGATGCAGTCATACCACTCGTAGGAGTAGCTTATGATCTTGTTGCCGTGGATATCAAACATTATATTGGTTTTGTCATCTATCAGAAGAATAGTGCCGTTTTTGGCAAGAGCGTGACGTATACCAAGCTCATATGCCACGTTCCAGTTGTTCTCGGAAAGGTCGGCAATAACAAGATCGGCCTCAGCAAGGCTCTTAATAATGTTGGTATTGATATTGCCCTGACGTGCCTCGTGGTCCTCTCTCATAACGGTATAGCCCTTGTTCTCTGCGGCGGGCTTGATTATAGCACTGTAGATGGACTTAAACCTCTTTTTGCGTGCTTCGTCGTTGCCGCCGTAGGGCATAATAACGTAACATTTCTTTGCCATAACAACACTCCTTGTAAATCTAATTATACTGTTATGATTATATATCAAAAGATTTTTTGTGTCAATAGGGGACGAAAAAAACGGCAGTACCGCAAAAACGGAAAGCTCGGTTTTTTAGTGCGGTCAAGATTTTATATAATACTGCCTTTTTCTATGCACAAAAAGCGGCTGTAGAGAAACCTCTGTTTCTCTACAGCCACTTTTATCTCCGTTATCTAAGAGAGCCTCAAATGCTTTCGCTTAAGAAAAACGCCTCAAGTGCGGTTTCGTCAAGGCTCTTCTCTGCACAAAGAAGGTCGGTGAGCTTAAGCAGAGAGGACATATTATCCTTTATCATCTGCCTTGTGCGCTCATACTGCTTTTTGATAAGCGCCTCAGCCTCCTCGTCAGTCTTGTGCTCAAACATCTGCTCGCCCATAGCGTAATCGTTGAGACAAGCCTTTACGTAGAATCTTGCTTTTTTGATGTCCGAGCTGGCACCGGTGTTAATACCCTTAGAGCTGCCGTACACCTCCACCTCAGCCACTCTGCCTGCAAGACAGCGGCAAACTATGTTCATAAGCTCGTCAAAGCTGTAGGTGCCACTGCTATTACCTGCACTTTCCATATATCCGCCGTAGCCGCCTCTGGATACAACGGTGAGGAAGGAGGGGGTGGTGCCGCAAAGCCTGCATACCAGAGCGTGACCTGCCTCGTGACAAGCAGTCTGCCTTAGCTGTTCGGGGTCAATGTCTTTAACGTCACCAAAGCGATAGGCGTCAAGCGCATCCATATACAAGGCGGCGGTTGGCTCCTTATCACCCAACAGCCTTACGAACTGAGCGTTCAGCATATCAAGGTCGGCGTTGCTCATACCGCCCGTGCGCTCTGCCATATTGCGCAGTATCTTTTCGTGGTCCTTGCCGAAATGTATGCCGTGCTTTTTAAAGCAGATGGTGAGAAACTCATATCTTGCGTCTGTGTCGGGCAGGGGAACAAGTATTTTGCTGTCAAATCTGCGCACAAAGGCAGGGTCAAGAACTCTGCCACCGTCACCCTCGATGTCATAGTTCGTTGCGGCAAGGATGAATACGGGACGCTTGGGGTCGGTAGAGAAGCCGTCCATCTCAGCAAGGAAGGTGTTAAGCGCATTCTCGCTGTGGGTCGAGCCGATGGCTCCCGTCCTTATACGGCCGATAGCGTCAACCTCGTCTATAAAAATGATCGAGGGCGCATATTTTCTCGCTTTTTTGAAAAGCTCTCTTATGTTATTCTCCGTCTGTCCGACCAGTGAACCGAAGAAAGAGGTGGCAGACACGGGGAAGAACGTGGCGTTGCACTCGTTTGCCATGGCCTTTGCAAGCAGAGTCTTACCCGTGCCGGGAGGGCCGTAAAGCAACACGCCCTTGGGCATACGCTTGCCCGAAAAGGCAAGCTTGCGAGGATTATCAAGATTCTTGCAAAACTCATACAGGGTTTCCTTAGCAGTTTTACACCCAACAACGTTTGAGAACATAAGGTTATCGTTCTCACCCTTCTTGGCTATCATACTGCCGTCGCCCGCTCTGTGTGCGCTCTTTAGCTGAAGCTTTTCAAAGGCTATGACCGCCTGAGTCTCATCAATAATATACTGAGCGCAGTTGAAGGCCATAAACTTGCCCGAGCGACCGAGCGAAAAGACAGAGTTGTTGATAAGTGCATTGAATGACAGGTCTCCAAGAGCCTTCTCAAAGCTCGAAACGGAGCGCGCCTTGTACTCGATTATCCCCTTGGCACCTCTTGCAAGCAGTGTGTCAAAGCTACGCACCGAGGCATCGGCAGTGTCAAGCACGTATACAGGGGTTTCGGGGCTGTACTCACGGACGTAGTTGAACATACGCATACCCTCCGAGTCCAGATCCTCAATATCGTTGGGTAGTCTGGCAACGTCTGCGGCACCGCAGGTAGGGTCTATAAGCACGAAATCCGTTACTCCACGAAGTATACGCTTGAATGCGTCGCTGCTTGAGGTGCTCTCAAATACCGTGCCTGCGGCGTTACCATTAAGGGTAAGCCCTACGGGCACCTTCTCAGAGAATATTGCAACACGCATTTGCTCGTGGCTTTCAAAAAGACCGCCGATACTATCGTCGCCCTCTGTATCGACGCTTATGCTTATCTTTTTAAGTCCGTTAACGGCGTCGCCGTATTTATCGTGCAGCTGCAGAACTATCTCCTGCAGCTCTCTTACCACTATGCCTCTGGCAAGTCCCTTGAGCGTCCTCGCATCGGATACACCGCCGCCGTTGTACATAACAAGGGCAGACAGCATCCTCTCGTCATACTCCACCTTAACGCCCGATGACTTTTCAAAAAGTTCAAACTGGGTAGCTATCTCCTTGCTTACTATTTCCATAAGAGAGAAGGGCTCAAGATGGTTAAAGAGTATAACGTGACCGTTAGCCATTCTCGTGGTGATGCATTCCGGGAAAAAGGGCTCCCTGGTCTGGGGATTTATCTCCGTGCGCAGTGCCTCAAGAATAACGTTTCTGGGAGTGCCTGACAGGTCACAAACCGTAGTATCGTCATAAAGGGCCTTGCCTGCGTTGGTGGTCATAATGATAATATTGTTCTTGAAGGATACCTCCTGTTTTATCTGATGATCCATCAGTCTTGCGGCGTCAAGTATCTGCAGGAAAAGGTGGATAGTATTGATATGCGCCTTCTCAACCTCATCAAAGATGATAATACCGTTAGGATTATCCCTTACAAAGCGGGTCACTACGGCGCTCTGACCGTGCTCACCGTTGAACTTGCAGTTGGCAAGATTGTCAGAATACTCGCTCATATCAACGATAAGGGTTTTTCTGCCCAGTATCTTGCCGCACAGCTCGGCAAGGAAGGTCTTGCCTACGCCCGAGGGTCCCGTAAACAGGAAGGTGGCAAGGGGCCCCTTTCTGTCAGGGTTGTTGGCAGAGAACATCTCGCACTCAAATATGGTCTGCACCACTTCGTCCACGGCGTGGCGCTGCCCCTTCACCTTGTCAAGTAAGCCGTCCTTAAGGCGCTTTATCTTCTCAGCCTGTCCGCAAAGAGAAAGGTCCACCTTCTCCTCGCTGTCCTTGCCATTGCTCTTGCTTGCGGTGCTATTCCCGCTAAAGGGCTTGTTCATTTCTAAGACGGGAGTGTTTTCCTCTGTATTGCTCTCCTTCTCACCACCGGTCGTTTCCGCAACAACAACGCCCTCCTTTTCCTGCTCGGCAGGATAGAAACCGCCTGTAAGTGCCTCTGCGGCTTTTGCAAACACGTCATCGGCGTTCTTGCCCGCACCGCTTTGCATAAGCTGGTCTATGTCCTTGGCGTTGGGCTTGGAAACGGAAATAACAACATCCTCACGCTCACTCTCCTCGGCAACAAGTGCCGCAAGAGCATCCTCGGCAAGCTTTTTGTAATGGTCTATATCGTTCTTTGCCACAACATAGAAAAAATGCAAAAAGCTACCCTTATTATCGTGCAGAGGGTGCTCGTCACCCAAAATGGGTATAAGCTTTGCGCATACGCCCTCCCAAAAATCACTGCCCTTTGCTGACTTGTAGGCGCTTATAAAGGCAGTAGAGCGTACGTAAAATGTAATCTTAAGTATCTCCATAGCGTAAAATACCTTTCAAAAACTGAAATATATATGGCAAAAGGCTCACCGCACGACCTCATAAACGCATAAATTAATATGCCCGTTTTACAGACCGTAGCGATGAGCCGTTTTCTTAATAAAATATGTGCGTTATGCGTAGATAGCCTTCATGATAAGGGGCTTAGCGTTCTTTGCGATGTCAAGCAGGCGCAAAACAAGCTCAAAAGCCTCGTCTGCCGCATTTTCAACGGAAAGTATAGCGTCATCGTGAATGATAACGTCACCGTTCTTGTGTACATAGAAGGTAGCCCACTTGTACTGAGCGTTGAGATCGTTGCAAACGAAGAGCACGTCTGCCATCTTTTCAGCAGGAACCTTTTCAAAGAAGAGGTAGAAGGAGTAGTACTTGCCGCCGTCGCCGCTGAATACGCACTTTGCAACGTTGCCGTCAAAAGGTATCTCAACCATAGTGTCGCCACCCTGAAGAGTACCTGATGCATATCTCAAACCCTTGGAATCAAGAAGCTTAGTAAAAAGTTCAGCACAGATCATAATAAAAAACCTCCAATATGTAATTTGCTGTATTATAGCATTAATATGCAATTTTGTCAACAAAATAACAATTAAATTTGCAAATTGTGCATAATGATGAAAAAATATGACACTTATGAGAAAAAATGCAGAGCATATTCGTGCGCTTTGCCAACAGGGCAGGGGAAAGGTTATTTTTTTATCTTATAGGTGAACAGGTCAAATTCAGCTACCCCCATCGTCTTCAATATCTCAAGGCTGTTCTTCCTGTCCTCCTCGGTGTTGTATTCGGGGATAAGAGGCAGCCTTAACACAATGCGCTCTGCCCCTACAAGACCTATAAGCTTCTCAAGGTTTTGCATCATAAGTTCATTGCCTTTCCCGGTGTAAGCCTCATATATGCGTGGGTTTGTGTCCTTGCAATCCACGTAGAAAATATCTATACATTCTGATGCGAGCTGTACTTTGTCGTAGGGTACTGCCAGACTCGTCTCGGCACACAGGTGCCACCCCTCGCCGCAAATAGCTCTAAACTCTTTGATGAATGGTGCGTACAGTAAGGGCTCGCCGCCACCAAAGGTGACGCCGCCATTGGTGGCAATAAAATAAAGCTCGTCTATCTTTACTTCTTCGTATAGCTCGGTTGCCGTCAACATTTGCCGTCTCGTATTTTCTTCAAAGGAGAAGGGGTTAAGGCACCACTTGCACCTCAGCGGACAGCCGTGAAAGCAGACCAGGGTAGTGACCCCCTCGCCGTCCGTGGTCATTCTGTGCCTGTCAAAGGCAATTACGGGCGCTCTTTCCGCCATATCTCAATCTCCGTATGCCATTTCGCCGTCCATCTCAATTGTTTCGGGTTCTATTTCTCCCGCAGTGGCAGTTTCCGTATGCTCTAAGCTACATTCCGAACCGTCAGTGCTCAGAGATTCCTCAGACCCCTCCGAAGGGGCAATGTATTCTATATCCCCGTCAGTCTGCATAATAGTGGGTTCAAGGCCCCCGCATCCCGTTGCCCCTATCATAAGGGCGGCAGCTATCCCTGCAACGGCAGTGCGCTTCCCGATACTGTGCCGCTTTGCAATCTCCCTCTCAAGATACTTAAGCTCCGCCTCGCACTTGGGGCAGGTGCCGTTGCATTCCCCCTGAAAACCGCACTCGGTGGTGTGGTATTCTATATCATTTTCCTCTGCTATCTTTCGTCTTATATCCCTTAGAAGCTTGCATTTGCTCTTTCCGTTCATAAACAGCACTCCTTTTACAACTCTGATTATTCTTGTCTGTTATATATCTCGTCAAAAACCCTTAGCGGTTGCAAAAAGAAGGTGCATTTAATCCTTAAGCCTTGTGCCGTCGCAAAAGGCCTTGCCCACTATCTCGCCCAGCTTTCTGTAGGTATGGTGTACGGGGTCATAGGTTATGGGGCTGAACCTTGAAAGGTCTATTTTGCCGTCTTTGTCAAGTATCCGCTCGTCTGCGCATACGTTTACTATCTCGCCCACCAGTCTGCAGTTTTCTCCGTCATAGCTTATCAGCCTGCATTCCAACGCCATAGGCAGCTCTTCAAAAAGAGGTGCATCCACAAGCTCGCTCCTTACGGCGGTAAGACCCGCTCTTTTCACCTTGTCAGGTACCGCTTTTGCGGATACGATGCCTACGTAATCAGCCGCAACCACATTCTCTGCATCGGCAATGCTTACCGTAAAGGCGCCTCTTTTCAGAATATTCTCCGTGGTCTTGTGATCCTCGCTTACGCAAATCGATATCTGCGTTTCCTCACTGATGCCGCCCCATGCGGCGTTCATAGCGTCGGCCGCTCCGTTTTCGTCATAGCTACCGATAATAAGCACGGGCATGGGATAAAGCCACGCCTTCGCTCCAAAATTCTTTCTCATAGCGCTTTCTCCTTTTTCTGTTTGTGCTGTTATTTTATCATATCTTCGGTGGCTTTTCAAGTCGAAAGTGCTTTCTGCGGCATTTGCCCAACCCTTTTGTTTAAGGTCTGAAAAACACAATACCACACTTATGCCCACACTTTTCCCCACCCGTCTTGTCTTTTTTTTAAAAAAGTGTGGTGACAAACAAGAGGGGATATGGTATAGTAAAAATGTAAAGATATATTATTACGGAGGAAACGATTATGAAAAGAGTATTGTCAGTAGTTTTGTGCTTGCTTTTTGTGCTCGGTGCTTTCCCTGTAGCAGTGTCTGCAGAGGACTCTGCGGAATTTGACGGCATAATTGAGATAAGCAGTTGGGATGAGTTTAAGGCGGCGTTTGCAGACCTGCCCGACTATGCCTTTGGTAACTACAGAATGGTGCTTATGAAGGACCTTTTACTGGACACGATTGACTGCGAACCTGTGGGGTACAGGGAAGCCTGGATAAGTGTGTGGATAGTTGGCAACAATGTGGAGTTTGATTTTAACGGTCACACTCTCTCCTGTGTAGACGATATTTCCAACACTACCTCCAAATTTATAGAAATCAGAGTTTGTAACTTCGACCTGACCACAGGCTCTACCTTGCGTTTTATGGACTCTGTAGGCGGCGGCGGTATCAGCATGATCTCTCCCAGAGTTATAGATGACGAGATTGCCGCCATAGTGGTAACAACAGAGGATAACTGTAAAATCGGGGGCTTCTATAAGCGCATCGAAGAAAACAACAATAAGCTTATAATAGACGGCGGTAACTATACCCTTGAAACCTCAACCGAAAAATATGGCAGTGGCAGCACTTTAAGCTCGGGCATCAAATACAGAGGCACCTTTATAGCCCACAATATGCACACCGTTATAAATGACGGCTGTTTTGAAGCAAAGGGGAGCGGCTATGTTTACGATGGCGTCGATACCTGCACAAGAGAGCTTACAGCTTTTGGTACCACCAGATTTGGTAACACCTATGACAACTGGCAATCCTTAGTGATAAACGGCGGCATGTTCAAATCCGTCGGCTACTCCGTTCACAACTTTGACGAGGGCGTAAACAATATAAACGGAATTACCGGAAGTTTGGATAACCAGCTTATCCCCGAAATTAACGGCGGCTTGTTCGCAGGTGGTATAGGCTTTATCGGTCATACCTTTGCATATACAGTCAGTCATTCCAATACTCAACAAATGGGTTATTCCAAGCTTGCCGAATACCCCGCTTCGGGGATGATAAAGAACCTGAGCGCCACCGCTATTATGAGTCGGGATGATAAGTTTATAGATCTTGACACCGCTACCTTTGAGGACCTGCACAACGCCAAAGAGGTTTTGGTGATGAACGAGGATATGCTTAGCCTTGAGTTTACGCCCACGGCAGATAAGGAAAACACTACAATGCTTTCCTACCCTGTTGACAAATCCGAAACCTTTAGCGTAAATTACGAATTAGGCAAATTTATAAGGGATTACGTTAACTATACGATATATATGCCCTATGTACACGTAAGGGGCAGCGGTGAAACCGAATGGAAGGAATACGACCGTGTTGACAGCAAAACCATAGAATTTGCAAACTATCCCAACGGTCTTGAAGTCTTGGTAGGCTTTAAAATGTTTGTGGCAAGACAGGAGTTTATATTCACCAGACTTTACTCCATCACCGTGACCGAGGAAAGCGGCCCTGCAAACATCATAACCCAGCCCGAAAGCATCAAGGTAGGCGTTGGCGAGCTTGGCGGCGCTGTAATCGAAGCGAAAAACGTAGACTCTTACCAGTGGCAGGTAGAGTTAAGCGGCGGCGGCTGGGTATCCATTACCGACGATGTAGCGGCAATGCTTATGGAAAACGGTAAGATTCATCTGGCAGGCTACCAAAGCAGAGCCTTCTTCATCGTGAGCGAAGAGCTTTCCGCCTTTAAGGTGCGTTGCGTACTTACGGGCACCGACGGCTCTGAAACAAACAGCCGCACGGCAACCGTAAGCTTTGGTGATATTCCGCAGGTAGACAAATTTTATTCCAACGGCTACTATGCGGACGGTGACGCTACCTTCTATCTCTGGGGCGATATGTTCGAGAAAGTGGACTGGACCGTAATGTACAGAAGCGGCAGTACCACCAAGTTCTATACTCTGGATGAGTTCAAGGCAGAGAAGGGAATCGATTATGAAGCAGGATTTAAGCTTTTCGGCGGTGTTTACCGTGCGGTCGTAACCTTCAAAAACGTGCCCGAAAGCTTTAGCGGTAAATACAGCGTAGGCTATTCCGTATCTAATTCTTTGGGTAAAGTGAATTTCACCCCCGATAACGCAGTACCCTTTGAGTGCCTCCCCGAGCTTCCTGCAGTAACGCAAATGC
This sequence comes from Clostridia bacterium, assembly GCA_017521025.1. GTDB lineage: Bacteria > Bacillota > Clostridia > Oscillospirales > CAG-382 > SIG636. The sequence continues at coordinate 57,626 of JAFXEB010000010.1, read as the reverse complement.
TTATAGGTACTATAGGTAGAGAAGGCGAAACGCTTACATTCACCTTTACTTCTCCCGATATGACAGCCGCCGACTGGCGCTTTGAAAGCTTTGACGAGGATGGCGTTGGTGTCATTCACAGCATCGATGAGATGAAGGCGGCTTTCCCCGATTCCACCTTCAAAACAGAGCTTAAGGACGGCAAGGCTACCCTTACCGTTACCAATGCAGACACGGCGATGAATGCCTATACTCTGCACGCCTACGCCGTAGGTGCAAAAGGTACGGCAAACGCAGGCAGTGTGAACGTAAAGGTATACGGAGTGCTCGTGATTTGTAAAACCGGCGACGTAACGGGTGACGGTAAGGTAAACTCTCTTGATGCGGCATTTGTGCTGAGATACGATGCAGGACTTACCCCGTTCACGTATGAGCAAAAGATAGCAGCGGACGTAACGGGTGACAGCAAAGTCAACTCCCTCGATGCGGCATTTATACTTCGTTATGACGCAGGTCTCATTCCCGATTTCCCCGCAGACAAATAAAACTCCAACCGCTAAATTAATAAAGCATAAATCAAAAAGGCTTTTGCGCCTCTCGGCGCAAAAGCCTTTATTTATTGCATTGAAACCCCTGCAGTTATGACTGCTTACCCATACCTATTGCTTGATTTTCAGCTTTATATCTCCCGTGTCGGTGGTAATCTCGCATCTGCCCCCGACAGTAGTATCGGGCACCCTGACCTTGCCCGTATCAGTCCTTGTGATAAACACCTTATCCGAAAGCAGTGTGCCCTCCACGTCACCCGTGTCTGTGCTTATCAATATTTCTGCTGCATCACAGCCCTCAAGCTCTACGTCACCGGTGCTTCTGTCTATATAAAGCATACCGTTTGCGATAAGGTTTTCCAAAGCTATGTCGCCCGTACTGCCCTTTGAAGTAAAGCTGCCGCAACGGATATCCTCAAGCTTTATCTTGCCCGTTGCAGCCTTTATGCTAAGCTCTCCCTCACAGTCAAGGTCAGAAACAGAAACTCTCCCTGTCGATACGGAAAGCTCAAGGGATGAGGAGCTCACGCCCTCCAGCTTAATGCTGCCTGTGCTTGTTTTTATCCTTATTCCTTCCGTGGCAGAGGCGTTGCTTTTGACCCGCCCCGTGCTCTCGGTGATATCAATGCTCTTGAATACAAAGCCCTCGGGTATCTCCACATCACCTGTTTCAGCCTTTACCCAAAGCGTGCCGTATTCACTACGGGGTACTGAAACTGTTATTTTCGGTGTGCTGAAGCTGATGCCTATATGGTCATACCAGCTTCTTTCATCCACCACACGGATATTCAGCGTGCCGTCATCCACCGTGACGAGATGCTTCGCATGCTCCTGCTCGTAGCAGGTAACCGTGCTGTTGCCGTCTGCCGAGGGTACAAATACAATATCTGCGGTATCGGTATCTATGGATATGCTCATATATTCATCCGTTATATCATAGCGGTTCGTTAGGTAACTGCCCGTATCAAGCCTGTCTATATCCCAATCGGCTCTTATTAAAGCTATAGAAAATAAGATAAGTCCCACAGCCACAAGCAATGTTGCCGCTATAAGCCATATCTTTGTCGCTCTTTTCATATCTCCCCATCCTTCCTGTCAAAACGCTCCTTGACCCATAGGGCGCACTTTTTCGTAAGCATAAGCGTCCCCTTTGTTGCGCCCACGGAGGCGTAAAACCCGAACACCGCAAGCCCTGCACAAACCAAGCCTGCGCCCAACATAGCCATACCAGAAATGCCCTTGCCGCCCACCAGCAAAACAGTGCCTGCCGCCAAGCCGCCCACAAAGCAAGCCGCAAATGAAGCAAACGCTGCCCACAGGCTGACGACTACCGCCCATATCACAGCGTAAAGCGATACGAGGATCGCAAGCGCCGCTATTCCAAGCGAAAGCCATATAGGCGAGCCAATAACTAAAAGCGCTATTTCCCACGCCTTAAGCCGCCTCTTTTGCTCGAAGTCTTCGTTATCCGTGTTTTCGAGAGACGATTCCTTAACTATCTGTGCGGCTATATCCTCCGCCGAGCCTACAGCCGCTACCGCCTCCTCCTCTGACAGCCCTTCTTCCATACGGTCATCTATCATCTCACTGTAAAAGTTCAGCCTCTCCTCTGTCTCCTCCTTGGGCAAAGCACTAAGCCCTCTGCTCAAGCATTCAAGAAACTCCTTTTTATTCATCCTTGCCGCCCTCCTTGGTAACAAACCGATATATAGCCATTATCTCTGCCCATTCGTTCTTAAAATCCTCAATGCGCTTCAGCCCGCCATCTGTAATGTGATAGTACTTTCTGAGCCTTCCGCCGTGTTCTGCGGTGCGTACGGTCAGCATATCTGCCGCCTCCAGACGCTTAAGAATAGTATACAAAGTAGATTCCGAAAGCTCTATATACGGCTTCATATCCTTGATTATCCTGTATCCGTAAGAATCCCCGTCCTTTATAGCCGCAAGCACGCAAACGTCTAAAAGGCCACGCTTCAATTGTATATCCACACAATACCTCCCTTCGTGCAATACATCATAACACGAAGTATTGCTTTTGTCAATAGATTTTCGGTATTTGCTTTTTTGTACGAAAAAAGGTGATGCAAAAGCTTGTTTTACATCACCTTTTATGATTAAATTACGGCTTAGTCCTCCTCCAAGAGCTTGGAAGGGGATATCTTCAGCACCTGTGCGATCTTAAATAAGGTCTCAAGCGAAACACCACGCACCGTTCCTGTGCCCTCAACCTGCCCCACGAAGCTTACGCTTTTTCCAATAAGCTCTGCGAAATACTCCTGAGTATAGCCTGCTTTTCTTCTATAATATGCAATCTTCAATCCAAGAGTAATATATTTGTCTGCAAATTCTGTTTTCATTTCGACGCCCCTTTTTCTCTATACATATATTTTATCGAAAAAGAAATTACAGCGAGGCTATAGCCTCAGCCACACCCAAAAGCGGCACAGTAACAGCTCTCGACTACGCCCGCAAAAAGGGTAGAGAAGTCATATTCCTCTGCTAAGCGCAAGCAAAGCCGTTCTTACGGGACTAGATGTGAGGACCGCTATATATTGCTCGGTCTGTTGCCAAGCTGATAAAAGGCCACAGCCGATGCGGCGGCAACGTTCAGTGAGTCAACGCCGTGATACATCGGTATCTTTACGGTATAATCGCAGCCTGCTATGGTGTTGTCAGAAAGACCGTCACCCTCCGTACCCATAACAACGGCAAGCTTCTCCTCGGCAGTAAGCCTTTTGTCATTGATAGATACTGAATCATCCTTAAGAGCCATAGCCACGGTTTTAAATCCAAGCGCCTTTATTTTCTCTAAGCTGTCATCCTTTAAGAAGGTCCATTCTATCTGAAACACAGTGCCCATGCTGACCCTTGCGGCACGCCTGTACAAGGGGTCCGAGCACCCCGGGGTGAGCAGTACTCCGTCCATTCCCAGTGCCGCCGCCGAGCGGATTATGGCACCCACGTTGGTAGGGTTCATAACCTTGTCAAGCACAACTATCCTGCTTTTTCCCTTACAAAGCGCTCCTGCCCCTATAAGCGGCTTTCGCTTCATAGCGCACAGCATGCCCCTTGTAAGCTTAAAGCCCGTAAGCCTTGTCAGTATATCAAACTCGGCACAAAAAACGGGCACGCCCTTTATTCGGTCAAGTATCTGTTTGCCCTCACCCTCTATATGCCTTTTTTCCATAAGGCAGGAAACCGCCTCATACCCCGCGTCGAGAGCACGCTCAATAACCTTTGGGCTTTCTGCTATAAACAGGCCCTTTTCGGGAAACTCTCTGTTAAGTAGCTGTGCCTCCGTCAGCCGTGCGTATACGTCAAGCTCCGCAGCCTCGAAATCCGTTATTTCTATAATGTTACTCATACACTTTCTCCGTTTTTGGTGCTGTATATATTGTACCAGTATGTGCTCCGTCTGTCAAATCATTCTTTCACAAAAAAACAAACAAAGTGCGCTTCTTGTGTTTTTCGTATACTGCGAGCCGAAAAAAACAGGAGTCAAGCTCTTTTTGGGCAGATAATACTGCTCAAAGCTTGACTCCTATGATTTTTAATAAGGATAAAGCTCAGGAGCTTTTTTGAACTCGGCTATGTCAAAGCTCCGTGAGACGGCAAGCTGCGCCGTGTTTTTCTGAACGGGGCTGTTGCCATTCAACCATCTGTCAGCAATACGCTGGCTTGAATAATTGATGTCATAGGTCTCGTCGACTTGGGTGCCCGTTATAGTGATATTTATCTCACCAACATCGCCGCTGACCGCTTCTTGGTTTACTGTCGCTCCGTTGATGCTGTAACGCCACGTCCAATCAGCTTCTGCGGTTACGGTATAATTACCGGGGAAGAGCTGTTTTATCTCTACAGTTTCGCCCGCCTCGACGCTGATTTTGAATTCAACCTCGTCTCCCAATATCGTCTTGCCTTTTATGCCAAACAAAAACCTCAGGTCATCGTCAGCGGCAGAGGGGGCAGTTATCCTTATGCTACCCACGCTGTACTTCGGCACATCAAAGGTTATCGCCACAAACTGATTTGCGTCGTTAACATACTCGTCCTTGGGGTTAATATACTCAAGGTCGTCTGTGTATGCACGTACGGAAATGGGTGAGATATCATATCTGTCAATGATCCTACTTTCACCGTTAAGACCCTGACCGTAATTCTCGTCATCTGCCATATAGTCTTCCCACCACACGGCTCCTTCTTTACCAAAGCCCGAGGTATCCATTTCCTCAGGTGCAGGAATATAAATCTGTGTGCCTATACCGTTGGCAAACACATCGTCACCTGCGGTAGAAGCCGAATTGCCGTAGATGGCACCCTTATTATCAACGTTGAAGGTCAGAGTGCTGTTATCGTATACGCCAAGACCGCCGCCTGTACCTACAAGGGTTTCTTCGCTCACCATTGCGGTGTTGCCTGCCGAATAAACACCCTCCGCCGTGTTGTTTATTACGTAGCAGTCAGTCATGGTAAGTGTGCTTTCATGCGCAACCAAAACACCGCCGCCGTCACCGTTTTCGGCAGTATTGCCGCTTACGGTAATGTCGCTGATGCTTGCAGTACTGCCGTTGAACACCAAAACGCCACCGGCTTCATCTGCGGTATTGTTTGTCACCGTGCCACCCGTCACTGTGGCAGTTGCACCGGCTCTAACAACGATACCGCCGCCGCATTGAGCGTTATTGCCGTCTACGGTACAATTTGTAAGAGTAAGGTTGCCCGTGCTTGTTCGTACGTTTATACCGCCGCCAAAAGCAATATTCCCACCGTTCTTGGCGGTATTGCCTGATATGATAGTGCCGTTCAAGGAAAGATTGTCTTCGCAGTCAACACCGCCGCCACTGGCGTTATTACAGGTATTGCCGTTTATCGTGCCGCCCTTCATATTAAGGGAAGAAACACCTAACGAGGATACGTGAACGCCGCCACCGTAGCTTTGGGTGACCGTATTGTTGTTTATTGCGGTACTGCCTGCATCGTCGAGGTTTACGTTGACCGTAGATGCACCCGTGCCGCCGCCGTCAACACGAACTACCAAACCGCCGCCGTAATTGTATGCAGTGTTGCCGTTGATTTCGTTGTTGCCCGACAAATTCAATACAGCCGAATCAACACAGATACCGCCACCTGCGTTCGCTTGGCTGGTGTTACCGTTTATTTTAACGTCAGAGAAGGGGATTGCATCAGCCCCAACGCCCTTTGCTTTATACAGCTGTACGCCACCGCCAAAGCCGCTTGAGGTGTTATTGCTTATCTGCGCATTGCTTATTGCAACGCCGGCAGCGTTTACACAAATACCGCCGCCGTTGCCTGCGGTTGCAGTGTTGTTGTGGATAACAATGCCTGCGCCCGTTGCGGCAACACCGTTAGGTACGGTAGTAAGAATGTCGGTGCTGTTGGAGATCTGAACCGTTGCAGTAGCGTCATCTGCATATATACCGCCGCCGTCACTGCCTGCGGTGTTGTTTGATATATTACCTCTCACTATCTTTAAAACAGTGCCGTTGCCCGCATACACACCGCCGCCGCCACCGCTTGCATTGTTGGCAGTGGTATTGCCCACGGTAAGGTCTATAAGGTTAAGCTGAGTAATGGTGGTAGTGCCACCGTTGGCACCAATGGCTCCTGCGTGCGTGTTGGAAACGTTACCGTTAAAAGAGCTGTTTATAATGGTTACGTTTGCCCCGTCAAAGGCATACACGCCGCCGCCACGTCCGTAAGCAACGCTGCTTTGCAGTCCTTCGCTTCTGTTGCCCGTAAAGCTGCAGTTGTTTACCGTAGCAACGGTATTGGAGGTGCAGTACAAGCCGCCGCCACGGACGGTAGCTGTGTTGCTCGTAAAGCTGCAATTGCTTACGTACAGCACGCAGTTTGCCTGATATATACCGCCGCCGTGCCCTTCTACATCTGTATCAGCGCTGTTTACGGGCTCGGCTGTGTTGTTGCTTATGACCGCACCGCTGACACGTATTATAACGTTTTTGTTGGTTGCCGAAGGATTAATGTACATACCGCCGCCACGATTTGTTGTGGCGGTGTTACCGTTTATCGTTACGTTGTTTATTTTTACGTTATCTGCGGTAGTTACTTCGCCAATATAGATGCCGCCGCCTTGACTGTTAGATGTATTACTGTTTATGGTACATGCTCCTGCGGTGGTGCTGCCCGTTATGTTAAGAACACTTGCGCCGGAAACATATATTCCGCCTCCCCTGCTTGTGGCTGTGTTGCTATTGATTTTTGCAGTGCCTGACATATTTACATTGCCGCCGCCCTGTGCTATGGCGCCGCCGCTGTTGGTTGCTGTGTTGCTGTTAAGGGTACCGCCGCTTAAGCTAACCGTGCAGCCTGCGGTCAGATGTATTGCGCCGCCGTAGTTCGCTTCGTTGCCGTCGACAGAACCGCCTGTCATTGTAAAAGTGCCTGATGACATCTCTATGCCGCCGCCGTTACTTGACGCATCGTTATAATTGATTTTGCCGCCCGAAAGAGTTACGGTGCCGCCCGCAATACAAATACCGCCGCCTGAGCCGGCTATGTTTGCGTGGCTGGCTAAGCTCGTGCCGCCTATGGTGCCGCCCGACATCACCAGCGTACCGCCCGTGCCAACGTACGCACCGCCCCCAAGGGTGGTATTAGCGTTGCCGTTTTTATATATGTTTGCACTGCCTGAAATCGTTATTCTTCCTGCACTGGTACCTACGTAGCTGGCAGAGGCATCATATACGTATATTGCAGCACCCTTGATACCCTTATTGTCGGTTATGGTGCCTCCCGATATGCTGTGACCGTTACCGCAACGTATGTATATTGCGCCGCCGCTTTCCGTTGATGTTGCCGTATTATTTGATATGGTACCGCCACTCATATTAAAATCGGGGCTGCCGTTGTTGGTTACACCGCTTCCTGCACCGTAACAGCCCACTGCGCCACCCTGTACAGCCGAGTTGCCGCTAATGGTGCCGGAGCCGGAAAGGTTATAGATTGCGCCTGCACGTGCAAGAGCAATGGCACCGCCAACTTGACCTGCGGTGTTGCCGGAAATAGTGCCGCCGGTGTGATTAACGGTGGCATCAGTACCTACCCACATTGCGCCGCCGTTACCGGTAACGGTGTTATTCTGTATAGTAACGCTGTTAAGGGTAATGGTGCAATCGCCTGCAAGATATATCGCACCGCCGTGTGCGGCAGAATTGTTCTTAATGGTGGTATTTGTAATTGTCAGCTTGCCACCGCTGGCTACGTATATGGCACCGCCGTTGCTTGCGGCAATATTACCGTCAAATTCGCAATTGTTTATTACCGCCGTAGCGACATCGCCAACGTATATAGCACCACCGCTTGCATCGCTTTTGTTGTGTAAGAATTTACAGTTTTCAAGTTTGAGTGTGCCGCCGGTTACACGTATGGCAGAGCCGCTTTCGTCTGCAACGTTGTTTTGGAAGGTTGTTTCGTTTATATTTGCGGTGCCGCCGCTAACCAACATCAAAGGGTCAAACCATACATCTGTATTGGTCCAGTTGGCGTATGACCAGTTGCCTATAATATTAGGATCAAACGGGGTTGTATTGCCTACAAGTCTGCTATAATTAGTATAATAAACACGAAGACCCTCTACGGTAACACGTCCACCATTTTTTGAACCGTTATTGCTCAAATTCAAAGTGCCGCCTGTTACTTTAAAAAGAGGCCCTGCGTATACTCGTGTAAAACTTTGATTACTATTTACACTGGGGATAGTGGTACTGCTTTGATATCCTCTTGCACAAATGGATGCGTATATTGTTTGGTTGACGCTGGATACTGTTGTTGCACAATGCCACACCATTAATTGATAGGAATTTGGGTACCAAGGGTTTGAATGTCCGGTAACGTAATATGTTCTGTTTACGTTGTCCTCTCCCTTTGTAAATCCCAAGGTCGGCTCTATATATTTAGCAGTCGCATTGGGAGAGTTCACAACACTTTTGTTAAGCAAATCATCGTCATACTTAACAGGTCTTTTGCTGCTTGATTCCGTGCCTACGTCGGTACAGTGTCCGGTATCTTCTCCGTCGACGCCTTCAACTCCATCATCACCTACAACAATAAGACCGCTTTCAATAAGGCTGGCATCACCGCTGACAAGCTTGCCGTTCTTGATAACTATAGTGGTTTCATCAATGAAAGTGACGCCGATCTCTGCATAGACTACGTTTGAAAACATAGCGAAACACATCGTAAAACACAAAACTATTGCTATTATTCTGAATTTGAACATAATCATACCTCCGTAAAGCAATCAAACATTCATGATGAACTATATAGACAAAGTATACAAAAACCCATTTTCATATTTAATGACTTATTATATAGAATAAATATGAATATGTGGTTAATACGTTAGCGAAATAATGTAAATATTGATAGTCCTATTCGAGAAAACCTTGCCAAACACTCCCGGTCAAGTACACTCATCGAGAACCCACGGCAGGAAAACTCTTGTCTCCAAACCTTGAGAGCATGTACCTTTTCGATGTCCGCCTCAACGTTTCTTGGGCATAGTTCAAACCTCTATATTTACGCAAAATAAAAAAAGCAAAAGACGCCATAAAAATATGCACCTCCAAAAGTGTCTAAACTTTTGGGGGCACTTCAACTTGGGTGCCTTTTCATAATTCACTATTACTTATAACCTACAAAAAATCCTCTGCGGAGGGAAAAATGAAGAGTGAAAAGTGAAGAGGTAAAAAAATATCCTCGGAACAAGTCCGAGGAATTTTTTTGGTTGCGGGAGCAGGATTTGAACACTCCGCCCGTTTGCGGTGCCCGAAAAAATCTTCGCATCTGTAGGTGCTTGATTTTTTCGACCGCTGCACCCAAAACTCCTCGCTGTATCCGCCGCAGGCGGCGCTTCGGAGTTTTGACCTCCGAGTTATTCGCCCTTCGGGCTCATAACCCGTCGGTCATCGCACCAACCACACTTCAGAACAAAAACGAAACAGCACCCCACCGGGTGCTGTTTCATTTTGGTTGCGGGAGCAGGATTTGAACCTACGACCTCCGGGTTATGAGCCCGACGAGCTACCGAACTGCTCTATCCCGCGATATATAACATTGTCGCCCCCGAGGGGAGACAAGTGTTTGTAAATTGGTGCCGGAAACCGGGCTTGAACCGGTACGAGATTTAAGTCTCACGGGATTTTAAGTCCCGGGCGTCTGCCAATTCCGCCATTCCGGCGTCAGCAAAAATTATTATATACCATGGGAGCGCTTTTGTCAAGGCTTTTTTCGCATTTTTATTAATTTGTTTTCTTCTTTTTTCTGCAAGGCTTGATATATGGTTGTTTTTTACGCCGCTTTGTGATATAATGCACGCAGAGTTTTTGAATGGGGGTGTGAGGATGGGCTACGGTCTCGTTCTTGAGGGCGGTGCAATGCGTGGGCTGTTTTGTGCTGACTCAGTCCCGGGGCTACACAAAAAAGAAAAACTATATGATGCCCGTCATAAGGCTCAAATACAGAAGATACAAAGACTTCGTACAAGCGATGGCGGATAGGCACAAGGTTTATAATGAGTCAATAGCCTACGCAGAAAAGAGAGCATCTGACGGTGCTGTGCTCATAGTGCGTCCGTCTGAAAAACTGCCTGTCGGCAGGGTAGAGAAGGACCCCGAAAAGCTTAAGGCGGCGTATGAGATAGGCAGACGCACCGCTGAGGCTATGTTACCGCAAATAAGAGAATTTCTCGGACACTGAATACAAAAAAGCGCTCACACCGATAACTGATGTCGGTATGAGCGCTTTCTTTTTGCTATCTGAAAAGAGTGAAAAGAAGATACATCAATGCGTATATCAGACCTATCCCCAAAACAGCCGCAAGCATCGGCATCACCATCAGCCGCATAGCGCCGAAAAAGGTCTGTAGCTTTGCTTTCAGACTGTTTGATGGTGCTTCTTCCATTGGTGCTTTAGCAGGCTTGTGTGAAAGATTTGACATATCTGCGACGGTGCTGCCATCGTCGTAATATACTATCTTCTCCTTTTTCTTTTTCTCTCTTGCCATCGCCACTATTCCTCAAGCAGATGGCAGGCGGCAAAGTGACCCGTCTCGTGCTCCTTGTACTCCGGCGTCACCTCGGCGCAGATGGGCTTTGCGTAAGGACAGCGTGTATGGAATCTACAGCCCTTAGGAGGGTTAGCAGGTGAGGGGATGTCACCCTTAAGCACCATGCGGTTCATCTTCACCGCAGGGTCGGGATAGGGGATAGCCGAGAACAGCGCCTTTGTATATGGGTGAAGAGGACGGGCAAAGATGTCTTTTTTATCGCCATATTCCACTATGTTGCCCAAATACATAACGCCTATCTTATCCGATATGAATTTTACTACGGAAAGATCGTGGGATATAAAGAGGTAGGTAAGGTTCATCTCCTCCTGAAGCTTTTTCAGCAGGTTGATTATCTGCGCCTGTATAGAAACGTCCAGAGCAGAAACAGGCTCATCACACACCACAAGCTTAGGGTTTACGGAAAGTGCACGGGCGATACAGATGCGCTGACGCTGACCACCCGAAAATTCGTGAGGATACCTTTCGTAATAATAGTCCCTAAGACCGCATTTATCCATCAGCGTAAGCACGTAGTCCTTTATCTGCTCCTTAGGCACTATTTTGTGCACAGAAACAGGCTCCGAAAGTATGCCGCCAACGGTGCTCCTCGGTGGCAGGGAGGAGTAGGGGTCTTGGAATATTATCTGCATCTGTCTTCTCAGCTCACGCATCTCAGAGGACTTGAGGCTCGTAATGTCTCTGCCGTCAAAGATTATCCTACCGCCGTTTGCCTCGTGTAGCTTTAAAATGGTGCGCCCAAGAGTGGTCTTACCGCAGCCTGACTCGCCGACAATGCCAAGAGTCTCGCCTGCCTTAAGCCTGAAGGAAACGTCATCCACCGCTACAAGCTCGCTGGTTACCTTGCCTGTCAAGGTCTTTTTAAGCGGAAAGCATTTCCTCAGATGCTCTACCTCGAGTATGTACTCGGAGCCGGCGAATGAACAGTTATTTTCTTTAGCCATTTTGCTCCTCCTTTCCCCACAGGTGGCAGGCCACAAAATGGGTAGGGCTGACCTGTATCATATCCGGATAATCGCCCGAGCATTTTGCTGTGCATCTGTCGCATCTTTCTTTGAAATAGCAGTGGTCAGGCATATTGATAGGGTTAGGCACGTTGCCCGGAATGTTAAACAGCGTGTCGCTGTCCGAGTCAAGGGTGGGCTTTGACCTTTGCAATCCTATTGTATATGGATGCATAGGGTTGTGGAATATCTCCTCCACGGTGCCCTTCTCTATAACTCTGCCCGCATACATAACAACAACGTAGTCAGCCATTTCCGCTATAATGCCAAGGTCGTGGGTTATAAGCAGTATAGAACCGTCTATCTTGTCCTTAAGCTCCCGCAAAAGGTCAAGTATCTGCGCCTGTATGGTAACATCAAGCGCAGTTGTAGGCTCGTCCGCTATAATCAGACGGGGATTGCCCACAAGCGCCATGGCTATCATAACACGCTGACGCATACCGCCCGACAGCTCGTGAGGAAACGCCTTATATACCCTTTCCGGCATTGCAATACCGACGAGATTAAGCATCTCCATGGATTTTGCTCTCGCATCATCCTCCGTAACGTCGGGGAAATGAATAAAGCTTACCTCGTCAAGCTGCTGTCCTATAGTGAACACAGGGTTGAGTGAGGTCATAGGCTCCTGAAATATCATCGCAATCTGCTTGCCTCTTATGCGGTGTATCTCGTGCACGGGCATCTTTGCGATATCGTATACCTCGTTGTCCCCTGCGCCGCTGAAACGGATAGAGCCTGAGTATATCTGCCCTTGGGGACCCTGTATAAGGCGCATAACCGACATACTTGTAACGGATTTGCCGCAGCCCGACTCGCCAACTATACCGACGGTGGCGTTCTTGGGCACGTCAAAGCTCACACCGTTTACAGCCTTTACCACGCCCTGCTCTGTAAAGAAGTAGGTGTGCAGATCCTCTATCTCGAGGATGTTGCCGTCATTTTTCATCTCGGATGTAAACTCCGAAAGCTTTGCACGGCGGTTTTTGTATTTCTCAAGACGGTTTATCTCACGTTTGTTTGCCTTGGCTATAGCACGTATCTCCTTGCCCGTAAGATACCCCTTGGTAGCAGAGGCTTTTGAAATGCTTGTTTCTTTTTTCATTCTTTACCTCCTTGCCTTGGGGTCGAGCGCATCACGCAGACCGTCACCAACAAAGTTAAGTCCAAGCACCGCAATAACTATGCAAACGCCTGCGGGCACCCATACGTTAAGGTGGTTTTGCAATATATCGTTGTTGGTGGAAATAATATTTATCATAGTGCCCCAGGCAGCGTAAGGCGCCTGAACGCCCAGCCCCAGATAGGACAGCGTAGCCTCATAGAGTATCATACTGCCGAGACTGAGGCTCATCTGTACGATAAGCTGGGGCATTACGTTGGGTACCAGATGCTTGAATATCTTTCTCGATGTGGAGTACCCCATAGCCTCTGCCGCAACCATATACTCCTGCTCTCTCAGCGAGAGTATCTGTCCCCTGACAAGCCTTGCCGTGCCGGGCCAGGAAAAGAGCGTAAGGTATATCATAAGCAGGTATATGCGGTATTTCGCATCAATGTCCGATGCGGTAAGTATGGTGCTGATAATAAGCAGTATCGGTATACCGGGCAGACAGATAAGCACGTCACATACACGCATTATCACGTTGTCGATAACACCGCCGAAATAACCTGCTATACCGCCGAGAACGGTGCCGAATACCGTAATAACAAATACTGCAAGAAAGCTGACCGTAAGAGATATCCTGCCGCCGTACATCAGGCGCACAAAGATGTCATAGCCCTGATCGTCCGTGCCGAGAATATGCTCCTCCGAGGGAGGCGCAAGGAAGTTGTCCGTAAGGTTTGTCTCTATGGTCTGCCTGACCGTATACTCAGTGCCGTTGACCGTGTAGGTGGTCTCGGCAAATGCGTATTCCACGGTACCGCTTCTGTCAAGCTCCGTCTCGCCCCATTCCGTGTAAACAAGGGGACCCACAAAGCTGAAAAGGAACAGACCTATGACCATAATAAGTCCCAATATGCTTAGCTTTGAGCGGAAAAACCTTCTGACCACCATACGGGTGGGAGACATCAGTCTTATGTTCTTGTCAAGGGGCGCCTCGGTATCTTCCGTACCGTTCGGGATGTTCTTTTTATTAAGCTCTTCCATTCAAAACGCCTCCTTACTCAAGCTTTACTCTGGGGTCTACAACGGCGTACATCAGGTCTGCCAGCAGCACACCCAGCACGCTCAGCAGTGCAAGAAACATATTGTAGCCCATAATAAAGGGGATATCACCCCTGTTCATAGCATCAAGTGCTATGTTACCGATACCGGGCAGGTCAAAGACCTGCTCGGTAATGATAGCGCCTGAAAACAGTGAGGGCAAAAGCCCTGCAAGACTTGTAACAAGAGGTATCAGCGTGTTCCTGAAGGCGTGCTTGTTGATAACCTTGCTCTCCTTAAGTCCCTTGGCACGGGCGGTTCGTATGTAGTCCGAGTTCATGACCTCAAGCATATTGGTACGGGTCATTCTCATCCTTGCGCCTATGCTCAGTATGACTATGGTAAGTATGGGTATAAACATATGAGATACGTACTGCCCCATAAGTCCCCAAAAGCCGTAGTCCGACGTTGCATCCACAAGCCCCGATGCAGGGAACCACCCAAGCTTCAGCGACAGCAGGTTTTTAAGCATCTGCCCGAAGAAGAAGGAGGGGAGGGAAATACCTATCATAACAAGAATCGTCACAACGTAATCCCTGAGCTTGTACTGGTGGGTAGCCGCAGTGATGCCAAGAGGAATGGCGATAAGGAATTCAAACACCGTAGCAATAAGTGCGATAATGAAGGATATCCCCATGTGCTCGATAATGACATCCACTACGGGTATACCGTAAACAAAGCTTGTGCCCAGATCAAACTGAGCCAATGCACCGAGCCAATTAACGTAGCCCCTCATAATACCCGAAAAGCTGTTGTCGCCAAGCCCGTACATCTCGTACATAGCGTTAACGGTCTCCTCGCTCACCGTGGCACCGCCTTGATTGATAGCGTCGATCTTGCTTTGTATGAAGTCCACGGGCATCAGCCTTATGAGGAAATATATGATAAGGGACACACCCAAAAGGATAAGCACGCAATAGGCTAATCTTTTAAGGATATACTTTAGCATAAAATCACTCCGTTTTTATGAAGCAAATTCGATCTCCCAAATCTTATCAAGGGGGGAAGAGTAGGGGTTTATGTCTGCCTCTGCAGGCATATTGGTGATGACCTTGGAGTTGTAGGCGTAAAGCACGCTCCTCTGATAAACGGGAAGCTCAACGGCAAGGTCGAGGATAAGGCCCATAGCATCCTCATAGAGAGCCGCGCGTGTGCTTTGGTCGTTGGTAGCACGGGCGTCGTCTATAAGCTTGCTTAAATCGTTAAGTATCTTTGTTTCCTCAGCGGTGCCGCTGTTCTTTAGGTAGTTGTAGCCCCAAGCCAGTGTGCTTGTAGCGGTAGAATCCTTGTGATAAACCTGATAAAGGTCGGGGTCAAGAGCAGAGGACCAGGCTGCCGCCCATACCGCAAGAGAGCCTGTATTTATCTTGGTAAGCGCCTGCGTGTCGCAAACCACCTCAACGTCCCAGCCGAGGCTGTTAAGCAGCTCAGCCGCATCTCTGAATACCTTGTAGGTAGGATGGTCCTGAAGGCTGGAGCCTGCGATGGTGAAGGTGACCTTCAGCTTGGAATCGCCTGCGCTCACGCCTGCCTGCTGCATATAGCTTGTGATGTTGTTTATAGCGATATCGTCGCTCCAGGTGCCTATCTGGGGATAACCCTTGCCGTTATCTGTTGCGGCAGAGCCCTTGGGATAAGCCCAGCTTACCTTGGACATAGGCCAATATATCTGAGAGGCGGTGCCTACTCTGTAGTAGTCCAGTGCAAGGGCGGTGTTCATTGCGCTCATTATTGCCTTGCGGAGATTGATATCGTTTATCTTGGCGGCGTTGATGCCAACGTAGCCGTAACCGAGCTGGTCGCCCGTAAGAGTCACCATGCCCTTGGAGGAAAGCTTTTCAAGCTTTTCGTAGTTGTCTGCGGTAAGGGAGGGGGAGATGTAGTGAACGGTGCCGTTCTCCAAAGCCGCAATAGCGTTGTTGGAGCTTACTATCTGATAGCGCACCTTTTCTATCTTTGCGTTGTCTATGCTCTCGCCAACGGTGGTGAAATGCTCGTTAGCCTTGAAATAAACAACATTGTCAGAGTAAAAGCCGCTCTGATCGGGAGCATCGCTGTTGTTCCTGTCGGTTGCCTTATAGGCACCTGCGCCCATGGGGAGCTTTATGTTTCTCGTGGACTGAAGCACGTCGGTCATAAACTCAAAGCTTGCAAACTCAACGCCGAACTTGTTGTTTGCAATATCAACGCTGACCTTACTGCCCTCGCCGTAGTAGTGCTGAGGAGCAACGGGGATAGCGAAGTTCCATATAGCCTTGGGGTCAACCTCTTCAATGGTGATGCGAAGTACGTCGTATTCCTCTGCGTTGGCAACGGTGCCGTCAGCGTTATGAGAGGAAGCAACGGTGTATTCGGTGCCGTTAACGCTTATCTTGCTGCCTGCAAGGTCGGTGTGACCGAGAGAAACGAGACCCGAGATATTAGGTATAGAAAGAGTGCCGTCAGCAGAATTCTTGTGGAGTATTACCTCCTTTGCCTTGGCAGAGTACTCGCTCATAAGGTTACCTGCGGTCGCCCAGTACAGAAGTACCTCGTCAAAGGCAGACTGTATCTTGCTGTTGAACACGTAGTCGATAGCCTGCTCCTTGGTGGAAACGTTGGAGTAGTTGGGGGTAAGGGTCTCTATCTTAGTGCGGTCTATCTTGCCGTCCTCACCCTCTGCATACTTAACTGCAACGAAGCCCTCGGAATACATAAAGCAGAATATGGGGTCCTTGAACTCGTCATAATCGGTGTAGGGCTTGTCTGTATAGGATTCCTGTGCGCTGAGATAATCGGACTCAAGCTCCTCCCTAAACAGCTCAAGGGCACGCTCGTAGTCAGCCAGCAGGTTGGCAGAGCCTACCTCTGCGGGGTTGTTGGAGATAGCCGCCTTGTAGCCTGAGCTTACGGAATGGCTGTTTATAGCCGCCTTCATCTCCTCAAAGCTTACCTCGCTGGTAACAGATGCCTTCCTCTTGGAGATGTAAAGGTTGAGCAGCTCGTCTACTCTTGCCTGCGCCATAGAGCTCGCCTGTGAATTAACAAGCTCGTCACCGCTGCCCGTGGTGGAGCTGACGGTCTGAGTTCTGTACTCGTTCAGTCCCTGTATCTTCGTGGAATAAAGGGTAGAGGAGCCTGTGTAAACGGGGTCGAGATATACGTAATAGTTGAACAGTACGTCCTCCATAGTAAGGGGATGACCGTCAGAGAACTTGATGCCGTTCTTGAGAACGAAGGTGTAGTCGATACTGCCGTCTGCCTTCTCAACAACGTCATAATCCTTGACTACAACGGCAACGTCGTCGCCGTAAGCAACAGTTACCTCACCGTTAACGTAGTCGGAGGAAAGCATACCGATCTGAGTCATACTGACGATGGTACCGTCAGCGGCGGAGGTGGAGAAAAAGGGGTTGAAAAGTCCGTCAAGCTGGTCGGTCATAATAACTAGCGCATCGGCTTTCGTTCCGCCCTCATCGCCTGAGCAGCCTGAAAAGGCAGTTGCCATGCCTGCGCACATAGCGAGGCACAGTATAAATGCAAGAATCTTTTTCATAAAACATGCTCCTTTTATGTTAATTTATTTATTCGTTTACGGTAATACTTACGGTGCCGTCGTTTACTGTCACGGTAAGTCTGTCGGGCTTGTCACCCACCGTGCTTACGCTTATGCCTGAGCTGTCTATATCAGCACTGCCCGTACCGCAGATAAGGCCTACCGTATAGTCCTCGGTGCCGAAATAACAGCCTGTGTCGATACTTAGCACGCTGTTCTTAAAGCTTACGCCGCTTATCTCAGCGCCATCGGCAACTGTGCCCGCAAACGTGCCGTAGCTGCTGCCTGCGGAGCGTATGCCCTTCTTGATGGTAATGCTTGCAGTATCAAAGCAAATATCTGTGATAGTTGCCGTCTCGCTTACCTGACCAAACAAGCCAAAGCTTGTTTTTGAGTTATCGTTCTGCAAAACGCTTATGTTCTTAAACACGTGACCGCCGCCTGCTATCTTGCCGCCGAAGCTGCCCGTAGTAAGAGCGGAAGGCCATATCACATCAGAGAAATCAAGGTCCTCGTGTATGATATAGGTGCCGCCTGCCTTGTAATTTGCGGCAAACTGCTCAGCCTTATAAATGTGATATATATCACCCTCGACAAAGCTCAGATATACGCTCATTTCGGTGTTTTCCGCAGTGCCGTTTTCAAGGTTGACCTTACCGTTGTGTGCAAGCACCTCTCCGTCGATCTTGCTTGTGCCTTCTCCGTTGAGATAAGCCGCCTCAAAGGTGTAGCCTGTCTTCTTCGGGAAATCGTTCATATCGATGGCGCCGCTGTCCTTGTTCCACTTGGGAAGGATGATACCCTCCTTCTCCGTGGGGTTAAAGCTGTAGCTGTCGATAAGCGCTCCGTCCTCAAGGCTGTAAAAGCTGACCTTAAAGAGGGGTATCCAAGCGGCGTACAGGGTCATTACCGGCTCCGAGGAGCTGTATTTGCCGTCTGCATCCACCGTAAGCAGGCTCGTCTCAAAATCCCAAGGCCTTGAGTATACGTAGCTTTTCTCTCCGTCGCTGTCCTGCGTTTCCGTCCTTTCGGCGTACCAGCCTGCAAGAAAATGACCGCCAAAAGAGGGGGTAAAGCTGTTGCTCGAGCCACGTCTTGCATCGTCCGGTGAGAGCAGTGCTATATCCACTGTGCCGTCACTCTTCATCTCCATGTCCGAAATATTGAAAGAATCCATAATAACCGAGGTATTAGTGTCAAATATGCCCCCGTTAGCGTCATATTTTACGCTGACGGTGTAGCCCTTGTCATCGTTTACCTCGTAGGGTGTGGGGTCTGCCCCACAGCCTGCCGCAAGAAGTATTGCGGCAGGAAGTATAAGCCCTGCGATAAAGCTTTTAATTCTAAATTTCATATATATCCGCCTCTTTCAAAATAGCCTGTGGCTTTTATATATCGGCGCTGTCGGTATCGCTTCCGTCGCCGTCCTCTGTGCTGTTATCAGCACTCTTCTTCTTTGATGCGCTGATAGCGGTAACGAGGGATATGCCTATGGCAGCTGCAAATATAACACCCACGCTTATCCATACGGGAAGCATGCTCATGCTCTTGCCGCCGGCGCCGTTTTCACCCTCGGCGTCCTCCGAGCTTTCGCCCTCTGTGGGGGTAAGGGCTGTTATCCTCTGCTCAGCCGCCACAAGGTCGGCGTAGTTGATAACCAGAGACTGCTGTACAGTGGTGGCAATCCTGCTGTAAGCCGCCCTGGCAGCCTCAACGTAAGCCTTGTCCTCGTAAGTGACCTGCTTGGGTATGGCCTTTATGGCTTCTATCGCCACAAGAGTTACATCGTCAGCCGCCGCAGCACCCTCGATGCTCATATCAAAGTACTGCTCCATAATAAAGGTGTCATAGCACTGACCGTTAACAGGCTTCACCATGGTAAGCTTGTCCTCCACATAGCCTACGTAATCAATGAAGCTTGCGCCGTAGAATACGTTGAAATACAGACCGTCCGTGGTGTTCCACATATAGTAGGGGAGAAGCCCCATACCGATAATGGGCACCTCATTGCCGTGATAATCGGTGTAGTTGCCGAACTCGCCGGTGCCGGGTATGTGCTCAAAGCACTCGTAATAGGTGGGGTCAAACTCCTCCTCAAGAATGGGAGCTTCGTAGCTTGTGAACACCACGGTGCCAAGGCTCTTGCAGTCGAAGAACGCCTTGTGCCCGATAGCTCTTACCGTGGAGGGAAGCTCAGCAACGATCAGGTCTGCGCCTGCAAAGGCAAAAGACGCTATCCTTACGGTGTCCTCGGCAACCTTGGCGTTTTCGCCCTCTGCGGCGTAAACACAAAGCTCAAGTCCCGTAGCCGTCCTGCAGTAAAGAGAACCGTCTATAACCTTTACGCTGTCGCTTATATCAAAGGTGTAAAGGGCGGTCTCAAAGGTCTGACCGTTGAATTCGGTGCTCTCAATCTTGCTGAAAGGAGCGATATCGCACATAGCAAAGGGGTTATCTCCCACAGAACCCAGCGCTTCTCCAAGCACCACCGTGAAGGGCGTAAGGCTTTCCTTCATAAACACGTGATCTCCAAGGCTTTCAGCACCGCTGAGGTCTGCCTCTGTAAGTCCCGAGTATGCAAAGGCGTAGTCGCCAAGGCTCTTGGCGTGTTCAAGTCCCTTAACGCCTGTTAGCTTTTCGCAGTAGGAGAAAGCACCCTCGCCGATCTCACAGCCCTCGTGGTTAAGCTCAAGCTGCTCAAGGCTGTGGTCATATACAAAGGCATAATCTCCGATACTTGTGGCAGAGCTAAGGTCGAGATAAGCGATATCGGTCTCGGCAAAAGCGTTGTTACCTACGGTGACTATACCCTTAAGATCTGCGCTCTCAAGTGCGATACAGCCTGCAAAGGCGTAATCGGGTATCTCCGTTATCTTATCTCCAAGCACTATCTCCTTAAGGCTTCTGCAGTAAGAGAATGCGTTTTCTCCGACAGAAGCGGAGCTGCTTATATCTATGCTTTCAAACAGGGGAGAGTGGTAGGTGTAAATGTAGTGACCATCCTCGTCGGCTGCCGCATTGTTCATGTTCTCGTCGTAGCAAACGTAATAAACGTCACCTGAGAAGGCGTAGTCGCCTATCTCCAGAGCCTTGGAAAGGTCTATCTCCTTAAGGCTTGCGTTGTTGTAGAACGCCATATAGCCGATCCTTGCGCCGTTGCCAAGGGTAACAGCCTCAAGGCTTGCGGCGTTTGCAAAGGCGTTATCGCCTATGACGCAGTCCTTACCGATGGTGAGCGAGCTTAACGCCGTACCAAACTCGTAGTAGAACAGCTTTCTGCCAAGCTCATCAAAATAGCTGGTTACTCTGAAAGCGTAGTCCTTGCTGACCTGAAAAGCGTATTTGCCCAGTGTAACGCCATCGCCTACGGTGATGCTCTCCAGCTTGAAGTTCTCGCTGAATACACCCTCCTTAACCACCGTGCCGTCAGGCACGTTAACTGAGGTTATTGCCGTGTTTGCAAAAGCGTATCTGCCTATCTCTGTGTCCTTGGTAAAGGCGGGCAGCTCCGTAATAGGAGTTTCAAAGAAGGCGTACTCTCCTATCTCCGTAAGCTTCCCTAAGGTGACGGAGCTCAGTCCGTCGCAGGAGGCAAAGCCGTAGTCGCCAATAACGGTAACCTCGGGCAGTACAACAGATGAAAGCTTGGTGTTGTGGGAGAAAGCACCCACGCCAACAGCAGTTACCCTTGTGCCGCCGATAGAGTCATATCCGAAGTCACCTCTCAGCGTTGCCGCAACCGCAATAAGCATCTTGCCGTCGGCAGAGAGGATGTGGTCTGCCTCTTTCACCTTGTAGGCGCTGTTGCCCTCTGATATAACGAATCGGCTCACCTTGGTGTCTCTGAACGCAAACTCGCCTATATCGTTAACGTCCTTGCCCACGGTCACCGTCTCAAGACTCCTGCATTCGTAAAACATACCGTCGGGGATAACTGCGGCATTAACGTAAAACTCGGTAAGTGCCTCGCAATCGGTAAAGGCGTAGGAGCCGTATTTAACCTTGTCTGCATCAATGGTCACCTTTTCCAGACTCTTACAGCCCGCAAAGGCGTATCTGCCTACAGAAAGTAGGGTATCTGAAAGCTGTACGGTCTTAAGGTCCTTGTTGCCGGCAAAGGCGTAATCAGACACGATGCATACTGCGCTGAGATCAAGGTCACCCTCAAGGTCGCAGTTCTCAAAAGCGTTCTGGTTGATTATCTTAAGGTTGTTCTCTCCGCTGAAGCTGATCTTCTTTAAGGAGGTACAGCCGTAGAATGCGCCGTATTCAATGGACTCCAGAGTGGAGGGCAGCACTATCTCCTCCAGTGCAGTAAGGCTCGCAAAAGCGTAGTTGCTTATCTTCTTTACGCCCTCGGGCAGGATTACCTTGGTAATGGTGCTGTCACCGATAAACCACATTTTAGAGGTCTCACGGTCATCTATCTCCAGCTCCTCGGGAGTTTTCATAATGTACTCAAAATTAGAGAAAGCAAAGGGTCCTATCTCCTTGAGTGAAAGGTCGGCAGGTACGCTTACAAGACCGCCGTTGCCGTAATAGTGAGTAAGCTGTCCGCCGTTGGTAACGTAGGGGTCCTTTACCTCCACATTCACTGTCTGGGAGTAGAAGGTGCTCTGTCCGTCCAGCAGTACCTTAACGGTAACAGAGGAGAAGCCCTCTGCAACCGCCGTTACAACGCCGCTCTCGTTCACTGTAACAATAGAGCTGTTGCCTGCCTCGAAGCTTACGGTAGTATCGTTGGGGAAATATGCGTTAAGGGTGTAGTTGAGCGCAACGGATTCGGAGGGATACATAGTGAGCGAGAAATCCTTACCAAAGAACCTCTCGTCGCCTGTATCGCCAAGCTCCTTGTCATCGTTGTCAACCATATAATACGCCTTCAGCGTCTTGTACCCATCAAGCATAAACACGTCAGCAACAGGCTTGTCATATCTTACAAAGCCCTCGTCGCCCTCCGCAAGCACCTTTACCTTGAAGGTAACGCTCTTGCCCGACTCAGGGTCTCTCGCCCTGATGGTAGCCATACCGGGTGCTACGGCTACAAGCTTGTTGTTTACTACTCTGACCGTCTTAACGCTGGAGGAATCGTAGGAGAGAAGCTCTGTCCATGCGCTGTCGGGATAGGTGGCAGGCTCAAGGGTATATACCTCGTTGGGACTCATTGTAAGTCCCCCCTCAAGTCCCTCAAAATAGAAGTCCACGTACTCGTCGGGCAGCCCTATCTCAAAGGAGGCGTAGTTGAGAGCGTAATCATAGCAGGTCAACACAAATGTGTTTCTGTTAACTGCGCTCTCCTTTATCTTGTAGATGTAATCGGTAAGGTCGAAGGTAACGTAAGTGGTGGTGTTAGCCTTGGATGCGTAAACAGGGGTAAGGTAGTTGCCAAAGGTCTTAAGCTGAGGTGCGGTGTTCCCATCGGCGTCGGTCTCGTTGATAACGTAGCCAAGCTGGGCAGACATAGCGTAATGGTTGTCATACACGGCTACCTTGGCATAAAGCCTGTTCTTCTTTGCGGTGTTGTCATACTCGTAATAAAACTCGGTATCTGTTACGGTAGGTGCCTCAAAGTCAACGGTGAGAGGGAACTCAAACACGTTGTTTTTGTTGGTTTCAAGGGCACCGTCGCCGTAGTCCATATATCCGGTAAGCCTTACGGTGTATCTTGTGTTGTTTTTAAGGTTGTAGTCTGCTGTATCAAATTCTATCTCCACATTGGAGGGGTAGGGGGTACCGCCGTCACCGTAGGACTTTCTTACGTCATCGTCCACAGTCTCAAACACCACCTCGCCCGTGGTGTCATCTGTTATGGTAACTACTATCCTTTCAGCGTTCCTTAAAAGGCCCGCCCACACAAACCTGAGAGAGTGTATAGCGCCCTCCTGATTTGAAAGAGCAATATAGTCACGGCTTGCGGCGATAACTATGTCCTCGGGATTCTGCTTGAAATAGTACGAGCCGAGAAAGCTTACGTAGTCGTCATAAATGCCGCCGATAGGACGGGTCGCATAGGCATCTGCCATGGTCTTGTCCTCTATAGCTATAGCGTCATCAAGCTCGTCGGCGTTAGTGGCGTAATAGTCAAGGTCAAAGAGGGGTGCTACCGTCCAGTCGCCGTAAAAGGCGAGATAGGGCACGTTAAGGTCTATATCGGTGCCCTCTACGGCAGTAAGGGTTATAAAACCCTCCACGTACATGCCGTTTTCAAAGGAACTGTCAAGATATGCCTTGTCCCTGTCACTGAGGGTGACGGTAAGGGTAACCGATGCGCTTTTACCTGCGCCTACGGTGAGCTTTGTGCCGTTCAGCGTACCGCCGCTGATATTGCCTATCGCCAGCTCAGCGCCCTCAAGTATATATGCCTCCTCAGAAACAGTCGTTTTGCCGGAATTGGTCTTGGTCTCGCCTACGCCCTCGGTAAAGACAAAGGCACCTATATCGTAGGAGAGGGAGCCGTCACCGATGTTGTTAACGGTAAAGCTCATCTCATATACGCCCTTCTTTTCGGGGTCATCGCCAAGCTCAAGCTTGGTCTTGTCCATCTCCTTGCCGTCCTTATCAAAGGTGGTGATATATGCAGGGGTCTTGAGGGAGCTTAAAAGGTTCGCAAGTCCGGCGCCCTGCTTTCTGACAGCATAGGGCAGACCGTTGGTGTTAAGGGCTATGTCAGCGGTGGACATAAGCAGTCTGTTGACCAAGGCAGAGACCTTCACGTTGTCATTAGCAATCTCAGGGAAGCTCTCAACCACGTACTGACGCAAAAGAATAACTACGCCCGCAAGATTGGGGCAAGCCATGGAGGTGCCCGATAGCCTATCATAGCCGCCGCCTGTAACGGCAGAGAGAATGTTACCGCCGTGAGCGGTTATCTCGGGCTTTATGCCAAGGCTGGGAGTGGGCCCCCAGGAGGAGAAATCGTCTATAAACGGTCCTGCCTTCTGACTTACCGCAAGGACGAGCGTACCCGTCTTTGCCGCCGCAAGCATCTCACCGTCATTCTGTGAGATAGAGCAGGTGGCAAGCTCCGCATCGCCAACGTTCATCTTGATATCGCCCGAAACGTTGTTGTATATGATGATGCCTGTCGCACCCTGTGCCTGAGCTATAAAGGATTTTTCCTCAAAGGTGTTGTCGCCACGCCTTACAAGTGCGATCTTGCCCTTGACGTCAAGACCCGAGTAGTCTGCGCTTCTGCCTATACCGGGGACGGTGACGTATTCTATTGTCAGCGTCTCTCTGTCTCCAAGCAGAGTTGCGAAAAAGTCGTTAGGCTCGTTTGCACCGTTGTTGGACTCGTCAAAGTATATAATGGTGTCACCGAATTTGAGATAAGGTGTTTCGGTGCCCTTAATGGATGCTACGGACATAACGCCCTCGTAGGTGGAGGGAGAGCCGACCGTGCCCGTGTCGGGATTGGAGGTAAGACCCAGGTTGCCGTTAGCCTCGGAGCCGTAGGCGGAGCTGTAGCTGTTTGATGCTGCTGCTATAACGCTGATGCCTGCAGCACGTATCTTATCGTAAACGCCGTTAAGCGCCTCCTCGTCGCTCTCACGGCTGAAGCCGCAGGCGGTACCGAGCGACATATTGATGACGTCTACGCCCAGTATAACGCAGTCCTCAAGGGCGGAAAGTATCCATGAGGAGCGTGCAGTATCCATAACGTCGGAAAATATCTTCATTGCCACAAGCTGAGCGTTGGGCGCAACGCCTGTTATAGTATCGTCCTTGCCCGTTATAACACCCGAAACGTGAGTGCCGTGCTCGTTGTGGGTGGAATACATATCGGGGTCGCTGTCGGCGTAGTCAAAGCCAAAGGGTACCTTCTCGTTAACGTACACGTCGTCAACACTAAGCCCCTCAAATAGCTTGGATGCGGTAGTCTTATCTATCAGCGCCGCAACCTCGTCATAGGTAAGCCCTAATTTATCTGATGAAAAATTGTCGGTAGAAAAAGCAGAGTGCTTGGAGTCAAGTCCCGTATCAAGCACGGCAACCACCATACCGCTGCCATCGTAGCCTGCGGCGGAGCTGTCGAAAATGCCCGTACCGAACACGTTTACCTCATTCTCAACCACAGTGGTGTCGCATACCTCGTATACTTCGCCCACAATGGCTCTGTACCCCTTGTCGAGAACACTGCATAGCCTTGGATAGTCCTTAGCGGCAACAAGCACCTCAAAGCCTGAGATAAGGGTGCTGTAGTCCTCACCTGTGGAGTATTCAACGCCCGCCTTGTCCAAAGCAAAAAGCACCTCCGCCTTCTTGCCCTGTATCTCCTCGATTATCTCAGCCGCCTCGGCGCTCCCTGCGGCGAACTGACCCAGGCTCACGCTCTTGTCCGTGTTCTCGTAAACGGACATAATGTCCTTCGTGTCAACGGTTACGATGACCGAAAGCTCCACATCCTCGCTTACACCCTCGGGCAGCCTGTACACCACATTGCCGTTCAGGTGGTCGGTATAATCACTGCCAACGCCCTCCAAACGCTCAATAAACGCCGCACCGTATTTGGGTGCGGAGCTGTTAGCCGGAGCAGAAGCAAAGCAGCCGATAAGCATCACGGCGGCAATGATAACCACTATTGTTCCTTTGATTAAACTGACAATTTTTCTTTTGCTCATAGGTCGAAACGCCTTTCTGTCATTTGATGCCATAATTACAGCACTTATCACTATATCATACTATATTTCTGCCGAAAAAGCAAGCCTTTTGACCTAATATATAAAATAATAATGTACTTTACTTTTGTCGGATTCTGTGATAAAATATCTTGACTGCAACTGGTAGGAGACGTATATATGAGCGAAAGTAACAACAAGGGCTTTTATATCCTGAAAAAAACTATAGCTATACTGACCGCTGTTTTCACAGTGGCGGTGGGGGCTTGTCTTATCAGCGCTAGCCTTGGCATATATCGTGGCGGTGAGGGAGAGTATACCCGTGCCACCGTGGCAGAAGGGCTTGACTCTGTTTCCGTGCCCGTATATATATGGCTGGCGCTCCTTGCCGCAGGCCTCGCTTGCCGTTTCCTTGCGCCAGATAAAGCTGATAAGCCGCAAAGGACGCCCGTGTCCTATAGGCTGAAGCGTCTCAGCCTCAGTGCAGACCTTTCAAAATGTGACATTGATATAGTAAAAACGGTGGAAATAGAGCGACGCAAAAGGCGTATATGGACCGCAGTCCCCGCCACGGTATTTGCGATTATTACCGTGGTATATCTGTTTTATGCTCTTAACGGTGCTAATTATACAGATGACATCAGCACATCTGTTGCCAAAGCCTTTGCAGTCCTTGTAGCTTGCTATACTCCCTTTGTGCTTCTTATCGGTGCTTTGTATTTCCCCTACAGGCACAGTATGGAAAGGGAAGTGACCGCTCTTCAAAAGGCGCCTAAAGCGGCAACGCAGGCGCAAAAAAAGCTCATAGCCGATAAGGCGGCAGGGTGGGTGCGTTTGGCACTTTTGGTTATAGGTGCGGTGCTTCTCACTGTGGGTATCTGCATGGGTGGTATGGCTGATGTGCTTACCAAGGCCATCAACATTTGTACCGAATGTGTGGGATTGGGGTGATGCTTATGGTAATTAAAGAAACGGTAAAAAAGCTTGTTCCCACAAGGCGTAAGCTCATACAGCTTTATTTTGCCTTGCTATATAACGCAAATCTGAAGGGCTTTGCCGGCGGTAATATCTATAAGGGCAACAGCAAAAACCTCTGTGTGCCGGGGCTTAACTGCTATTCATGCCCGGGCGCAGTGGGTGCCTGCCCCCTTGGCTCTCTGCAGGGCGCCTTCAGCTCTGATAAAAGCACCGTGTTTTATATGGGCGGCATTCTTGTGCTGTTCGGCGTGCTTTTCGGCAGACTTATCTGCGGCTGGGCGTGTCCCTTCGGACTTGTGCAGGAGCTGTTTTTTAAGGTCAAAACGCCAAAGCTCAAGAAAAGCGCAGTGACGAGAGCGCTTTCCTTCTTGAAATACGCTCTTCTCGTGTTGTTCGTATTTATAATTCCCATAATATACGCCCTGCGTGACGTTCCTCTCCCCGCCTTCTGCAAGTACATCTGCCCCGCAGGTACCTTTGAGGGCGGCATAGGTCTGTTGTCCAATAAGATCAACGAGAGCTACTTCTCAATGCTTGGCCCCATATTTACATGGAAATTTGCTTTGCTTATAAGCTTTGTAGTGGGTTCTGTTTTCGTGTTCCGCCTGTTCTGCCGCTTTTTCTGCCCGCTCGGTGCACTTTATGGGCTGTTCAACCGTTTTTCCGTCTTCGGCATACGGCTTGACGGTGATAAATGTATCCATTGCGGCGCTTGCGTTAACAAATGTAAAATGGACGTTCGCCACGTTGGTGATTTTGAGTGTATCAATTGCGGTGAATGTATCGGCACTTGCCCTACCAAGGCTATTAGCTGGAAGGGCACGTCTCCCGTCCTTCGCCCTAACGATATCGCTACAGATACCGCCACGGCACAAGCAAATACCAAGGGCGGTAAACGCCTTGCAGTAAGATGTATTGCGGCTGCCCTGATGCTTGCCGTGCTTATCGGTGCCTTCGTCTACTATTGGCAGGATTCTGACACCGCCTCTTCAACCGACGAAAGCTCACAGTCGGGTGATGCGGTATACGGCAATCAGGTAGGGGATACCTGCTATGGGTACGAGCTTGAGCTGTTTGATAAGGACGGTATCACTGGCGAGACCTTTGACCCTACAGCAACGGGCAGGGTAACCGTAATCAACTTCTGGGGCACCTGGTGTACCCCCTGCGTGAACGAGCTTCCGTATTTCGAGCGTATTGCGGAGGAATACGGGGATGCAGTTACCGTGGTCGCAGTTCATACCTCTATGGCGTTTACTCCTGCGCCTGAATATGTGGGCAAGTATTATCAGTCATCTCCCATCGTTTTCGTAAAGGACTATACCGTAGATAACAGTGAGGGTTATTATTCCACCCTCGGTGGCAGAGGCACGTATCCTTACACGGTCATCCTCGATTCTGAGGGCGTGATAGCAAGAATATTCCTTTCCTCGCTCACCTATGATGACCTAAAGGAGAGCGTTGACGGGATAATAGCAAACAGCAAATAAATACAAACAGCAAACAAATAAAAAGCGTGTGTCAGTATTCGGCACACGCTTTTTGTCCGCAACCGATATAAAAACGTCCCCCACAGCTTTTGCCGTGGGGGACGTTTATACACGTTTTTGCTTTATGTGTTAATTACTTAACCTTCTTAGCAACAACAACACCTGCAAGGGATACAACTGCCAGGATAGCGAATACTGCCATGCCTGCGTCGCCGGTAGCAGGAGTGTCACCGGTCTCGGCGTCAGAGCTGTCGCCGGCTTCAGCGTCAGAGCTGTCATCGGTCTCGGCGTCGGAGCTGTCATCGGTCTCGGCGTCGGAGCTGTCATCGGTCTCAGTCTCGGAGCTGTCTGCGTTAGCAGCAGCAAAATCAACGCTTACTTCAACATTGGTAGCAAGAACAACATAGTTAGTGCTTTCGTCGCCAATGCCAACTACCTGAATGATAACCTCGTCGCCTTCAGCAACATCGATAGAGATAACGCCGTTTTCGTCAGCATCGCTTGCGTTCTTAACAACAAGACCGTTGACAAGAACAACCTCAGCCATAGTGCCCTCGGAGGTGGATTCGAGCTTAACGGAAAGAACGCCGTCCTCGGGAGCGGTCCAGGAATAGTAATAACCGTCATAGTCGCCCTCATCAAGGCTTACGTTGATGTCAACAAGCTCCTCGATGATCTCGGGATTGGTCATAGCACCAACGGGGATGTCAAACTTAACGGTATACTTTGCAGCCTCGTCACCGTTGTTGGTGATAGCAAGGGTGATGGGAGCTCTGGGCATAAGGGACTCGGGAACAACAAACTCAACAACGCCGTCCTTGGCATTGTGGTCAGTGCCGTTAGCGTTAACGGTAACATCAGCCTCGATGGAGAGGATGGTGCCGCCTACGTTGTAAAGCTGATAATAAACGGTTGTGCCTGCAGCGATCTCTACGGTCTCAAAGGAACCGGGGATATCGAAGTAATCAGGAACGATGGGGTTGTTCTCGGTGCCGGGAACTGCTGCGAAGTTTGCATAGAAGCTGATATCGGTATCAGTGGTGGGCAAACTCCAGTCTTCCTCGTCGGGAAGAACTACTGCCTGGATAGAAAGAACATCACCTGCGGAAACCTCGATAACGATCTCAGTCTCGCCGAAGTCGTTCTCTACGCCGTCAGCGCTGATGCTCCTCATTGCGTAACTGTTCTGATTGGTTATAGCAAGGTCAGCCAAAGCGCCCTCGGTAACAGAGGAGATGGTAGCGGTAACGGTACCTGCCTCGGGAGCGGTCCAGGTGTAGTAATAGCCGTCGGTGTTACCTACGGCAACGGTAGCGTCGATATATCCGAGCTCTTCAAGAGCCTCGGGGTTGCTCATAGAGCCAAGGGGGTAAGCGAACTCAAGAGTAAACGCCTTATCCTCAGTGCCGGTGTTGCCAACTACGAGTGTGGTGGGCATCATAGGCATTATAGGGGGAACGTTGTAGGTGAGAACGCCGTCAACAGCGGTAATAACGTCCTCGCCGTTGGTAATGGTGGCGTTGGCATCATTGATGGTAAGGATGGTGCCACCGATGCGGTAGAAATTGTAAACGAGCTCGCCGCCTGCTGTAACGGTATCGGTAGTGAAAGAACCGGGAACCGCATCAAGGCTAGCGTCAATGGGGGTAGTATCTGCGCTGACGGTCATTGCGGGCACAACAGCAACAAGGCTGAGAACCACAAGGAGTGCCATAAGCACAGAGAACTTGCGCATAGAATTTTTCATCATTTTTTCCTCCTGTTATTTATTTTATTTTTACTGATGAAAAAACGTAGTAATGCCGATAAGCTATTCGGCAGTCTTGAGGGTTATGGTGAGCTCGGTAGAGCCTTCTTCAAAATGAAACTCTGTCTCCTCGCTTGCGTAAGTATATCCCTCAGGCATAGTCATAACAGAAACCTTGTAGTCGGCAGCTTCAAGCTTAAAGCTCGCAACGCCGTCTGCATCGGTAACGCCGGGGCAACATGTGTTAAGGCAAAGCTGTACCATAACGCCCGCCATAGCCTTGCCGTCTGCATCGGTAACAGCAACCTTGTACTCTACCTTGCCGTCTGGAGCAGAGGACTCGTCCGAAGTCTCGGAAACAAGCTCAGAAACCACGCTCTCTACGGTGCTGTCAGCGGCAGAGGTATCGGCAGAAGGCTCATCGCCGCTGCTGTCTGCGTCTTTACCGCCGCAAGCGCCAAGGCAAAGCAGGGTGCAAAGCGCCAGTATCAGCGAGAGAACAGTAACAAATCTACGCATATATATTCCTCCTTGTTTCAGATTCAGGTCAAGATATGGGTACACAGATACTCATACTACTACACCTTGTAATGTATTATAGCATTATTTGCACTGTATTGCAATATTTTTTTGTTGTTTTTTTACACAAAAAAACGGCTGTAATTGAACTAAGTTCTTTTTACAGCCGTTTTTATCTCAGTTAACGGTACAGAGTGCAAACATCCACGCTATCTCTGTGTTAAGAGTGGGCAGGGTAGAGAACAGGTAGGTGGCAGAGCTCTTATCCCACCAGCCCGCATGCTCGCCGCTTTGCTTTATCATATAGATAAGGTCATCGTCAAGTGGGTAAAGCCCGCTGTCCTTATCCATGCACGCCACGTAAGCACTCATGCACTCGGTGTAGTCCTCTTTCCTATAGCATTCGCCCTTTGAATTGTAATAATACTTTTTAAGCCCCGACGTCTCAATAAGCTTTGCGAAGGAAAGGTACGGTGCCCCCTCGCTGAGCTTGATGTAGACCACCTTGCCGTCCTCGGTGTTCAGGTGATACATACCGTCCTTCTCGGAATACACAAGCCTTACGTCGCTTGCAGATACATCGATAAAGCTTGTGCTGACGGCAGAACCAAGTCCCAGACTAAAGCTCTCGGGTGCCTTTTCGGGCTTGTAAACATCCCAGGGCAGATCCTCTATGGTCTTTTCGGGATCGCCGATTCGCTTAACGATGATAACGCAGTCTTCACCGCCGCTTACGCCCACCATATATACTGCGCCGAGATTACTCTCCTTTATGCTGACGGTGAATAGGTTGTTCTTATAATCCGTAGCATCCGTCTGGTTGTAAATAAAGCTGGTGTTACTGCCCCAATAGCTGATGACAGTATCCTTGCAGGAGGTGGTAAAGCTGTATACGCCGTCTCTCTCGGGGACGAAAACAAAATACGTAACCTCTTCTGCGCTATTCAGCTTGCCGTAGTTGCCGCCAAGGGACAGGTGATGAGCGTCACCGAGATAAAGCTCTGTGACCTCGTTACCGACGGGCTCCGCAACCGTTACTGTAATATTGCTGTTTGCGGCAGTAAGCGCAGTAGAGCGCTTGTCATAGTTAAGGTCTACGCCGTTTGCAAAAGCAAGCTTTGCAGTATAATCGCCCTTTTCAAGGCTTGCCGTGGCAATGCCCTTGCTGTCGGTAGTCTGCATGGCGACAGTATTGCCGTTCTTTTCAAACACTACCGCCACTCCGGAAACGGGCGTGCCGTCAGCCTTCTTCACGGTAACGCCGTAGTCCTGCTTGTTTGCGGTGCCCGATTGCGAGCCGCCCTTTTTCAAGGTAAACGAAAGGGCATTGCTCCCTGTTTCGGGGAACGTAGCGGAGGTGATTTCCGCACTGTACCCGTCAGGCACAGAGATGCTTGCGGAATAATCGCCATCAGGCAGTGTGAAGACCGCCTTGCCGTTTGCATCCGTATGTCCGAAAGAGCTCCCAACCGTAACGGCAACTCCGCTTATACCCTTGCCGTCATCGCCCTTTACAATTACTGTGTATTCCTTCTGCAAAATCGGCTTTTTCGTAATCTTGACCGTTGCCAACGGAGCGTCCTCGCTCAGAGACAGCTCGGTGCTTTCCGCCGTATAACCATCGGGTACTGTGATGCTTATGGTACAGCCGTCTGCATCAAGACTTGCGTAAGCATAGCCGTTTCCGTCCGTAATTGCCTTGTATTCCTCGTTTTCGGTAACAAAAGACACTCCAACGTTTTTCACAGCCTTTCCGTTCTCATCCTTTACGGTAACGCCGTATTCGGTAAGCTGCCCTGTGCTTTCTTCTTCTCCACCGTCGCTCTCCTTGAAGGATGCGACAGACCTGAAGCTTGCGGCGGGGTAGTTGTTGGAGCTGTCGGGCAGAGTGCCTATGGTCACTGTGACTGTATCACCCTTCCTTACCTCTACAGAAACACTGTTCTCACCCTCAACGCCGTCTGCGCTCAGACTGCGCTGGGCATAGCTGTCAAGATTATACAGAATATAATCGTATTCCACACCGCCTTCGGCGCTAAGACATTCAAGTGTAAGAGTGCCGCCTGCGGTGGCTGTGTATTCGTAATATACGCCTTGGTCATTGCCCTCTGCTATATCGGTATTAAACTCCCCAAGCTTTAGTGGGTAGGGGTTGCCCGAGGAACCCTCGGGATAATAGAACACTATCTTAAAGGTCTCCTTTTCATCGCCTGCGTTGCCTACGCCGAGCTTTATCGGGGTAAAGGTGTCCTCTGCCACCACGTACAGACTGACCTTGCCGTTTTCGGCACGGTATTCGTCTCCGTTGTAAACGATAATTGCATTGGGACTTTCAACGGTCAGAGTCATACCGCTTATCTTATACACGTCGCAGTATTCGGTCTTACCTGCCTCTACGGTCATTTCAAACTCTGTAACGCCGCCTATTTCGGTGGGATTGCCGTCTGTACCCTCGCTGTCGCTATAGATATCATTTATATGGTTGAACACGGTCTGTGCGTAATCCTCTGCGGTAAAACGCTCAAATACATGGGCAAACTCGTCCTTGGAGGTAACAGAACCCGTGTGTACAAGGCATATCTTGCCGTGACGGTCGATAACCACCGTGGTAGGGTAGCCGCTTATATCCATACGGCTCTCCCAAGCCTTATCGCCCGCAACAACGGGAAAATCAAGACCCTTTTCGTCCGCAAAGCTTTTTATTGCCTCTGCGCTTTCGTCGATGGGGTTGATGGCAAGCAGGGTGAGCTTGTCCTTGTATTCCCCGTAAGCCTCATTAAGATAGGGGAATTCGTTAACACAGGGCTGACAGCCCATATACCAGAAATTGAGCACTACAGTGCCCTTTTCCTTTATCAGCTTGGAAAGCTTATAGCTATTCCCGTCAACGTCCGTAAGCTCAAAATCATACATCATATCGCCAAGACCGTATTGACCGTTTGCGTCCGTAGGCAGTACGGTCTTAAGCACTATTTCGGTGACGGTATTCGTAACGGAATAGCTCTCCTCGTAGCTGTATCCGTCCGCAACCTCGTTTAGCGTTACGGTGTAGCCGTCTTTTGCGGGGAGCGTAAAGCGTATACTGCCGTTTTTGTCGGTAGTCTCCACTGCCTTAAGGTCCTCAAGGCTGCTGTCGCTGTATACAAATACTGTAACTCCCTCCAACGCCGAACCCGTGTCAGAAACTACGGTAACGGTGTATTCGGTGCTCCCACTCGACTGGCTGTCTCCGCCGGTGGAGGATGCTCCGTCATCGCCACTGCATCCGACAACTGCTCCGTGCAACAGCACGAGTGCCAAAGCAAAGGCCAAAGCTCTGTATATGCGAGTGCTTTTTCTATATCCTTCAGTATGTTTCATAACAAACCACCTTGCCGCCCCAACGGGGCATAATGCTTTTATTCGGCGTAACAGCACATAAACAGCCATGCTATCTCTGTATTAAGCTCTGCCATAGGCTGCTCGGCAGCATTGTAAAAGATAAATCCGTGGCTGTCTGCCTTCCACCAGCCGTTGTGCTCGCCGCACTGCTTGATGATATATTCAAGGTCCATAGTCAGGGGATACACACCCTTTTCCTTGTCGGCACACTCAATGTACTGAAGCAGGCATTCACTGTAGCTTTCCTTCTTGACGAAATTACCCTCGTCATCAAAGAAATATCTGTTCATCCCCACAGACTCAAGCACGGTCTTGAAGCACGCCATGTACGGAGGCTCTTCAGTAAGCCAAACGTAGACACGCTTTCCGTCCTTGCTGCCAAGATGATAACTGCCGTCCTCCTCGTTGTACACAAGGGCGTAGCTGTCGGTGCTTGCCGTGAGGTCAAAATTCTTGAGGCTCACGCCGCTCTCAAGCGTAAAGGCAGAGGGTGTCTCACTTGCCTTGTAAACAGTCCAGGGCTCGTCTGCAATGCTGTGCTTGGGGTCACCGATACGCTCTATCTTAAGCACACATTTGTCTATATCAACGGCATCTATCCCCACAACGATAACGGTGGTGCCCGTGTTATCCTTGCCTATCATAGAGTCGCTTATCGATAGGGTAAAGCTGTTATCTACAACTTCTGCGGCGCTGTTTTCCTGAACAAAGCTGGGTGCACCGTAGTAGCCGATCTTGGCGTTGATGCTGTCGGTAGTGAATTCGTATGTACCTGCTACCGTAGGGGTAAACAGATAATAGTTGCGCACGTCCGACTTAAGGGTAAGGAAGGTGCCTCCCTCCTTAACGTCGTAAGCGGTATGCTCTTCTCCCGATGCATACAGCTCCTCGCCCTCGGCAGGCGTGCCGTTAAGCAGCTCTATCTTAAGGTCGGTCTTTTCTGCGCTCAGCTCCAGCCCCTCCTTGTTGTAGTAATAGGCAGCCTTACTGTCCGTAAACTTAAGCTCCACGGTGTAGTTGCCTTTTTTAAGGTTTTTTACCGCAACGCCCTCGGCGTTTACCACCTGCATTGCCGCCTGCGCCCCGTCCTGCATAAACAAAACCACAATGCCCGAGGTGCAGGGCTTACCAAGATAATCGGTCACGGTAACCGAATAATCTGCGTTGCCTGAGGCTTCGCCGCTTTGCTCCGTCCCGGAGCCGCTCTCGGATAGACCTTCGCCACCACCGCCGCAAGCGGCAGCAACTGTGCAAAAGCATATTAACAGCGCTAAAAAAGCCAATATCTTGTTTTTCATAATGTTGTCGCCTTTCAAAAAACTTACGCACCTATATGGTCATAGTAATAGCAGACCTTAAGCCAGGAGTGGTCAACGTCCTTGAAGGTATATTTACCCATCAGCATCTGCAAAAGCTCGGCAAGCTCCTCGGTAACGGGTACACAGCCCTTTCTTTCGGGATGCGCCTTCTCATCAAGCATATCATCGAGATAAGCAGTAGCCTTGGCAGTAAGGTCCTCACCCTTGCCGTGGTAGCGTCCCTCGTAAACGTCATCAAGCTGATATATCTCAGCATAGCTGTCATAGGTGTCGCCCCAGTATTCTCTCAGATACTTGTCGGTCTCCTCCACGTCAAAGTTACGTGCCTTGAGGTATGCAAGCACGAACTCGTCCTCCTCGGTAAGGGTGAAGTTAAAGCCGCCAAGCTCTATAAGACCCTTTATCTCAAGGGGATTGCCCTCGCCGTCCGTGGTGTTTACCGTTGCTATGGGAGAGCTGAATACGGATGTAATGCCACTGAAATCGGCATAGATAAGACTGCCGTAGAGCTGGTTACCGTTTTCATCCTTGCCAAGGTCCTCATAATAGTAGCCGTCCTTAAGGATGGGGGTAATACCGCCGCTTACAGTGTAGTTCATCTCCTCGCCCGTGGTGCCGTCATCATAGGTGAAAAAGCCGGGGGATGCGGTGCGGAAATATTCGTAAGAGGGGGCTATGTATTCGATGTCAAAATAGATATATCCCATCTCGTACATATCCCAGAAAGCGATGTTGATATAATAGGGTACGCCTGCCTCCATGTAGTAGACCATAGAGCATTCGCCATCCTCCTCAAACATCCTTTCGCATAACTCGTAGGTAAGTATTATCTTGTGGTCGGCGTTGAATATCCAGGCGTCAACACCGTCCTTGGATTCATTATGAGAGGTTATACGGTATGCGCCTGATTTCTGAGGGATAAACTCCCTAAGCAGACCTCTGGGGATAATGGGTCTGTCATAGTAGAAATAGTTCGCCTCATTGCCCTTGCCGAGATAAGCGGACGGGGCAGAGAAGGGAGCGAGTCCCTCGATGGGGTCAACAAGCTGGTGGGCGTCCTTGCCGTAAACTGTGAAGTACTTGCATATCTTAAGCCATTCGTTTTCGTCCCCGTCAAAGCCTGCTATCCTCGCTACTACCTTGAGCAGATCCCCAAGCTCCTTGTTTACCGTGCATACGCCATTGAGGGAGGAGTTGGAGGCGAAGGAGCAATACTTGACTATATCATCATAGTAGTTGTGACCGCCCTCGGTTATACTGCCGCCGTAAATAAGGTCAAACACGCTTTTTTCCTCGTTAAAGGGGGTAATGCCCATAAGGTCTGCCAGCAGTAAAGGCCCGTCTGCAGTCCCTACGTGATAGTAGCCATCCTCCTCGTTGAAAACAATGTCTACATAGCTGTATTCAAAGCCGTCCTCGGAGGTAGCGGCGTTCCTGGGCAGATAGGATGCCACGTCTATGTCCTCTGCGTTAACTACACGCATATTCTTTATGTACGCCCTGTCCTCGCCTGCGTTGTCGGCATCGTCCTTTAGGTAGCAAAGGGCAAGCTCATAGGTGCCGTCCTTTTCCGCTACGCAGGGATAGCAGGACGCCCACTCGTTCTTCTCGCCTGATATCTGATATATATCGTCATCATTGACTATAACGTAGAGTATGTCGCAGAGGCTCTCTGAGGATATGTAGTAGTCAAAGCCTATTGCCTGTCCCGCCTTAAGCTCCACGTCGGCGTACATAATGGCAAAGGAGCTCTCAATATCCTTGTTAGTGGAATAAACGCACTTTTCTCCATCCTTTTCGCCCACAATGAAAGGCCAGGAATACTCCCAGTTGTTGCCCTCGGTCTCGGGACGGTAGGTAACAGTAATGTCACCGCTGTTTATAGCCTCGCCTACAGCCTCGGAGGAGTCCATAGTCTTGTCAGGCTTAACGCTGGTAACGAGGTCACCAATACTC
Organism: Clostridia bacterium; assembly: GCA_017521025.1. Classification (GTDB taxonomy): domain Bacteria; phylum Bacillota; class Clostridia; order Oscillospirales; family CAG-382; genus SIG636. Next base: position 20,238 of record JAFXEB010000010.1, on the reverse strand, counting down.
GTGCACAGCTTTTGCTGATACTCGTCGGCGGTAAAGTGGTCAAACACGCTGAGAAAAGGACGTTTGCTCTTGATGGCGCCGGATTCCACAAGGCATACCGTGCCGTAACGGTCTATAAATACCGATGTGGGATAGCCCTGTATGCCAAAGGACGCCGCCCAGGAGGAAGGGCAGGCTGCCATAGGAAAGGAGAGGGGCATATCCAAAGCAAAGCTCTTTATGGCGTCATCTCCCTCCATCGGGTTAAGAGCGATAATGGCGACCTCGTCGCTGTAATCCCCGTAAACCTCGTCCATAACAGGGAACTCGGTAAGGCACCAGGTGCAGGTGGTGTACCAGAAATTCAGCATAACGAGCTTTTTTTCCTTAAGAAGCTCGGAAAGAGTCAATTTGTTGCCGCCTATATCGGTAACGGTAAAATCATATATAACGTCGCCAACGCCAAAGCTACCGTCGGCAAGGTTCTCGCCCTGTATAACGGAGGATGCCAGAATAACGTTAGCGCCCTTGCCCGTAAAGCCGTAGTAATCCTTGACGTCGTATCCCTTGGGTACACCCGAAAGGGTGAAGGCGTACTCCTTGCCTGCCGCAAGCTCAAAGCTTGCGTTGCCGTTCTCGTCCGTCTTACCAAACTGTTCAAGCTCGGTGAGGGTAGAGTCGGTATATACGTAGATATCGATATCCGAAAGCGGCATACCGCCTGCAGTTTTAAGGCTCACGGCATAACTTCCCTTGGTACCGTTGTCGGTGTTGCCGTTTTCGCCGCTCTCATCACCCGACTCGGCAACGCTTTGGCTTTCGCCTGCGCCGCAGCCCGCAAGGGCGGAAAACAGCACTGCAAGGGTCATAAGCATACATAAAAGCTTTTTGAACATATTCATTTTGCACTCCATTTCTACGCAAAAGCTATTGTCACGGGGCAGAAAACGCCTTCTCCCCCTTATCCTTACCATATTATCACACATTGCCTGTATTGTCAATCAAAAACCGCTTTGCTTTCGCTGTGCGCCCTCTTTGACGTCGGTAACGGTAAGCACTCCTTCCGTCACCTTGAAGCATATCTCCTGATTGCCGAAAAAGAAGCCGTATACCCTTTCGGGGTCATCCTGATATGAGGGTCTCGGGTCCTCGGATAACAGCTTTACAAGGGCATCTCTTTTCTCAGAGGGCACCCTTGCAGAAAGCTCGTCGCTTATTACCACCTGAAGGCTGTAGCCAAGTCTTTCTGCGCCAAAGCCGCCTTGTGCATCCGCTCGACTGTCGGAGTAGGGCAGATAAGGCTTTATATCGTATATGGGTGTACCGTCCATAAGGTCTGCCCCACGGATATGCAAAACGGTGCCGAGGGCGGGGTGCCTTTCTATCCCTACCAGCCTTACACAGGACAGCCCCAGCGGATTGGGTCTGTAGGGCGAGCGTGTGGCAAACACCCCAAGCCTCCTGTTACCTCCAAGTCTCGGAGGTCTCACTGTAGGCGACCAATCCTCCCTTACCGCTTGTGAGAATTGCCAGATAAGCCATATATGAGAAAAACCCTCAAGCCCCCTGAAAGCCTCCTCACGGCTATATTCGGGCAGAAAAACTATTTGCCCCTCAAGCTCCTCCACAAGTCCGCTTTGCCTTGGTATGCCGAACTTTGTGGGGAAATCCGTATGTACGTGACCGATGACCTTAAGTGTGTGCTCCATAATCGCTCCATAATAGAATTATTAGCTTTATTTTACCACGGGCAATGCTTTGCTGTCAAGCCAACCTCTTGACAAAGGGGGCTTATGAGTGTAAAATCCTATAGAGAAAAACAATGGAGGTAGGGATATGGATTATAATGCCCTTCAGACCGAGCAGGTCAATAAAAGCAGTTTGCATATAGACGAGATGTCAACTATAGATATGGTACGACTCATAAACGAGGAGGACAAGAAGGTTGCCTTCGCTGTGGCAGAGGCGGCAGATTCCCTTGCCGAGGCTATCGACCTCACTGCGGCAAGGCTTGGTAAGGGTGGCAGGCTCTTTTACGTTGGCGCAGGCACCTCGGGCAGACTCGGCGTGCTTGACGCTTCTGAGTGCCCTCCCACCTACGGTACTCCTTATGAGATGGTTCAGGGACTTATAGCGGGGGGCAGAGATGCGGCTTTCCGTGCCGCTGAGGGTGCGGAGGATAACGCCGAGGCTATGGTTGCACAGCTTAAGGAGCAGGGCTTTTGCGAAAAGGATGTTTGCGTTGCTATTTCAGCCAGCGGCAGTGCACCCTGCGTACACGGCTCTCTTGAATACGCACGCAGTATAGGCGCTCTCGCCATCTCCGTTCAGTGCAATAAAAACAGTACAGCTATCCCACTATCTGACGTGGCTATAGTTGCCGAGGTGGGCCCCGAGGTAATAAACGGCTCTACCCGTATGAAGGCGGGCACCGCCACAAAGCTTATACTCAATACTCTTTCTACAGGCGTTATGGTGCGTCTCGGCAGAGTAAAGGGTAACCAGATGGTATATATGCGCCCCACTAACAAAAAGCTTCTCGATAGGGCGATACGCATTGTTATGACTCAAACGGGCAAGGACCATGACGCCTGCAAGGCGGCTCTTGAAAAGGCAGACGGCGATATCACCACCGCTATTGCCTATCTTGCATAAAAACAGAATAATAAGCAAACGATCCCCTGCAGCGATAAAGCTGCAGGGGATCTGCGTTTATTGCGGCTTGTTGTAAACTAAGGTATCGCCGGCTTGGATAAGGGTACTGCCGTTAGGGATTATCACGCTGTTGCCACGTTTGATAAGTATCACCAGACCCTCCTTGTCAGAGGTTTCCCAAAGATGCTTTCCAACCTCGGCATCGTCTGCATTTATATGCTGCTCCACCAGATACACATCCTCAGCCTTTTCGGGTGAGCGTGCGCTGAGTATGAGCACGTCGCCTTCAAGTATAAGAGTGCCGCCGTTGGGCACCTCACGCTTTTTGTTGCGCTCAAGCATTACCAGCAGTGTGTCGGGTGGTAGGGTGATATCCATTACCTGCCTGTCACACCATGCGTGCCCCTTGCTTACAGTGACCTGAATAAACTGCACGGGCACCTCGTCGGTATAGTCGGAGAAGGTCTTCATAACGTCTGCCTCGGTGTCTATCATCCCAAGCTTTTTGGAAACTACGGGTATAAGTGAGCCTTGGAACAGAATGGAGAACAGAACGATAAAGAATATGATGTGAAAAATATCGTTCACGGTATTTTTGTCCATATAAGCGATAATGGCGAAAACGATGGATGCCGCACCTCTGAGACCTGCCCACGAAACCACAAGCATCTGCCGTATCTTACAGCCAAATGGTGCAAGTATGGCAAACACTGCGGCAGGACGTGCCACAAAGGTCAAAAACAGCGCTATAAGCAAGGCAGTAAGTGCGACCTCGGGCAGAGCAGAGGGAAAGGACAAAAGCCCAAGCAGGAAGAAAATAAGCATCTGCATAAGCCCCGTGACTCCGTCAAAGAAGGGAAACAGTGTTTTCTTGTTTCGTATCTCGGTGTTGCCGAGGACGATGCCGACTATGTAGGCGCTCAGATATCCGTTGCCGCCCACAGCCGCCGGTGCCGCATAAGACAGCACGGCTACAGCAGTAACGAAAACCGCATCAAAGCCCGGGGACGAAAAGCGTATGCGCTTAAGAAGATATGCAGAGGTCATGGCTATTGCAACACCTATCCCTGCGCCGTAAACAAGCTGTGAAAAAAGCAGATATATTATTTTGCCCCAATCCGCCGTACCGGCATCCATAATAGACAGGATTACGGTGGTAAGCATATATGCAAAGGGGTCGTTACTGCCGCTCTCCACCTCAAGCAGTGATGCGGTATTGTATTTCAGACCCAGCTTTTTAGAACGCAGTATCGAAAAGACCGATGCGGCGTCGGTAGAGCTGATGACCGAGCCGATAAGCAGTCCCTCAAGCAAGCCGATGCCTAAAACGTAGTGGCAGAAAAGACCTACCAGCCCTGCCGTCAGCACAACGCCGGGTCCCGACAGCAGTGCCGCCCTGAGCGCAACCGGCTTTGCAGCTCTCCAATTGGTGCCAAAGCCGCCGTAAAACATAATGAATATAAGAGCTATCGAGCATATCCGCTCTGCAAACAGATAGTTGTCAAAGGGTATCTTCAAAAGTCCGTCACTGCCGAAAACCATGCCCAGCACGATAAAGGCAAGAAGGGTAGGGATACCCAAGCGGGAGGATACCTTATTAAGCAATACGCATACGAACATTACCAATGCCGCAAGCAGTAGATAAATATGCACAAACAGTCCTCCCTCTGTATAATTTCTGTATGAATATTATAACACAAAAAGCCAAGGGATGCAAGACATCCCTCGACTCTAAAATAGCAGAAACTCAGATGAGAAAAGGGTCACTTTTCGTCCGTTTCGCATAATATTCCTATAATTGCGTTAGAAACCCTGAAGCCTTTTTCCGTTAGCCTCACTCTGCCCTCGGAGTATTCAGCAAGCCCCTCACGAAGCAGCATATCGGGCACATGCCCTCTGTCAAGCTCAACGCCATGGCTAAGCCTCAGCCCAAGCATGACCCTCTCCTCCTCGGCATCCGTTTTTGAAAGCACGGCGGAGCTGTCAAAGTCTGTGGGCGCAAGATACCCCTCTTTGGTAAGCGCTATATACCTTTCGGTGTGGGCAATGGACGAAAATCGCTTTCCCTTAAAGAATGAATGAGCCGCCGCACCAAAGCCGAAATATTCCGTCCGCTCCCAGTACCCCGTGTTGTGCCTTGCCTCTTTGTTAGGCAGTGCAAAGTTTGATATCTCATAGTGACCGTAGCCCGCTGCCTTCAGGGTGCGGCACACAAGCTCGTACTGACGCTCCTCTTCCTCCTCGTTTGGAAAGCTGTAGGAGCTATAATTCTGCTCCAGCGGAGTGCCTGCTTCGATGCTCAGACCATAGACGGATATATGCGCGGGTCTGAGGGCGATAAGGCTGTCAAGACTGTGCCTCAGCTCGCTCACGTCCTCGTCGGGCAGTGCGAAAATCAAGTCTGCACTGATGTTATCAAAGCCTGCCGACCTCGCCATAGCAAAGCACTCTACTGCATCCTCTGCGCTGTGGGCACGGTTTAGCTTTTTCAGCGTGCCGTTGTTGAAGGACTGAACCCCTATGGACAGTCGGTTAAAGCCACCCTGCCTCAGGGAGTAAAGACAGTCACGGGTTACGGTTTTCGGGTTAGCCTCCACCGTTATTTCGGCGTTTTCTTCAAGGCAGAAAACCTCTCTTGCGGCACTCAGCACGGACACAAGCCTGTCCGGCCCCAGTACCGTAGGCGTCCCTCCGCCGAAGTATACCGAGCTAACACTGTAGTCCTTTGCGTTCTCAAAGCTCGTAAGCTGCCTTATCAAAGCGTCGGTATACTCCGCCTTCAGCGCTTCGTCGGTACAGGGTGCAGAGAAAAATGCACAGTATGCGCATTTTGATAAACAAAAGGGGATATGAAAATACAGCATCAATTTTTTCTTCATAGCTGTTACACCTGCCAAAAACACGGGCGGCGTGTATATCGCCGCCCGAAACGATTATTCGTCCATCTTAAGAACTGCCATAAACGCTTCCTTAGAAAGCTCGACACTGCCGAGAGAGCGCATCTTCTTCTTGCCTTCCTTCTGCTTTTCCAACAGCTTCTTTTTGCGGGTAATGTCGCCGCCGTAGCACTTGGCAAGCACGTCCTTACGCAGTGCCCTCACTGTTTCACGGGCGATGATCTTGCCGCCGATAGCCGCCTGCACGGGTACCTCAAAAAGCTGTCTCGGTATGTTGTCCTTCAGCTTTTCAACAATGCGTCTTGCCCTTGCGTAGCTCTTGTCTGAGTGTACGATAAAGGAAAGCGCATCCACATTTTCGCCGTTAAGCAAAAAGTCAAGCTTGATAAGCTTTGATGCCTTGTAGCCGTCAGGTTCATAGTCCAGCGAGGCGTAGCCCTTGGTCTTGGACTTAAGTGAGTCGAAAAAGTCGTATATTATCTCGTTAAGAGGCAGCTCATAATGAAGCTCTGCTCTGTCGCCTGCCACGTATTTCATATCAATGAATATGCCTCGCCTGTCCTGACAAAGCTCCATAATACTGCCAACGTAAGCGGTAGGCGTGATAACGGTAGCCTTAACGATAGGTTCAGCCGCCTCCTCTATCTCGTCGGGAGATGGGTAATTGGTAGGATTATCAATAAACCTCACCTCACCGCTCTTGTAGGTGATTTTGTAGATAACGCTTGGCGCCGTAGTGATAAGGTCGAGATTAAACTCTCTCTCAAGCCTCTCCTGTATTATCTCCATATGCAAAAGACCGAGAAAACCGCAACGGAAACCGAAACCCAATGCGGCAGAGGTCTCAGGCTCGAATAAAAATGCGCTGTCATTAAGTCTCAGCTTTTCAAGAGCGTCCTTCAGATCCTCGTATCTTGCACCGTCAGAGGGGTAGATGCCGCTGTAAACCATCGGCAGCACCTTCTTAAAGCCGGGCAAAGGCTCGTCAGCGGGTGCATCCAGTAAGGTTACAGTGTCACCGACCTCGGTGTCTGCAATGCTCTTTATGCTTGCAGTGAAATAGCCAACCTCGCCTGCGGTAAGCATGCCCTTGGGGTTGAAGCCGAAGGGGGATAGTGTACCTACCTCCACAAGCTCAAAGGAAGCGCCCGTGTGCATCATTTTTACATGGTCGCCAACCCTTACAGTGCCTTCTTTAACACGGATATACACCACAACGCCCTTGTAGGAGTCATAGTACGAGTCAAATATAAGTGCCTGAAGCGGGGCATTCCCGTCGCCCTCGGGGCAGGGGATAACCTTTATTATCTGCTCAAGCACATCTTTTATATTAGTGCCCATCTTGGCAGAGATGGCAGGTGCCTCATCGGCGGGGATGCCGATTATCTCCTCTATCTCCTCCTTGGTTGCCTCCAAGTTTGCGCTGGGCAGATCCATCTTGTTTATTACGGGGAGTATCTCAAGATCATTGTCTACTGCCAGATAAGCGTTTGCAAGGGTTTGCGCCTGTATACCCTGTGTAGCATCCACCACCAGTAAAGCCCCCTCGCAGGACTGCAAGGAGCGTGACACTTCGTAATTAAAGTCAACGTGACCGGGCGTGTCGATAAGATTCATATCATATATCTCGCCGTCGTCTGCAAGGTACTTGAAATTAACAGCACGAGCCTTAATGGTTATGCCACGCTCACGCTCAAGCTCCATACTGTCAAGCATCCTGTCCACGGATTCACGCTTTGACACTGCCTCGGTATATTCAAGAAGGCGGTCAGCCAGCGTCGACTTGCCGTGGTCGATATGGGCGATTATTGAAAAATTGCGTATCTTGCTAATATTTGTCATCTCTTCACCAAACCGAAAAAATTATTTATCCTTGATAAAGCTCCAACTGCTGCGGCACATATCCTCAAGCCCAAGCCTTGCCTCCCAACCAAGCTCAGCCTTAGCCTTGCTCGGATCGGAATACATTTCGGGCACGTCACCGGGGCGTCTGGGGCAGACGGTATAGGGCACCTCTACGCCGTTGACACGGGCAAAGGTGTGAATGAGGTCATAAACGCTGTAGCCCTTGCCTGTGCCGAGGTTGTATATGTGAACGCCTGTATCCTTTTCAATTTTATCAAGGGCGGCAATATGTCCGTCTGCAAGGTCACACACGTGGATGTAGTCTCTGACGCCTGTGCCGTCAGGGGTAGGGTAGTCATCTCCAAAAACCGTAAGCGATTTCATAATGCCCTTGGCTGTCTGACATATACGGGGCATCAGGTTGTTGGGGATGCCGTTGGGATTTTCGCCGATAAGTCCGCTTTCGTGTGCACCGATGGGGTTAAAATATCTGAGCAGTGCAACGGAGAACTCCTTATTCGCCTTACACATATCCTTCAGTATGCCCTCTATATACAGTTTTGTACTGCCGTAGGGGTTGGTAGTGCTGAGAGGGAAATCCTCATTGATAGGCACGCTCTTCGGCTCACCGTAAACAGTAGCGCTGGAGCTGAAAACAAAGCGCATTACCCCGTATTTCTCCATAAGCTTCAGTAGGTTGACGGTGCCACATATATTGTTTTCGTAATAAAACAGAGGCTTCGCAACAGACTCACCCACAGCCTTAAGACCTGCAAAGTGAACCACGGCGTCTATATTGTGCTCCTTGAATATCCGTTCCATGGAGTCTATATCTCTGAGATCCGCCTCATAAAAAGGAAAGCTCCTCCCCGATAGGCTCTCTACAGCCTTTACAGCCTCAAAAGAGCTGTTATAAAAGTTGTCAAATCCAACTATATCCTTGCCTGCCTTAAGCAATGCTACGGCTGTGTGGGAGCCGATATAGCCCGACATACCGGTTACAAGTATCATAACAGACCTGCCTTTCCTTCCTTACATTACAACGGTAAACGCTAAAAGTATTATCAAAAAAGCCGTAAAGGAAGGCTCCGTTACGGCTTTTTATCGAAATTATCTTACTTTGCTTTGTCCTCAAGCTTCTGTGCCTTTGCGGCAGCTCTCTCTTCGGTCTTGAACCACTTTCTGAGCACTGCCCAGATGGGAGCGGAAAGGAATACGGAGGAGAACAGACCTGCAAGGATGCCGATAATAAGAGGAAGTGCAAAAGCCTTGATGGATTCAACACCCAGAATATAAACCAAAACTATCGTAATAAGAGTAGTGATGGTGGTGTTGATGGAACGGAGGAGGGTAGAATGAACGCCGCTGTTGCTTGCAGCCTCAAAATCGGTCTCCTTCTTAAGGTTCTCACGGATACGGTCGAAAATAACTATCGTTGCGTTGATAGAGTAACCGAGAATGGTGAGACAAGCGGGGATGATGTCGAGAGTAAGCTCCCAACGGAGGATAGAGTAGAATGCAAACATCACAAAGAGGTTGAAGAACAGACAAAGAACGGAGGAAAGACCGGACTCGATCTGCTTAAATCTGAATGTGATGTAAACCAGCATAAGAACTATAGCAACTGCAGCCGCAATAAGAGCGGTCTTAGTCTGAGCGGAAGCACGGTTCTTACTGATGGTGCTGATATCCTCGTTAGCTATTTCAAGTGCCTCGTCAGCATTGATAGCGTCGATTATCTTCTGCTCATAAGAGGTGGAGTAGTAGTTAATGGTAACCTTGCCATCCTTTACGCTGACGGACTTGAAGCTGTCTGCGTCAACTGCGTTTATAGCATCCTTAACTGCCTCCTCACCAAGGTCCTTGTCGGACTCGAAGGTGAAATAAGCGTACTCCTCGTCTTCGTCAGAGGTAGCGGTCTTATCGCCAACCTGATCAGCGGTGATGCCGTAAAGAGCGGCTATTGCATCGATTATCTGAGCATCAAAGGAGGTCATGGACTTAACAGTAACGATAACTGTCTTGTTGTTGGAGGTGGAGTGTACGATAGAAACGAAGTTATCTGCACCTACAACGTCCTTAACCAGAGTCTCGATGGTATCGATATCTGCCTTTGCAGGAGTCTTTTCCATCTGCATTGTGATCTTGGAGCCGCCTGTGAAATCAACGCCCATGTTAAAGCCGCCGATAAAGAAGGAGGCGAGACCTGCTACGAGAATAACTGCGGTAATAATGAATGCAACGGTCTTTTTCTTCATAAAGTTGTACTTAGTCATTGCTTGCTACCTCCTTTGTCTTGGGGCAGTAGAGGGAAGGCTTAACAAAGCCCATGCCTACGAAGAGGCGGAGCAGACCCTTGGAGAGGAAGAAGGCGGTAAGAACGGAAACAACAACACCGATAAACAGGGTTATACCGAAACCCTTAACCATACCCTCGCCTACGAAGTAAAGAACCAAAGCTGCGATTGCGGTGGTTACGTTGGAGTCGATAATAGCGGAAAGAGCCTTCTTAAAGCCCATCTCGCAAGCGAGCTTAACGCTTCTGCCTGCTCTTATCTCTTCCTTAACACGCTCAAAAATGATTACGTTGGCGTCAACTGCCATACCTATGGAAAGGATGATACCTGCAATACCGGGAAGGGTAAGGGTAACGCCGCCCCAGATGATGCAGAGAAGCACAACACCGGTGTAAGCGCAAAGGCTGATGGAAGCCACAACGCCGGGGATGCGGTAAATCACTATCATAAACACCATAACAAGTATAAGACCGATAAGTGCAGCGGTAACGCTGGTATCGAGAGCCTCCTCACCGAGAGTTGCGCTTACAACGCTCTTGGAGCCGTGGATCTCGTCACACTTAAGCTCATACTGCATAACGCCTGCGTTGATATAGCTGGCAAGACGCTCAGCCTCGGTCTGATCCTCAGCAAAGGAATCGCTCTGAATAACAACGCTGTCGCCGGAAATAGCCTCTTTTACGGAGGGGGAGGAGATAAGCTCTTCACCAACGTAAATGCTCAGGTAGTTGGAGCCGGAGGCCTTAGCTGCGATCTTCTTGGTAACATCATAGAACTTGCTCTCGCCGGCTTTGGTAAGAGTAAGCTGAACAACGGGCTCGTAGGAGGTGCCGTCCTCGCTCTGGAAGGTGAAGAAAGCCTTCTCGATAGCGGTGTAGTCCATAACGATGTTGCCGTCGCTGTCTCTGAAGTTAAGAGCACCGCTCTTGCCGTAGTAGTCTATAACAAGGTCGGGATCGTCATAACCGGGGATATCGAGCTGGATCTCGGTATCGCTTATCTTATAAATACTTGCCTCGGGGTTGTTAACACGCTTGATAAGGATGTTAACAGTGTCATCAAGACCCTCCTCGGTAACCTCCTCGCCGTCCTTGGGAACAACCTCAAAGACAACAGAAGTACCGCCTGCAAGGTCAAGACCCAAAGCAACGGCGTCTTCTTCAATAAAGCCCTTTTGATCAATATCAATTCCTAACCAACCGATCTCGAGATTCAGTCCGAACAGTGCGGTAAATACCACAAGTGTTACGCACAGAACGACGAGTGCGGTGCGTGCAATGTTGTACACACGCGACATTTTCATAATTTACCTCCGGATTGAGTTACTTTTTTATATATTCAAAAAATATATAACTAAATATTGTAGTGAAAACAAAAGGATACAACAATATCCAAAATTCCACTAACGTTCATTATACTTGCAAGCAGCCCACTTGTCAAGCAAAAAGTTATAAAAACAGATATAAATTTACTCTGCCTTAAAAACACAAGCGCAAGGCTTACCCGAAAAACGAGGTTTTACGGGGCAAAACAAGGCGCATACCCTTGTTCCTGTTCTTTATCACCACGTCCTTGTAGGGCTCGCTCTTCTCACCGTCCACCGAGAAATACATAGGCTTGTCAAAATGCATCTCAACTCTTGCAGCGTGATGAAGCTCAAAGCAAGTCCCCTTCAGCTTGTTGGATAGCAGGTTTGTAATAAGCTCTGCCGATTCAGCAAGGCTCTTTGGCTTGCGCACCAACAAAAATTCAAAGCTGCCGTCGGCAAAATTCACGGCATCTCTGTCCATCTTAACAAGTCCTGCCACCGAGGTGGTATTGCTTACAGAAGCATATATGTAGTCGCCCTCGATGTCCTTGCCGTCAAAGACTGCCTTTACATGGAAAGACTTTATCTGGGAAAGGCATTTGGAACCTTCAATGATGTAAGCAAAGTGACCAAGGGAATTCTTTAGCCTTTGGGATGCGGAATATGACGCTTTTGTGAAGGCGCCCGTAGCCGCAATATACGAAAACACTCTGCCGTTCACCGTGCCGATATCGTGATTGCAAAGCTTGCCGTTTATAATGGCTCTTGCGGCAAGTATAGGATTTTTGGGGATACCAAGGCTTACCGCAAAATCGTTGGTGCTGCCCATGGGGATATAACCTATAGGCGTCCTGATTCCGCTGGCGTATACACCTGCTATTACCTCGCTTAAAGTACCGTCACCGCCACAGCATACTACAAGGTCGTAAAGGGGAGATACTTCTTTTACGTGCTCTGCGGTGCCCTCACGCTTTGTAGGGTAAACGGTAACCGTATAGCCCTTTTTCGAGAACAGAGAAATGATATCAAACAGCCTCTCCTTGGCGGCGCATTTGCCTGCCTTGGGGTTAGCCACTAAAAGCATAGAACGCTGAGTAGCGATTTCTTTCAAAATACAACCTTCTCTCAAAGTTTATCTGGCACCTTGATGCCCTTTTCGGTGATGAATGCGGTAATAAGCTCTGCGGGGGTTACGTCAAATGCGGGGTTATATATCCTTGCCTTTTCCGTAACCATAGGCTTTTCATACCAAAGAGAGCGCACCTCATCCTCCGAGCGCTGTTCTATAACTATGTCGCCGCCCGTGGGAGTGGAAAAATCTATGGTAGAGTAGGGGGCACATATATAAAACGGCACCGAAAAATGCTTTGCAAGTATTGCAAGCATATACGTACCTATCTTGTTTGCGGCGTCTCCGTTTGCCGCCACCCTGTCACAGCCTGTGAATATTGCGCTGACCTTACCGCTTGCCAGAACAGAAGCCGCCATATTGTCGCAAATAAGCGTTGTGTCTATTCCGTTTTCCGTAAGCTCAAAGGAGGTAAGTCTTGCTCCCTGCAACAGAGGTCTCGTCTCCAACGAATACACCGACAGTCTCTTGCCCTTCTCGCTTGCGACGTAAACGGGCGCAAGTGCGGTACCGTATTCAACGGCGGCCAAAGCACCTGCATTGCACACCGTCATAACGCAGTCCCCGTCCTTAAGTAGCTTCTCACCGTATTCGCCTATAGCCTTGCATACTGCTACGTCCTCTTCCTCTATAGCCTTTGCCTTGTACTTGAGAGCCTCGAGAATGGAAGCAACACCGCCATCTGCCGCCGCCTCCGCACATCTGAGCATCACCTCAAGCGCCCAGGACAGATTCCTCGCAGTGGGTCTCGTGGCGTTCAGCGCCGAGGCGTCATCGGAAAGATGCTTCATAAAGGCGCCCGACTCTCTCTCGGTGTATCTTGCGGCAAGACAGTACAGACCGCAAGCCGCCGCCACGCCTATTGCAGGCGCACCACGCACCCTCAGCTTCTTTATCGCCTCGCATATGCTCTGTAAATCCCACAGCCTGAGAAGCTTAAGCTCCGCAGGCAGCAGTGTCTGGTCTATAATAACAAGCTCTGCCCTGCAGGTGTCCAGACTGACCGTGCGTGGCAGCTTGCCGTCCCTCAGCATGCTTTTATTATCTCGCTTACCAAGCCGCCAAGCACAAGGCTCCTCTGTCTGCCCGTCTCAGCAACCTCCTCCATGGTAAGCTTATTGCCCGTAATGCCTGCCGCCATGTTTGTAATAAGTGAAAGGGTCAGCACCTTAAGACCGCAGTGTACGGCGGCAATCACCTCGGGTACCGTGGACATACCCACTGCATCTGCGCCGAGCAGACGGAAGGCTCTTATCTCGGCAGGAGTCTCATAGGAGGGACCGGTGCAGGCGATATAAACGCCCTTCTTAAGCTCTATACCCAGCCTATCGGCGCATTCCTCCGCTATTCTCCTCAGCTCAGGGTTATAGGCGTATGTCATATCGGGAAACCTTACTCCGAGTTCCTCGTCGTTGGGGCCCATAAGAGGGTTTCTGCCCTGAAAGTTTATGTGGTCCTCCACAAGCATTATGTCGCCCACTTTAAATGATGTGTTTATGCCACCCGTAGCGTTTGTAAGGAATATCTTGTCTGCTCCAAGCTTTCTGAGTACACGGAGAGGGAATACCACGCCCTCAAGACCGTGCCCCTCATAAAGGTGAAGCCTACCGTCCATGCAGGCGACCCTCTTGTCCTCTACGGTGCCCAGTATAAGTCTGCCGTTGTGATAAGGGGCGGTAGAGATGCCAAAGCCGGGGATATCGCCGTAGGGGATAACGGTCTCTGCCTTGACTCTGTCGGCAAAGCCTGCAAGTCCGCTGCCAAGCACAACTATAATCTCGGGCTTGAAGCCGCCCGAAAGCTCATTGATTCTGTCGCACGCCGCTTTGTAATCCATCATAATTATTTAACCTCCAACACTGTCCGATATCCGTCTCGCTCTTGAGGATACCTCGTATCTTGCTTTTTCTATGTCTATCGTTGTGTATTCGCCGTGGTCGTAAAGTATCTTGCCGTCACAAATGGTGGTAACCACGTCACTGCCCTGAGCGGAATAAACTATGTTTGCTGTCATATTGTGTACGGGCGTCATATAGCAATTGTCCGTATCAAGTATCATTATGTCTGCCTTGAAGCCTTCTTTGATAAGACCGCAATCCTTTCTGCCCTGAGACAATGCACCCGCCCTCGTAGCGGCATAAAGTGCCTGCGCAGGGGTGATAAGAGTGGGGTCTCCGCTAAGCGCCTTGTTTATGGTTGCAAAAAGCTTAAGCTCCTCAAACATATTCAGGTTGTTGTTGCTGGCAACGCCGTCGGTACCAAGTCCCACATTTATGCCCGCCTTCAGCATTGCCCCAACGTTTGCAAATCCGCTGGCAAGCTTCAGGTTGCTTACGGTATTATTGGCAACGGTTACGCCCTTTCTTGCAAGTATCTCAAAATCCTCACCCTCAAGGTGTACGCAGTGAGCGGCAGTGCAGGGTACGTCAAAGGCCCCAAGACTCTCGAAATACGCCGCAGGCGTCATGCCGTGTCTGCCCTTGCACTCCTCGTGCTCGGACATAGTCTCCGACATGTGTAGATGCATATTCATCCCGTGCTCCTTTGCGAACTCAGCCGCACGGCGGACTATAACGGGATTAGTGGTGTATTCAGCGTGTACCGCCATATCAAGCCTGAAGCGGTCGCTTGCCGCAATTGCAGGATCTGCAAGGCAGGACATATACTCCTTGTACTCGCTAAGCGATTCAAAATCCGTGTTGCCGAAGCAGACAATGGCGTTTGAGGCGTTCAGCTTAAAGCCGCTGACCTCGTTGGCAGCAAATATGTAGGGCAGTCTGAAATACATCTCCGTACAGCTAACACAGCCAAAACGGAGCGCCTCTGCCTGTGCCATAAGGGTGGCGTAATACAGGTCCTCGCCCTCGATCTTGGCCTCAAAGGGAAAAACTCTGGTGTTGAGCCAATCTGCCAAAGCAAGATTCTCTGCATAACCCCTCAAAAGCACCATGGGCAAATGACTGTGTATGTTGTAAAAAGCAGGGCAGGCCACATGTCCCTCGCCACTCCGCACCTCGTCATAATGCTCCTCCGGCGCCTTGTCCGAAAGGTAGTCAATAACCTCGCCTCTTATGCCGAGATACATACCCGACCTGGCATCAAAGCTCTCATCTATAACAGTAATGTTTTCGTAAAGCAGACTGCTCATATCTATCCCCCTATAATACAAACGAAGTACAAATAAAGTATAATCAAAGCCATTATACCACGCATATACGCTTATTTCAAGAAAAAAATAAAAAATAGCGATGTATCTCCTTTAATAAGATAATGTTAAAAAATGTACTTGAAATAGTCTGTAAGTTGTGGTACAATTTTTACATAATAGGGGAGAGTGTATCTCCACCACAAAACTGTTTAGCAAATGAATACCGAAAGGAAGGTTTTTTGTTATGAACAAGTATTTTTACGGCGTTTGGGTTGCAAGTGTTAATAATCTTGATTTCCCCTCCAAGCCCGGCATCCCCGTAGCTCAGATGAAGGAGGAGCTTGAGGATATTATTGCTACCTCCAAAAAAGCAGGTCTTAATGCTATTCTCTTTCAGGTAAGACCCGCATCCGATGCTCTTTACAAGTCCAAGCTTTTCCCCGTTTCCGCTTATCTTACAGGCGTACAGGGTTCAGAGCTTCCCGAGGGCTTTGACCCCCTCGAATATATGGTTACCCGTTGTCACGAGGAGGGTATGGAGCTTCACGCATGGCTCAATCCCTACCGTATAACTCTCGGTAGCGAGGAAAGACCCAATCAGGACCTTTCCGCTCTTTGCGAGGGTCATCCCGCAAGGATGCATCCCGAGTGGGTAGTAGCTTATCCCGACGGTAAGCTGTATTTCAACCCCGGTATTCAGGCTGTCAGGGATCTTATCGTTGACGGTGTTATGGAGGTTGTTGACGGCTATGCGGTAGACGGCATCCATTTTGATGACTATTTCTATCCTTACCCCAAGCGCACCGAGATAAACGGTGAGTCCGTGGTCATACCCTATGACGATAAGAAGGAGTATGAGGAGCAGGGCAACGGTATGAGCCTTGACGATTGGAGACGTGACAACGTAAACAAGCTCGTAAAGCAGTGCTATGACGCTATCCACGCTTCCCGTGATAACTGCGCCTTCGGCATCTCTCCCTTCGCTATCTGGCGTAACAAGGCAAGCTGTGAGGACGGTATGGACACCAACGGTCTTGAGTGCTATTCCGCTCTCTACGCTGATTTTACCGCATGGGTAGACGGCGGCTATATCGACTATGTAAATCCTCAGATATACTGGAAGTTTGACACCGCAGTTGCACGCTTTGGCGTTATACTCGATTGGTATGACAAGTATATGGAGGGCAAGGGCAACATCGGTCTTTATGCAGGTCACGGCCTTTACAGATGTGACGCCGAGGGCTGGGAGCCTGATGAGATACCTAATCAGATCGACTACTGCAAAGAAAAGAAAAACGTTAACGGCAGCGTGTTCTTCGGTTATTCCAAGCTGAAGGAGGACGCTCTCGGTCTTTGCGCAAAGATAAAAGAAAGAGCATAGCGAGGTTGACGTCTTTCTTTTAAACTAAGGAGGACAAAGCTTATGAAAAAAAGAATTACAGCGTTTCTTTTGCTTGCGGTGATGCTGCTTTGCTGTCTTGCAGGATGCAAGGGCTCTGACAGTGAGGGCGAGCTTTCCGGTTACGCAGCACTTACAAGTAATAAGGATAAGCTGTTTTATCTTGCCGACCGTCCCGAGTTTGATTTCGGGAGCGACGACCTTACCTCTGTTGTGGGCGAGGACACCGCCGCTTTAATAGAGTCCTTCAAGGGAGCGGAAACGGCAAGGCTTGAGGGCGCAATTGATGTAACCAAGGCGAAGGTCGAGGGCGTTGATTATCTTGAATCCATTGGTGGCACTCTCGGGCTCGAGCTCCTGAATCTCAGCAACAAAACAGGTTCTAACACCGATGTATCCGTAAAGATGAACGGTATGTCCATCAAAGCAGATATAGATGCGGATAAGGACGGCGTGCTTATTACAGCACCCTTTGTGGTTACAAAGCCCGTGTATTTGGATTTTGACTTGCTTCAAAGCTCTCTGTCCGAAAGCGAAGGGGCAATGGGTGCTTTTTCGGATTACAGGACGTATGTAAAGGCGTTTGAAGATTACTGCAACAGCACCCTTACAGAGGAGAATCTGGCTCACGTTGCTACGCTCCTTATGGACTCTGTCCCCGAGGATTGTATCACTGCGGAGAAGGTAAGCCCCGAGGAACTTAAGGGGGATTACATAACCGTCCTTACCGAGACAGAGTGTATCACCCTCACCCTTAACGGCGCCCAGCTAAAGACCTTGATCGAGTCCCTCGGCGATAAGCTTGCGGAGGACGAGGGCTTCAAGTCTCTTGTGACGGGTTTTATCGCTTGTCTGCCTCCTCAGCTTGTTGAAGCGATGGAGGAGTCGGAGGAGGACGGCGGTGAGTCGGTACTTCCTCTTGCGGCTGAGTCTGCGGAGGATAAAACGGGTGCTGACGCCGACGCTATCTTCTCCAAGCTCGTAGCAGAGATAAAGGGGCTTGCGGCTGATGTCAAGGAGGATGCGCACATTATAGTCAAGCGCTATTTTGCAGACGGAATCTCCGTGCGCTTTGATCTCACCTACGGCAACAGCGATGAGGATACCGCAGTTTCTTTGTGGAACATTACAAAGGACGATGCCTGCCAGTACGGCATAACCGTCGGCGGCGGTGAGGAGTGTCTGTTCAGCCTCATTGGCGGCAGTAAGGGCAGTAATGCTTCTTCCGACATGCTCGTAAAGGGCGTTGATAAGGACTACAGCTTTAACGAAAACGAAGACGGTGACGGCGAGTACTACGTCGAGGACAAGACCTATTATGACATAGCAGAGCTTTCCGCAACAAAAGCAGGAGATAAGCTTACAGCGAATGTCAAGGCTTATGATGACAAGGGCAAAACCGTTCTTGAGGCGAGCCTTAACGCAGACTGCGGCAAGGGCGTCTTCGTGCTGGACGGGAAAATGAGCGACGGCAACACCTTCGGACTTGACGGCACGCTCAGCAAAGCCAACGGGGCAAGCACCCTCAGCGGCAACGCCACACTTAAGGCAGAGGGTATAAAGCTAAACGCAAACTACACCTTTACCGTAAAGGAAGGCTTTTACAGTGCCGATTTCGTTGTCACAGCAAAGGATGACAGCGGTAATACCGACTTAGCCGTAGACCTGCGTCTCTCTATGGATACAAAGGCAGAGGTCACTGTGGATGCACCTGCAAGGTCCGATAAGGATTATATTGTAGACAGCCTTGAGGATGTGGAAGGTATCAGTGAGTTACTATCCCCCTTCATTAAGGACGCTATAGGCGGCAGTGAGGGCGAGGATGAGAGCCTTTAAGCACTAAATAACAATAGTACACAAAAAGGGTTACTTTGCCAAACGGTAAAGCAACCCTTTTTTATCAAGCCTCGCATCTATATAAACGGTACTGTCACCGATAAAACACCAACGAAAAACAGGACCCTTAATACACAGTTATAAATCGTCAGCATCCTGTACGGGTCTGTCATCACCGTCTTTTGTAATGCCCGTATAGCTGCCGTAGGGGTCAGTATCGCTGTATAACAGCTCTCGGCAGGCTTCGGTATTTAAATACATACCGCTGTTGCCGTTAGCTCCGAATTGAAAGGGAGTAAGCGGCATAGAAAACACCTGCGCCCCCTTCGGCTTCTGCTTTTTAATCCTTTTATTATCAAAAGCTTTTTTGTCTTCTCGCATAGTCAAAAACACCTTTCATATTAAAAGTCCCGTTTCTGTTGGCAAGTCTATTATGTGCGGTGATCGAGGTATATATTCACGTTGCGGTTGACAAAATTTTAAAAAATTGGTATACTCACTTTGTTTATTGAAAGGGGAGTGACGTTATTATGAAATATATAGGCGTTGACTTCGGCGATTCCAGGGTGGGCATAGCCTCCTCAGACCTTGGCGGCGTTATCGCCTCTGCCGTATGTGTGCTTAAGGTTACAGGCATCTCAGACGCCGTAAAGAAGGTGGCAGACAAGGCGCTTGAGCTTGGCGGTCAGTGCTTTGTTGTTGGTCTCCCCAAAACCTCCTTCGGCACCGAGGAATACCGTGTAGAGCGCACAAAACGCTTTGCTGCCGAGCTTGAGACGGCATCGGGTCTTCCTGTAGAGTTCTATGACGAGCGCTTTACCACGAGCGAGGCGCTAAGGTATCTTTCCGAGGGCGGCGTATACGGCGGCAAACGCAAAAAGGTGCTTGATGCAGTGGCGGCACAGATAATTCTGCAGTCCTATATCGACAGCAGACCAAAGGGGTAGGGCGATGAAAAAAATATTCAGCTTCAGCTATATGGCAACAAACCTGTATATGCTAATTGCCGTTACCATGTCATATATATCCTTTCCTATCCTTGCGTTTATCTCAGTGCATACGGTGTGTGTTTTTATAGGTATATCGATGCCCTCTACGCAGTTCGCAGCCGCAACCTCTTTTTTGGTTGTCGGTATATACAGCCTGATAGGCATTATTATTATGTATAGATATTATTTTAAGTTCAAAAAACGCAAATAACAAAGGCGTAACCGTGCCGAAAAGCCGAAAAACTTGAACTATGTGCGATTTTTAAAAGCAAAAGAACGAAAGTTGTAATACAAAGGTATTATAACTTTCGTTCTTTTTTGTCTATGGGCTACAAAAAAAAGATATTTTTGCTGGTTTTGCGTATGAATTCGAACTCTCAAAAAAATTCAAATCATCCGCTAAGCGTATACCTTTACTTCTTCACTATCCACTGTTACTTCTTGCTTTCCAAAAATCGCCCCCAATTTTAACGAAACAAAAATTGTTTTAATTTTTTGCTGTAAATAAACGGTAATATAAATCCATAGACAACTATTGGCAACAGCACACCCGCCACGTTCCATTTTGACCATACAAGCAAATTGTAGATTGCGTGAAAGGTAACGGCAACGGTTAACAAACCGAATGTTCCTGCAAAGAACAGTCTTTTTTCTTTTCGCACATATAAAATGCCGCAACCTACCAGATAGGTGCATAAACCGTGAACAAGGCTGCAAGAAATTCCGCGTATCAATGCCCACAGCAGATTGATTTG
>JAFXEB010000009.1 GCA_017521025.1 Clostridia bacterium | reverse complement strand
TTTGTGTCACCGTTTGGCGTGGGAGACTTTTCCGGCTTGCTAAGCATTACAGCAGACAATACTCCAACCATCAGTAAAAAAGCGAGGCTGAAACATACAATACGCTTGTTGCGTGACCGTTTTTGAGCTACGGCCACTTTGTGCTTTTCGTTTATAGCAGTAATGTAGTCTGCCTTATATTTGTCATTTGTTCTCAACATATATATCGTTCCTTTCGGTAAATTCTTTCGAGTGTCCTTTGCACCTGTATCCGGATTACAGGAAGCAAAGGAGCATTTCTTTTTCCCTTTCACCTATTAATCGTATGAGAAGCTAATTTTTGGGGAGATCTTTTGATTTTTTTGAGAAAACTTTTGAAGGTGAATAAAAGACGCAGCTTTAAGCGTTTTAGAAATCGCATTTTACATATGTTTTCTCATCAAAAATACAAGCAGTCGTATTTTGACAACTGCTTGCTTACATTCTATTCCGTTTTAACTCTTATCCCAACTATCGACAAAGAACCATCAAAGCATAACGAAGAATCCGAACCCTTCTCCAACAGGATAAAGGTTCGGATTTTCACTGTCTGGTGCCGGTGGCGGGGGTCGAACCCGCACCCTGTTGCCAGGACCAGATTTTGAGTCTGGCACGTCTGCCAATTCCATCACACCGGCATATTATAACCCCATATATGGGGTGTGTTTGTCATTTATATCAGCCGAACACCCAGAACTGACCGCCCACTATCTGACCGATGACCCTGTTGTAATCCCAAGGCTTATGGCAGTTGTCATAGTTGCCGCTGTCTGCTACGAGAAGCTTACCGTCATCAGTAATGCCCCTGATAAGCAGGAAATGCCTGCCCACAGAGAAGTCACCACGGTTTACGATAGTGATAAGAAGCTTACCCTCCTTAAGGGCGGATACAACAGCGTTTTTATCACTGCTACTAATAGTGGTGCAGGAGAAGCCGTACATCGAAGCTACTGCGGGGAAGAGCCCGTAGGCTGTACCCCTGCCGCTTACGAAGTAACCGTTGCTCGCAGCCCAATCTGCCATAGCGGTGGGCTTTACAACGTGGCTTGTGAGGTTGGAAACAACCATAGCCATAGAGGTGGGACCGCAACCGTAGCCACCGATGGTAGCTGTGCCGTATTTATAGCTCTTATATGCGTCCCAAGTCTGGTCATAGTATATAAAGGTAGAACCATCAGGCTGAGTAAGCAAAGCGTAATCGCCGTAAAAACCGCTGTTACCGTTACCGTTCACGCTTGTGTCGGGTGTGATAGGCTTGACCGTCTCAGACTCCTTATCGGGAGTATCATTAACGGGGGGAACTACAGTAACGGGAGGCTTGACGCTTGGTGCCTTACCTGCGGCGTCATCAGGATCGATATAACCCTGAATGATGCCCGTTATCTTATCGGCAGGAATGGAGGTAATAACGTTACTGTTGCCGAAAAGATCTGCATCGGGAATGTCGCTGCCCTGCGTAATGAAGCTTGCGCTACCTGAAACGGGAACGGAGGGCGCAGGGGCATATACCATAGGAGTGCCCATACCGTAACCGAGCTCTTTGGCAAAATCGTTACCTACGTAGTGCAGACAAGGTACGACAACGAGAGCCCAACACAAAACCGCACAAACAGCCATCAAAGCTATGTGCTTTATTCTACTGCTCAAAGTTGCCGCTCCTCTCCAAGTTTAATCATATTTCTTGGAGATTATAGCACAGTATTTCAGAAAAATCAAGTGTTTTTTGAATATTCTATTATTTGTGTCCTTTTATTCAGGTGTATCGGCATCCTCGCAAAGGCTTACGCCCTTGGGGGCAACCTCCTCCTGCTCCACGTAAGAGGTGACGCCGAGAGTAAAGAGCCTGTAGTAGATATACGCAACCATAACGATATCCACCACGCAGAAAACAGGATGCCAGTTTGCGCCCGCCTTGCCTACCAGGAACAAAAGCAATGCGGGAATGCTGAATATCAGAGTAGAGGAAGCACAGATAAGTCCAAACAATACATAAATGTTAGGTATACTTATTTTCATCGCAAAGCGTGCTTCGTTTATGAAAAACAAAAGCGCAAAGCTGAGACCGATGAGATGATAGTTATAAAGAGAGCCGTAGCTGTTGCCGCTTTGAAGAAGGAAATCGTAGATGAGCTTGAAGATTATAGCAAAAACGGGGATCAGCGAAAGGCCGGCGAAGACGCCACCCTCTCTCTTGCACTTGGCGCTGCCTGCATAAAAACAGAAAAAAGAGGTGGCAAAGAGGAAGATCGTGAACAGGAAATACAGCAGGGAAAAGCTGATGCTGCCGTCGATCTCCTTTTCAAACATTACATACATATTGCCGTGATCGTAGCCGTTTGACTCGGCAGTAAACTCACGCAGCACGCCGAAGACGGCGGTAATGGCAAGCACCACGCCCATAACGTTATATACGATACGGTTTATGCCCTCATCTGCACCCAAACGCTTGGCGACCTTGCCCCTGAGCATAAGGGAGGCAACGGTGCATGCAACAGCACAGCAAAGGAAGATCCAGAATACCAGATCAAAAAACCTGATGTTGGAGGAGCTGAACATATTAACGCCGCTGACGTCGGAGCTTTGTATAATGCTAAGCGCCATAAATACGCCGCCGACCACCGAGGCTATCAAGGAAAACAGCAATATTGCCCTGTAAAAGCTTTTATAGTTCATTGATAACACTTCCTTATGAGTTGATATCGTGTTTATTATACACCCAAGTTCAGCAGATGTAAAGACCTTTTTTCGGTTATGGCGGAATTGATGGGCGCATATTATTTAGCGACAAGAGTATTAAGAAAGGCGGAACGGTTATGAAACAGTATGGAATAATGTTTTTTGTGCTTGCGCTATGGTGTGCCCTTTTACCCGCCATTGGCGTCTCACCGTCGGAGGCGGCGGCGTATACCGAGGTGTCCAACAGCGAAGAGATGTCTGCGGCGGAATCGGAAAACAGCGTCCCCTACCTTGGAGATACTGAGCTGACGGTTTATTTCAAGGAGAGCAACACTGTAAAACGGCTTGAGCTGGAGGAATACGTTGCTTTGGCACTGAGTGCGGTAATGGCACCCGACAGTCCTGCCGAGGCACTTAAGGCCCAGGCGATAGCCATCCGCACGCTGGCGCTGTATGCCGCCAACGAGGCTACTCACCCGGACTACGATCTGTGTGACAACCATCTGCACTGCCAGCCTGTTGCCGAAAAGGCAGAGGACGCCCATTACCGTGCGGTGGCTGATACGGCGGGCGAAATACTTACGTACGGCGGAAAAGCGGCGTATACGCTCAGTCATCTTTCCTCCTGCCTGAGCACGGAGCCTTACGGAGAAGAGCTACCCTATCTGGCAAAGGCGGCGGTAAGGGACGAAAGCTTTTTTGAATGCTACCGCACAGAGTATAGCTTTGACAAGGACAGCTTTGCCGCAGCATTTAACGGGCTTGGCTGTGTATTTACGGGGGATTACGAGAGTTGGATCGGAGATATCAGCTTTACCGAGGGGAGTCGGGTGGAGCTTATCGAGCTGGGCGGTAGCACTGTAAAGGGCGATGTGTTTGCGGCACGCTTGGGGCTTGACAGCAGGTGCTTTACGGTGAGCGCCACGTCGAGAGGCTTTACCCTTGTGTGCTATGGAAGCGGAAGCGGCTACGGTATGTCACGCTGCAGTGCCCTGCTTATGGCGGCAGAGGGGATGGACTGCTACGAAATACTTGAGCACTTTTATCCACTGACCGAAATAAGCGGTTGCTGATATTTGTTTTGTCTGAATAAATTTCCTTTTGTCGGCGCAAAATAGGAAAAAGCCCAAGCGTGGGCAGAAAAATTTTTCCGGAGGATTTTTATGAACGACAACACAAACAAGGAAGTTGAGAAGCTTGCCGAAAACGGCGGCGACGGCAAAAAGCGTGTAAGGGAAGGCGGAGCGAAAAAGAAAAAGGGACTTTCCAAGCAGACCGCCTCTGCTATCTATATGGGGGTCGCTCTGTGTATGATACTGGCTCTGACCTTCAGCATGGTGTCCACCACCGACAAGGTCAACAAGACGGTGGAGCAGATAGGTGACATATCTATTAGCTTCCCCGACGTATCCATCAGCCTGCCTCAGATCAACGAATCCTATGGCGGCTTTCCCGACAATGATGAGGTGGCAGGCAACGTATCGGGGGTTACGGGGGATATAACCGAGCCTGAAAGCGAGAGTGAGGGGTCTGCACCCAACAAGCCTGCGGCAGTGTACGTCAGGCCCGTGGACGGCGCAGTTATTAAGGGTTATTTTGCAGATGCGCTGGTGTTCTCGGAAACGATGCAGGATTTCCGCACCCATAGCGGTGTGGATATTGCCGCACCCGTGGGTGCACCCGTGCTTGCTTATACCGATGGCACGGTAGCCAAGGTCTATGATGACCCCTTTATGGGCACTACCGTAGAGATAAACCACGAGGCAGGAGTGGTATCGGTATACAAGAATCTGTCTGCTGACAGAGCCGAGGGCATAAAGGTAGGTGCGGCAGTAAAGACGGGCGACGTTATAGGTACCGTTGGCAGCAGTGCCATAATTGAGATAGCGGATGCGTCACATTTGCACTTTGAGCTGTGGATGAACGGCGATTGCATCGATGCAGAGCGAGAGATAGCAAGCCTTAACTGAGGCGTAATACAAGGGGCTGTGAAAAACCTGCTTTTTTTACAGCCCCTTTTCTTCGTGCCAAGAGAAAAACCGATGGCGACGATTGACAAAAGTCTTGCGGCGGTGTAGAATAAATGGGTAGAAAGGTGGCAAGGCTTGTGAAACGCAAACACAAATATATATTGTTGACAGTGTTGCTTTTGTGTGTGACGGCGCTCGTTGTGTTCTGTATAGCGACGAGCGCAGACAGCTCTGACGTGGGCGAGGATATAAGCGGCGAGGGAAGCACAGAGCAGTCTGTAGAAGAAAGCGCAGAACCTTCCGATAGCAGCGCAGAAGAAAGCACGGCCGATGAAAGCTCAGAGCTTAGCACGGACGAGAGCACGGAGTATACCGAAAACAGCGCCGAGAGCGTCAGCGGTGAGGAAAGTGCAGAGCAGTCTGTGGAGGAGAGCACCGAGGAAAGCGCCGAGGAGAGCGCCGAGGAGAGCAGGGCAGAGGACGAAAGCTCTGACTGTGAGCACGATTACAAGATCACCGTGGTGGAGCCTACCTGCATAAATGACGGCACAAAATATTACCGCTGTGAGATGTGTAAGGCGGCCGGCTCCAACAGGATACCCGCCCTGGGTCACGAATGGGGCGAGTGGACGGTAACGGTGGAGCCTACCGAGACGGCAGAAGGCACCAGAGAGCGCATCTGTAAGCGTTGCGGCGTAAGACAGACAGAAAAGATAGATAAGCTTGAGAGCGGTACCGACACCACTATTACCGACTGTGAGCACGATTATAAGTTTAACGGCGGCGGACAGCCTACCTGTACCGAGCCCGGATACATCCGTTGGAAGTGCAAGCTGTGCGGTCATACCTACACGCAGAACACCGACCCTGCCACCCATTATTACGGCGATTGGGTCACTATTACCGCACCTACCACCGAGAGCGAAGGTCTTGAAGAGCGCACCTGTGAAAGCTGCGGAGCCAAGGAGAGCAGAGCGATAGATGTTATCCGCATACCCGTAACGGCCGAGGATGCGGAGTGGATATGCAACCGTATACTTGAACTGCTTAACGAGGAGCGTGCAGCCCTGGGCGTGGGCCCTCTCAGTACCGCACCGATAGCTCACGAAATGGCTATGGTGAGAGCAGGGGAGCTGACAGAGGACTTTTCTCATAGACGTTCCGCAAGCTCAAAATATCCGGGTGAAGACTCAAGAACGATATATATGGAATATCAATATAACCTTGATTGCTTAGAGAGAACGGTTTTTGACGGCAAGGAATACAATTCTTGTATGCCCAAATGGAGCAGTGAGAATATAGCATCAAACGGTTTTTTTAAGAAAGATAGTGCAAACAACGTAACTGATACAAAGGAAGATCTTGCAAGAGAAATCGTTGAAAACTTTAAGGATAGTACGGGTGGTCATTGGAGAGATCTGATGAACGCTAAGTACACCGGCGTAGGTATAGGCGTAGTGATAACCGATGTTTATGACTCCATTGGACGGGCATACACCTCGATAATGACTATGGACAAGACTTACGGCTGATACAAGGCTTTGTTCACAATTTATTAACATGTGCTACCGGTAGCACAATTACAAAACATTTACAATTGCGGCAACGTTGCCACAATTGACGATTATTAGAAAACCGAATAAAAACCCAAGGCACTTACGAAAAAACGTAGGTGCTTTTTTATATATATTTCCCTCGCAGAGAAAAGTAAAAATTATAACAGAAAGGATTTATAAACACGAGGATTATGGTTTTTGTTCCTGCTATCTTGATATTCATACCGATAAAACCTTTCGCACTGTAGACCATTACGCCGCCTGCGGGCGGCTACACCTCATCCACCGACTACGTCGGTCCCCCTTCTCCTCGAAGGAGAAGGCTTTGGAGGGGGTTCGCCGTGGGGAGGGAGAAGGCTTTGGAGGGAGGTCGCCGTGGGGAGGGAGAAGGCTTTAAGGGGTGTTCGCCGTGGGGAGAGAGGAAGGTTTTGGGGGTAGATGTGGGATGAAAAAGGGGTGCCTTCTCCTTTGAGGAGAAGGTGTCACCGCTAGGTGACGGATGAGGTGTAGGATGCGTAAGCATCCGTGATTTTTACTGTACTTGACTGTGTCACTTCGCCTTCTTGTTTAACATTTTTTCGGCTTGTGTGATTATTGTATACATTTTTTGTTTTGCTATTTTTGCTGTTTGTTTATCTTTACTGCTTACGCCTTTCGCACTGTAAACCATTACGCCGCCTGCGGGCGGCTACACCTCATCCACCGACTACGTCGGTCCCCCTTCTCCTCGAAGGAGAAGGCTTTTTTGGGGGTTCGCCGTGGGGAGGGAGAAGGCTTTTTTGGGGGTTCGCTGTAGGGAGGGAGAAGGCTTTTTTGGGGGTTCGCCGTGGGGAGGGAGAAGGCTTTAAGGGGTGTTCGCTATGTGGGGCGTGGAGGGCTTTAAGGGGTGTTCGCTGTGGGGGAACCGTAAAACTTAGCTTTCTGCCAAGCTGTATCGCAAAGCGGCGGTATTTATCTTTTGCCGTATTCTTTTGTATAGCAGAAAGATTCCCCTGCTGTCGCCTTGCACAGAGCACCAAAGGCTCTGCACTGCCCTACCCTATTTTTTAAAAATAGTAAAGCATTTATTTTACGGAGCGGTTGACTTAGAAACTTTTTTGTACTAAAATAATAAGCCGAACCGAAGGGAGTGTGAATGTGGCGTGATTTTCGGGAAGCACATAAACCGCTATTATCTGAGGCATCTGCCATGGCTTTTGCTTGGTGTTTTGTCCCTTGTAATGGTGGATGTATTACAGCTTGAGATACCGAGGCTTTACAGCTCGGTCATAAACGGCATAAACGGCGACCCCGTGGGAAAGGACGGCAAGGGGGTATTTGACCTTGACTTTCTGCTGGACGAGGTTTGCCTGCCTCTTATCTTCATAATCGTGGCACTGGTTATTGGCAGGTTTTTGTGGCGCATCTGCTTTTTTGGCTCGGCGCTGAGGACGGAGACGGATATAAGGCACCGTATGTTTGACCACTGCAAGGATCTTTCTCACCAGTATTATCAGACCAACAAGGTCGGCACGCTGATGTCCTTGTTCACTAATGACCTTGAGACGGTGCAGGACTGCTTTGGCATGGGGGTAATGATATTCTTTGATGCCATACTGCTTGGCACCCTTGCTTTCGTCAAGATGTGGCGCATGAACCCCACCCTCACCCTGTTTTCCATGGTGCCGATGGTATTTTTGCTTATTGCCGCATTGGTGGTGGGCAAATATCTTACGGTCAAGTGGGACAGGCGGCAGAAGGCGTTTTCGGATCTGTCGGATTTTGCCCAGGAGAGCTTTTCCGGCATTTCTGTTATTAAAGCGTTTGTTAAAGAGGCGAAGGAGCTTTGGGCGTTTAAAAAGCTTAACAAAGAGAACGAGGAGACCAACGTAGATTACACAAAGCTTAGTGCCGTGCTGAGGATATGCACTGTGCTGTTTATAGAATCCGTTATCTGTGTCATACTAGGCTACGGCGGCTATGTGGTTTATATGGGCGATTTCAACGCAGGCGACCTTGTGGAGTTTATCGGTTATTTCAACGCTATTATCTGGCCTGTTATGGCTATATCAGAGCTTATCGATATGCACTCGAGAGGCAGAGCATCCCTTGACAGAATAAGCGAGCTGCTTGATGCGCCTCTTGACGTTGTGGACAAGAAGGACGTGGACGAGACCGTTATCACAGAGGGCGGTATTGAGTTCAGAGGGCTTTCTTTCCGTTTTCCCGACGGAGACAAGGACGTATTGAAGAACGTCAGCTTTAAGATAAACCCCGGGGAGAGCGTAGGTATAGTAGGCAGGACCGGCTCGGGCAAAACTGCCGTGGTAGACCTGATACTGCGCACCTACAATGTGCCCGACGGCACACTGTTTGTAGACGGGCATGACGTTAACAGCATACCCATAAAGGCGGTGCGTGACGCCTGCGCCTACGTACCTCAGGACAACTTTTTGTTCAGCGATACCATCGCCCATAACATAGCCTTTGGCAGAGACGATGCGGGTGAGACGGAGATAGAGGCGGCGGCTTCCCTCTCCGACGTACATAACGATGTGAGAGGCTTTTCCGAGGGATACGGCACGGTGCTCGGCGAGCGTGGTGTTACCGTATCGGGCGGGCAGAAGCAGAGGATATCCATAGCACGGGCGCTGCTCAAGAACGCACCCATACTGGTGCTTGACGATTCGCTGTCAGCAGTCGATACGGCAACAGAGCGTGTGATATTGGAGAACCTGCGGGCAAGCCGCAGAGGGAAGACCACGCTGCTCATTGCTCACCGTATTTCCACGGTGGAAGGACTTGACAAGATAGTTCTGCTTGAGGACGGAGAGGTGCTTGCCGTGGGCAGTCATACAGAGCTTTGTGAAGGCTGTGAGGTCTACAGGCGCATGGTTGAGCTGCAAAAGCTTGAGGACGAGGGGGTGAGCGCTGATGCGTGAGTATTTTCCGCTTTTGGTGGTAGGAGCGCTGATCGGCGTTTTCACCATTGTGTTTTCGGTAGCCTTTGCTATGATAAAGAACAAGAAGGAGGCGATAGGCTTTGACCGTAGCATGAAGGACGGCGAGCTTATACGCAGGCTTCTTGTTTACGCCAAGCCCCACAGAAAGAGCTTTATAGCGGTTGGGCTTACTATGCTTTTCTCCATCGCTTACGATATTGCAAGCCCTATGATGGTAGGTCATATCGAGGAGATGGTCAAGGACGATTTTGAGCTGTCACGCCTTTTTGCATACGTTGGGATGTACGCAGGCATACTTATCGTATCGCTGATATGTACCTATATACAGATGGTAATACTGCAAAAGACGGGTCAAAAGATTATGTCCGCCTTGCGTGAGGACCTTTTTGTGCATATAGAGAGCCTGTCTCACGAGCAGCTTAATCTTATGCCCGTGGGCAAGCTAGTTACCCGTGTCACCAACGATACAAACGCTATATCCATGATGTTTACAAATTTGCTTGTAAACCTTTTTAAGAACATCTTTATCATTATAGGCGTGCTTGTGGCTATGCTTTGCCTTAACTATATGCTTACGCTGATGGTTTTGTGCTTTGTTCCCTTTATAGTGCTGTTCACAGTCATCTTCCGCAAATTCTCAAGGAAGGCGTACAGGCAGGTAAAGGACGGTACCACCGATATAAACACCTTCCTTTCCGAAAACCTGTCAGGAATAAAGATCACACAGATATTCGGCAGAGAGAAGGCAAAGCTTTCGGAGTTTGATGAGAAGAACACAAGGCTGAGGAAGGCTAAGTACAGCCAGATATTTGTTTTCGGCATTTTCCGCCCTATGGTATATATGCTATACGTTTCTTCTGTGCTGTGCCTTTTGTACATAGGCGGCAAGGGCTATATTGACGGCACGGTGTTCCTGGGGCAGACCCTTACCGGCGGTGTTGTGGTGTCGTTTTATATGTACATCAACAAGTTTTTCAACCCTATCCAGAACCTTGCCGAACAATTCAACTGGCTACAGTCGGCGCTGGCATCGGCTGAGAAGATCTTTACCGTTATGGATATCGCCCCCAAGGTAGTGGACGAGCCTGACGCTATAGAGCTTGATGAAATCAAAGGCGACATTGAGTTTAAGGACGTATATTTTGCCTACGTACCCGACGAGTGGGTGCTGAAGGGCGTTTCCTTCAAGGTAAAGGCAGGCGACACCGTTGCCTTTGTGGGCTCCACGGGCTCAGGCAAGACTACGATACTCTCTCTTATTTGCAGAAACTACGATATACAAAAGGGGCAGATACTTATTGACGGCATAGACATACGGAGGATAAAAATATCCTCACTGCGCCGCCATTTCGGACAAATGCTGCAAAACGTATTTCTGTTTTCGGGCACGGTAAGGAGCAATATCGTGCTTAGAGACGAGAGCTTTACCGACGAGGAGATAATGGAGGCTTGCCGCTACGTGAACGCCGACAGCTTTATTGAAAAGCTTGAGGGTGGACTTGACGAGCCCGTAAGAGAGATGGGCAACAACTTTTCCGCAGGGCAGAGACAGCTTTTGTCCTTTGCACGGACTATCCTCCACAAGCCATCGGTGATGATACTCGATGAAGCCACGGCGAATATCGACACGGAAACGGAGCTACTTATACAAAACTCCCTTGAAAGGCTTATGAATATCGGCACAATGCTTATGGTCGCCCACAGGCTGTCTACCATTCAGCACGCCGACAATATCATTCTTTTGTCCCATGGTGAGATAAAGGAGCAGGGCACCCACAAGGAGCTGCTCGCACTGAAGGGGCGCTATTACAGGCTTTATACTCTGCAGTACAACAAAGAGAGACTTACGGGAACAGGCGCCTGAATACAAAAGAAGAAGGAGCTGTCTTATGCGGACGGCTCCTTTTATGATGCGTAGGTTTATATTAAGTTCAGCAATTTTCGATAAAATATTCTATAATCTGAGGAAAGCTATAGCCTGCGGCGCCCATCATCTTAGGGAAATGGCTGTGCTCGGTAAAGCCGGGGATGGTGTTTATCTCCCCAAAGATGACCTCGCCCTTATCGGTGTAAAAAAGGTCCACCCTGGCAAAGCCGTTACAGCCCGTGGCACGGTAAAGACGCTTTGCTATGTCCTTTACACGCTCCCTCTCAGCCACGTTAAGACGGGCAGGAAGGTGTATTACCGTAGACTTGGGGGCATATTTGGCGGCAAAATCGTAAAAGCCGTCCTTTACCTCGGTCTCGTCTACCTCACCGACTATAAGCTCCTTATTACCCATAACCGCACAAGATATCTCTCTGCCCACCACAGCCTCCTCCACCATAACGGTATCGTCATAGCGGAAGGCGGTGTCGATAGCGGCGGCAAGGTCCACCGCCCGCTCTACCTTAGTCACACCATAGGAGGAGCCCGCCTTGACAGGCTTTACAAACACGGGGTAGCCTACACCGTCCGCAAAAATACGGGCGGCTGTCATGCTGTCACCCTCGTACAGCACCAAGGATCTGGGCACAGGGACGCCCACGGTCTCGGCAAGCTTTTGGGTCAGATGCTTGTTCATGCACAGGCAGGAGCCGAGAGAGCCACAGCCTGCCACGGGGATGCCCGCCAGCTCAAGCATACCCTGAACAGTACCGTCCTCACCGTTTTTGCCGTGGAGGATCGGGAGCGCACAGTCCACGTAAAGCGGACTGCAGGTACCGTTTTTATACTCCAAAAAGCCGTGAACACTGCGGCTGACCGCCACTGTTATGGGAGTGAGCAGACTATCGTCCTGCCACCACCCGTCATTAAGTATTTTTTCCGTATCGCCCGTATAGCGGTACCACTCCCCTGCCTCGGTTATGCCTATAAGTACCTTATCGTACTTTTCGCTATCGGTATTGTTTATTACCGAGCAGGCAGACATAAGAGACACCGAATACTCGGAGGATACGCCGCCGAAGATTATTGCTACCGTTTTTTTACTCAAAACGCTTATTCTCCTTAAAACTGCAGATGTGCTTTATAAAGCTCTCTGCACTATTATACGCAAATACGCTTTAATTTGCAACTGTTTTTTGCTTTGCGCCCATCACCAGACCTATAACGTAGAGAACAATGCCGTATGCCATAAGCAGACCGCCCGCAACGAAATATAGCTTCGTATAGTTTACCTCTATGCCAAGGAGGGTGACGTGGGTCACCACATAACCGGATATATCGATAATGCCCCTTATCATAGAGCCGATGGCAATAGTCGCTACGCCCCAATTATAGCAATGTGCGGCGATGCCCTTGGGCGTCGGAAGCTTTGTCAGATACAAAGCGGTGTACGGCACCACGCCGCCCACGAAGGGGTACAGACAAAGGAACACCATATAATCAGAGCTTACACCGTGGCTGAACCTGAAATATACGGAGCTGAAAAAGCCGCAGAAGGCGCAGACAGCAAGATAGGCTACGGCTATCCTCCTGTTTTTCTTTTTTGGTTTAGTATTTATAGCCGATGTAGACAATGTCGCTGACCTTCCTTTCAACTATTTCTTTACCGTTTGTGGTGGGCTTGTTGATGACCTTGCCGTTGAAATACATAGTGGCAGACCCGCCGCCGTCAAAGTTGTACGCCTCCTTAGCGCCAAGCCCCTTCATAAACTCGGCAAGCTGATAAAGCTTTAGTCCCTTGCTTTCGCTTGTTCTGCCGTCAGATACCACAAAAGCGTAATGAAGCTTATCGTAATATGCAAAGGCGCAACGGGGATTAAGCACCATTGCCCTATCTACCTCGTCAGTGGTGGTAACGCTAAGCTCGCCGTCCTCTATAAGGGCAGGACCGAAGGAGATGACCTGCATAGCACCTGCCGCAAGCAGGGTCTCACCGTCAGACTCACACTCCTTGACGCAGTCAACCGAGCCGTCGGCGTAGATAACGAGAGACTCGTCATCGGGGTCGTTGCTGAAATCACGGTACAAAGCGCCGTTACGAAGAACACAGCCCTTTCTTGCACAGTAATAGTCGCCGTTTACTGCAAGAATTGCTTCCTTGCCTGCGGCTATATCGGATGTCTTTCTGAGTATGTTTCTGCCGAACCTGTCGCCGCCAAGCCCTGTTTTAAGGAGCTCAGGTGTGGCTATTTTGATGTCTGCAACGTAGATGGTAGTATTGTACTCCCTATAGGTGGTGAGCGTAATCTGCACCAGACCGTCATCGTATGAGGTGTCGGTGATAACAGGCTCGTGCCATACAGGCTTTTCCTCGGAAGACTCCTCCTCTGAAGACTCCTCCTCAGAAGACTGCTCTGCGCTTTCGGCACTCTCCTCACCGCTATCATCGGAGAGCTCGCTTTGATCCGAAACGCTTTCTGCACCGGACTCAGCACCGGACTCAGGCTCAGACGCAGAGCTTTGGTCGCCCCATATTATGGTGTCGGGTGGGTTTTGAACGTCGATACCGTCATCGGGCAACACATAGGTATACAAAAGAATGTAGGCGGTAAAGGAAATCAACAAAACGCCGTATATCAGCGAAAAAGCCGCTTTTTTCAGAAAATTCATAATATGCTCCTTGGATACACAAATTCTTCAGTTTGCCATATTAACACATTTTTGTTAACACATTATTAACTCAATATTACCTTATATTACATTTTACAGCTTTAATCTACTTTTATTGACATATTTACATTTTCGTGATATTATTAATATGATGATTATTTGGAGGAGTTTGCGTTTTGCATAATAAAACGCAAAGCTGCTGATATGAACTATTTGTTAGGTATAGATATAGGCTCCACCACGGCAAAGGCTGTTCTTGTAAAGGACGGCAGGGTGGTTTATGAAAAGTACGCACGCCATTTTTCTAAGGTAAGGGAAAAGACTGCAGAGCTGGTCACGGAGATTGCCGCTCTCAGCGGTGACGCTTTGCTTTCCGTTGCGATCTCGGGCTCGGCAGGTCTCGGTCTTGCCGAGAGCATATCCGTTGCATTTACGCAAGAGGTTTTTGCAACGGGCGAGGTGGTCAAGAGGATGGAACCTGACGCCGCTTGTGTTATTGAGCTTGGAGGCGAGGATGCGAAGATCATTTTCTTTGATGGCGGCGTTGACGAGCGTATGAACGGTAGCTGCGCAGGCGGCACGGGTGCTTTTATCGACCAGATGGCAACGCTGCTTGATATCAGTCCCGACGAGATGGACGAGCTCAGCCTGAGTCACAGCCGTATTTATCCCATAGCCTCACGCTGCGGCGTTTTCGCAAAGACGGACATACAGCCTCTGCTCAATCAGGGAGCAAAGAAGGAGGACGTGGCGGCAAGCATTTATCAGGCAGTGGTAAACCAGACCATAGCAGGTCTTGCTCAGGGCAGACGCATCAAGGGCAAGGTGCTGTTTCTTGGCGGTCCCTTGTATTACTGCAAGGGTCTGAGAGAGCGTTTTACCGAGACGCTGAAGCTTAGCGAGAAGGATGCGGTGTTCCCCGACTACGCACGCTTTGCCGTTGCCTTGGGTGCGGCGATATATGCAGAGAAGAGTGGCACCGTGATGACCGCAGGCGAGCTGCTCAGCAGCATAAAGGGAGCGAAGGAGAATGCGGTCTCTGCCAACAGACTGCCGCCGCTGTTTGCTTCTCCCGAGGAGTACAGGGCATTTAAGGCAAGACACGGACTGAGCACTGTGCCGAGAAAAGCCATAGAGGACTACAGCGGCAAAGCGTATCTCGGTATTGACTGCGGAAGCACCACCACCAAGCTTGTGCTTATATCCGATAGCAGAGATATTTTGTACAGCTACTATTCCTCCAACAAGGGCAATCCCGTAGAGGTAGTCAAGGGCGAGCTTGAGAAGATATACGGTCTTATCGGCGACAGGATAGAAATATGCGGCTGTGCGGTAACAGGCTACGGAGAGGAGCTTATCAAGCACGCCTTCGGCGCTGACGCAGGCGTGGTGGAGACTATCGCTCACTACACGGCGGCAAAGCATTTTGAGCCGCAGGTGGATTTTATACTTGACATCGGCGGTCAGGACATAAAGTGCTTCCGTATAAGAAACGGAGCTATTGACAGCATTATGCTTAATGAGGCGTGCTCATCGGGCTGTGGCTCTTTCCTTGAGACCTTTGCCAAGTCTATGGGCTGTGATATAGCGGAGTTTGCAAGCAAGGGTATATTCGGCAACAACCCCGTAAACTTAGGCAGCAGGTGCACCGTGTTTATGAACAGCTCGGTAAAGCAGAGTCAAAAGGAGGGGGCGGCTACCGAGGACATATCCGCAGGTCTATCGGTAAGCGTTGTCAAGAACGCACTGTACAAGGTTATCAGGGCCTCGTCTCCCGAGGAGCTTGGCAGTAAGATAGTTGTTCAGGGAGGCACCTTCCTTAACGATGCGGTACTGCGCTCCTTTGAAAAAGAGCTGGGGCGTGAGGTAATACGTCCCGATATTGCAGGGCTTATGGGCGCATTCGGTGCGGCGATATACGCTGAGAGGTTTGAGAAAAGCGGCATTATCGGCCCTGAGGCGTTGAAGAGCTTTATGCACGAGGCAAGGAGCGCTGTGTGCAAGGGCTGTACCAACCATTGTCACCTGACGGTGAACAGCTTTGGCGGCGGTAAGCGCTTTATCAGCGGCAACCGCTGTGAAAAGGGCGCAGGCGGCGGCGTGGCAGCAAAGCCTTTGCCCAACCTGCACGCCTTTAAGCGCAATTATCTCACTTCCCTGCCCTCCTGCGAGGGTCGCAGAGGAGTTATCGGTCTGCCCCTTTCCCTGGGTATGTTTGAGCTTTTGCCCCTTTGGAACGGGATATTCACAAGCCTCGGCTTTAAGACGGTGGTATCTGAGCTTTCTACAAGAAGCACCTATGAGAAAGGTCAGTTCTCTATCCCTTCGGACACCGCCTGCTATCCCGCAAAGATAATGCACGGGCATATAGAGGAGCTTGTGGAAAAGGGTGTGGATGCTATATTCTACCCCTGTCTTAGCTATAATATTAAC
The DNA here is from genome assembly GCA_017521025.1 of Clostridia bacterium. Lineage (GTDB taxonomy): Bacteria > Bacillota > Clostridia > Oscillospirales > CAG-382 > SIG636. The sequence goes on along the minus strand of JAFXEB010000009.1, from coordinate 58,665 downwards.
GAGAGGTATTCGGACAACCACTACAACTGCCCCGTTGTTGCCTATTACTCGGAGCTTTTGTCAGGCAATATGGATCTGGAGGGCAGAACAAGGCTTTTGTACCCCTACCTGAACGTAAACGATAAAAAGGAGCTTGCCCGTGAGCTTGGGGAATATCTGAGCCCCATATTCGGCAAATTCAGCAGTGGCGAGCTTAAGAAGGCAGTCAAGGCAGGCTTTGAAGCCTATGACCGCTATATGGACGCCGTAAGGGCAGAGGGCGAGGCGGCGGTGAAGCGTGCCCGTGCCGAGGGCAGACGCATTATGATACTTGCGGGCAGACCCTATCATATTGACCCCGAAATAAGCCACGGTATAGACCTGCTTGCCAACAGCTTAGGCTTTGCGGTGGTGAGCGAGGACAGCGTTTGCCATCTGACAACGCCGCCCGACAGCATAGGGGTGCTTAACCAGTGGACCTATCACGCAAGGCTTTACAGAGCCGCCAAGTATGCTACGGAAAACGATGACGTGGAGCTGGTACAGCTTGTATCCTTTGGTTGCGGCGTGGACGCCATTACCACCGACGAGGTGCGCACCATACTCGAGAGCAGGGGTAAATACTATACACAGCTTAAGATTGATGAGATAACCAATCTCGGCGCTGTAAAGATAAGGCTAAGGAGCCTTATCGGCGCACTCGACGAAAAGGCAGAAGGGAGTAAGGGCTTATGATGAGCAGCTATGTGGAATTCACCGAGGAAATGAAAAGGGACTACACCGTGCTTGCCCCCAACATGCTCCCTCTCCAGCTTACTCTTGTGAAGAACGTGCTCGCCAGCGAAGGGCTGAAGGTAGAGCTGCTTGAAAACTCGGGTCCTCAGATAGCAGAGACGGGACTTAAATACACCCACAACGATACCTGCTACCCTGCAATTCTCGTTATAGGTCAGTTTATGGACGCATTGCTTTCGGGGAAATATGACCTTAATAAGGTTGCGCTGATATATTTTCAGACGGGGGGCGGCTGCCGTGCCTCCAACTACATATCCCTTATTCGCAAGGCATTGAAAAGCGCAGGCCTTGAGCACATACCCGTTATATCCTTCAGCTTTGCGGGGCTTGAGAAGCATTCAGGATTTAAGCTGTCATTGAGCGCACTTAAGCGCATCATATACGGTGTTGTGTACGGCGACCTGCTGTTTCTGCTGCGCAATCAGTGCAAGCCCTACGAGCTTAACAAGGGCGAGTCTCAGCAGATGGCTGACAAATACTGCTCGATCCTTGAGGAGCGTATGAGGACGGACGGAGTTTCGTTCAAGCGTTTTCTTGCCAACTGCCGTGAGGTGCTTGATGCCTTTGCCGCTATCCCTCGCAGCACGGAAAAGAAGGTGCAGGTAGGTATAGTGGGAGAGATATACGTTAAGTTCTCCCCTCTCGGCAACAACAATCTGGAGCAGATGCTTGTGGACAACGGTGCCGAGGTCACCATACCCGGTCTTTTTGACTTTTTTATGTATTGCATACATAACGCCATTACAGACTACAAGCTGTACCGCAGGGGCAGGAAGACCTATCCCTTAATGAAGTTTATATACAGTTACCTGCTTAAGAAGCAGAAGGCGGTCATTGATCTTATCAATGAGCACGGCGTTTTTCGCTCTCCTGCTTATTTTGCAAACACGGTAAAGCTTATTGAAAGCTATATGAGTCACGGCTGTAAGATGGGCGAGGGTTGGCTTTTACCTGCCGAGATGCTGGAGCTTGCTGACAGCGGCGTGAAAAACATAGTGTGCACTCAGCCCTTTGGATGTTTACCTAACCATATATGCGGCAAGGGGATGATGAAGCCTATAAAGGACCGCAACCCCGACGTTAACATAGTGGCTATTGACTACGATGCCAGCGCATCCAAGGTGAATCAGGAAAACAGGATAAAGCTTATGCTTGCCAACGCTGTTGACGAAAAAAAGACTGCGGTAGGGGTCTAAACGCTCACATTTATGCCAAAAGCACAAAAAGAACGGTTGTTATGGGGCGTACAATTAAGGACAGTTTTAAAATTTGCTCTCATCGCCCGATGCGTTGCACCACAGGCTGCAATTAGTCGGGAGAGAGTTTAAGGGTTTTAGGTACACCTAAAGTGCGGAAAATGTGCCGTACATTTTCCCTGCTTGTTACGGTATACGCCAAAAATAAAAAGCCTCCCTTGTGCAAAGGGAGGTGGCAAAAATCTTTGATTTTTGACGGAGGGATTGTCAATTGTCTGCTCTTAACAATCCCCCAGTCTTTTTGCTTCGCAAAAATCCAGCCCCCTTTACACAAGGGGGCCTTTTTCTGTCCTTACGGGTACAACGCCTATGACCGTTCTTTTTTGCGTTTTCTACACAAAAAGGTTGACTTTGGGCGGTAAATGTGGTAGCATTTTTGTATAAATATTCTTTTTTGGAGGTTCATTATGAAAGAGCTAATTACCAAAAGAGCGATATCGGCATTACTGCTTTTTGCTATGGTGTTCTCTGCCTTCACCTTCCCCGGAAGAGGGTTATCGGTTGATGCGGCAAGCACCGTGCCGAATATTATGGAATATGAAAGCAACACCTCGTCAAGCAGCTTTATTATTACATCGTATTTTGGGATGTTGAAATTTTCGTCTCTTGCCTCGACCACAACGTTCAAGGGCAAAACCGTATATCTCGGCGGCGATATTGATATGTCGTTGGGTACCTATACACCCTTCGCCTCCTTTGCAGGCACCTTTGACGGAAAAGGCTTTGCCCTGAAGGGCATACAGATAGATGCAGTAGGTGGCTCGGCAGGCGTTTTTGCCAAGGTAAGCTCCACAGGTATTGTAAAAAATCTCGGTGTTGAAGGCGGCAGCATGAGGCTTGCCTCCTCTCTGGATTCCGACAGGCTTGGCAGTATTGCGGGTGTGCTTTCGGGCGGTACCATTGAGCGTTGCTACAGCACCGCTGACCTTGTTATCACCAAGGGCAGCACCGTTACCGACCTTTCCGTAGGCGGTATTGCGGGCGGCACGCTAAGCGGCGGCCTTATCAAAAACTGCTATTTTGCGGGTACTGCCACGGGCGTTGAGCACGCATCGGGCATTTCGGACTGGTGTCAGGGTCAAAACGAGGGGGCTGTAGGTCAGATAGTAAACTGCTACAGCATAGGCGACCTCAAGGCCACTGCTACCTACGGCCTTGGCAGATATTCCGCCTCCATACTTGAGTCCAATTATTCGGCAGCGGTAGTAAACAGCTATTATACGGGCAGTCACACCGACCTGAGCTTTACCACCGCCGACGTTAAGATAGCAGGCAGACAGCTTACCAACGGCACTCTTGCATATAATCTGGATAACGGCTCCACGTCTAACCGTACCCGTGTATGGCATCAAGGCGAGCTTTTCCCCGAGCTTTCGGGCGATACCGCCATGGGCACCTACAAGCTCTCCATAACCGTGGTAGCCAACGGGGTTTCCTCTTCGGTTACGAATTATATGAACGCAGGTGCAGTATATCCCCTGAGCGGTATCAATGCTACCCTTTCCTCCACGGGCAACGTGACGAACAATGTATTCACCATGCCTGCGGCGGCGGCTTCGCTTAAGATAACAACCTCTGTCCCCAACGTGCTTGATTACGCAAGCAACAGCACCGCCACCTCCTTTGTTATCAGCACTGCAGCAGGATTTACAAAAATGGCAGAGGTAGTCAACGCCGGCACTGACACCTTCTCGGGCGATAGCATATATGTGCTTGCCGACATAAATATGAACTCGATAACCCATACGCCTATCGGTGTATATATCTCCGATTCTGATTACTCCACCAGCTTTCAGGGCAAGCTTTACGGCCTTGAGCACAGGGTGCACGACATTAAGGTCAACAGCACGGCACTCAACGGCGCAGGACTTTTCGGATGCTCTTACAAGGCTGAGTTTTACGATTTTGGCGTAACGAACGGCACTGTTACCTCTGCCAACAGAGCAGGCGGTATTTCAGGCTATGCGGATGCCTGCAAGTTTGTAAGGTGCTACAACGGCGCTACCGTTAAATCTCTCACAGGGGAGGACGGTACTGCAGGTATTGCAGGTGTAGGCAGAAGCGGCACCACCTTTACCAACTGCTTCAACATAGGCTCCGTTCATGCAGATGCGGACTGCGTTGGCGGTATCACAGGCTGGGGTCAGAAGACCGCCGTGTTGGTAAACTGCTATAATGCAGGTATGCTCACCTCGACCGGCGTCAATATTCAGGGTCTTACACGCTTTAACGGTTCCTTGAGTAAGGTGCCCGTTGGCTCTTATTATCTAAAGGACAGCAGTAAATCCACCTACGGTGTGGAGAAGGACAACACAGCATTTGCCTGCGGCGAGGTTGCGTGGCTTCTTAACACCAAGGGCGGTACCGCAAACAACAGCGGCGTATTTACCGCAACCCCTCTTTATCCCGCTATACTCACCTTCCGCTCCCTCTCCTCCTCTGCTATAAAAGTGGATGCGGATTGTGTGAACGGAGACGGTGACCTTATCACCAAATCGGTCATTTTCTGCAACAGCGGCGACAAGGTGCTGCCCGAAAACAGCACCACTGCTGCCTATGCAGCAGAGGCGCTTTCGGCCACTGCAGATTCTACACTTAAGTTTGTTATGAATACTACTGCTATGAAAACTATGGAAATCGGCACCGCCGCACAGCTTGCCGCCCTTGCAACGGCGGTAAACGGAGGCACAAGCTACGCAGATACCTACATAAGGCTTACCGCAAACATAGATATGTCCTCCCGAACCTGTGTGCCCATCGGCAAGGAAAGCGCACCCTTCAGCGGCATTTTTGACGGTCAGGGCTTTACGGTAAGCGGCTACAATATGTCAAACAACACCGCAGGTAACGCTATGTTCGGCTGTCTGCTTGGCGGTACGGTCAAGAACCTGTTCCTTGGCGCCTCCAAGATAGAGGGCGGCTCATACACGGGTGCTATTGTAGGTAAGAACCACGGCGGCTCTGTGATTAACTGCGGCACCGACTCCTTTGCGGGAGGTTATTGGAAGGACAACTATACCATATCCGTTATGAGCTTCAATATCCGTGTGCCAAACGATGCATCGCCCAACGCTTTGGCAGACCGTACTCCCCGTGTGAAGCAGCACCTTACGACCTACGCACCTGACATTGTTGGTTTTCAGGAGGTAACGCCTGCGTGGCAGACAGTGCTTAACTCCCACCTTTCGGGATATAACAAGGAGTTTGTATGGCGTGATTCCGGAAAAAGCGAGGCGGCTCCCCTGTACTGGAACACTTCGGTATTCACCTCTCTGGAGCAGGGCACCTTCTGGCTTAGCGAGACGCCTGACGTTATGTCCATAGGCTGGGACGCATCCCTTAACAGGACCTGCAGCTATGCGGTGCTTAAGCACAAGGCAAGCGGCATACTTGTCATAGCGATGAACACCCATTTTGACCACAAGAGCAGCACTGCAAGGACCAACAGCGGCAAGCTTGTTACCAAGCGTGCCATTGAGCTGGAAAAGAAATACCGTGACCTTGGCTACGGCGACAATATCGCCATATACTGCACAGGTGACTATAACTGCGGCACTACCACGACGGCTTACAAGAATATGAACAGCTACCTAACCGACCTAAGGACGGATGCGGCAACCATGCAGTCCTCTGCCTCTCAGACCACCTTCCACGGTTGGGGCGCCTCCTCTTCTCTTATAGACTTTATCTTCACCAACAACCGCGGTTCGGAGAGCCTTACATACAAGGTAAACAACGAGAAAGTGAACGGCGGCTATATCTCCGACCACTACACTCTTTACGGAACCTTTGCTCTTAATCATATGTATGTGGGCGGCGTAGTGGGCTACAACGGCGGTACCGTGGCGGACTGCTACACCATAGGCACCATCAACGGCGGCATGAACACGGGCGGTATCGTTGGCTATAACGCAGGCGTGGTAAAGAACAGCTACTGCGGTGTAGAGGTAGGCTCTACCGTTCATATGGGCGGCATTGCAGGTATTAACCTTGGCGTTGTTTCGGGATGCTATTACGTTACAAGTACAGAGTACACGGCTTTCGCCGCCAACTTCCTGACCACGGGCAGTATGGCAGCCGCTGATATGAAGACAGCCGCTTTTGCCACAAAGCTTTCGGCGTCCGGCACCAAGTGGAGACAAAAGAGCACAGTAAACTCTGCATATCCCTACCCCCTGCCTCTGTTTGGCGTGGATTATCTTATCATAGCAGAGGGCTCTACCTACACCAGAGATGCAGACAGCTATCTGCTGGGCGTTGAGCTGGGCACTGCCGTATCCACACTTATCGCAAACTTTGACAACGATGGCGTTGAGGTATATTCCGCAGACGGAGTCTTGATGACAACTACGGCTACCGTCGGCACAGGCTGTACTGTACGACTTGTGTTTAACGGCGAGGTGTGCGACAGCGTTACTGTAGTAGTTATCGGCGACCTTGACAGCTCGGGCGGTATTTCCACCACAGACTACGCCATTGCAAGAATGGTGCTCAAGGGCGGCGCTACGCTTGATGGTGCATACAGCAAGGCGGCGGATATGAACGGTGACGGAGACATTTCCTCTGCCGACGGCATTGCCATGAAGACCGCTATGAAAAAAGGCTGATAACAGCGATACAAAAAAGCGAGGTGTTTACCCTATGGGCAAACACCTCGCTTATTATTTTGTTCATTACACGAGCACCGGCTCTGTAGCAAGCCGCATCAGCCGTTTATATTTGGGCACATAGGCAACGAAATACATAACGCCGATAAGCAGTACCGATGCACCCACGTCAAGTATGGAATGCTGTTTTGTCACAACGGTTGCGAGGCATACGGTAAGGCTGTAGACCAAGGAGCAGGCAAGCAAAAGCTTGTTTTTTCTTGCATATTCATCCTTGCAGAGTCCTATATGGAGGGCAAGTGTAACATAAACGTGCATACTTGGCATTACCGTGGTGGGGGGGTCAAAGCCCTGCAAAAACCTTACGAAATCCGTAAGCAGGTTATCGTTATAGTAAAGCACCATGCCCGTGCGGTCAAAATACATAGGAAACAAGGTGCATACGATAAGGCAGAAGGTGGTACCGCCCGTCACCAGCAGGCACAGCCTGATAAAGCCCTTGGGGTTATACAGAAAGCTGTAAATACCTACGCCCAGAAGCTGCAGATACCACAGCACATAGGGGATGATAAGCCACTCGCAAAAGGGAATCTCCATATCAAGTCCGCAGACCAGAGGATAAGGGTCACGCTCCATAGTTATCGCCTGCAGCACCGAATACCATATCCCGTAAAAGGGCCAGTATGCGAAAAGCAGAGCGTAAGGATATCTGCGTATAAATTCTTTAAGCTTTTTCATAGTCGGTCACCGCTTACTTAGGCTCGCCATCCTTGTAGGTGACGGTGCGCCATACCCCGCTCCCACTGTAGTAATAGCGTGCCTTGCCCTGAAGTTTGCCGTTTTCAAAGGTGCCCGTAACCTTGTCGCCATCCTTGTATGTAAGGGTGCCCTCTCCGTGGAATACGCCGTTTTCAAAGCCGCCCACATAGCTGCCGCCCTTTTTGAAGGTGTATGTAGCCTTATCGTCGTTGAAGGCGCCGTGTATGAAATAACCCGTATATTTGTCGCCGTTGGCAAGGACAGCGGTGCCCTCACCCTCGAGTATCCCCTCTACGAAAATGCCCGTGAAGGAAGCGCCCGACATCTTGAAGGTGCCGTAGCCGTTGGGACTGTTGTTTATCCAGCCGCCCTCGTAAACGTCACCGCCACAGTACTGATACTTGCCCTCACCCTGACGGATGCCGTCCACAAAGCTGCCCTCATAGGTATCGCCGTTGACCCAGACGAACTTGCCCTGACCGTGCCATTTGCCGTCCTTAAGAGTGCCCTCATAGATATCGCCGTTTGCACACTCATAAACGCAAACGCCCTCAGGCTCACCCTCGAAAAAGTTGCCCGATATAAAGCTGCCGTCCGCAAAATACCAAGTACCGTCACCGTTTATCTCGCCCTCGTACCACATACCGTCATAACGGGAGCCGTCATTGTATTTATATAGTCCGTTACCGTTGAACTCACCCTCGGCAAAGCTACCACTGTAGCTCTCACCCGAATTGAACATAAGGGTGCCGGTTCCGTCAGGCAGACCTCTGTACATATAGCCCGTATACAGACCGTCCTTGTAGGGGACGGTGCCGTAGCTACGCTCGGGTATGCGGTTATCCTCGGAGTTTTCCTCCTCTGAATCCTCGGGCAGTTGGACACTTTCTGTGATAAAAAGAGGTGCTCTGCCGCTGTCTGCCACAAAAAAGCTCCTGCCCACATACACGGTTGCAAAGATAAGGAAGCACACACCGAAAAGGGCAAGGGCAATGTCGCCTGCCGTCATACGCAGCTTGCCGTCCTTAAAGCGTTTTATCTCAAGCTCCTCAAGTAAAAGCTTGTTGTTTTTGACGGTTTGTCTGCTTACACCTGCGCCCTTTTTATAGCGTGACACAGGCTTTTTACCACGAAAAAGCAGGGAGAACCAGCGCACCACCCACATAACAGGAAGCAGAAAGGGCAGGTATTTCAAAAAGGGATAACGCTCCTTCATTGCGCTGTAGCCGGGAAAAACAGAGGAGAAGAAATAGCCTATCGCACTTTTGTCACCACGCTTATTTGCCGCCAGGTTTTCGGCACTGCCGAAAACGCCGCCACACACCACATACTCAGCAAAGCGGGCAGTGGTTTCGTCTGCAGGGGCACCGTAAAACAGGCTGTGGATAAGCTTTTTGACCTCTCGCTCAAAACGTACAAGTCCCATTTCGGCAAGAGTCTTTTTGATGTACGCCTCATCCATCCTTGCGCCCTGCTTTGAATAAAACACCTTAATATCTGCAAACAGGCGCACGCCTGCACCCGTGGTGCGAACATGGCGTGCCAGATGAGATATCATATACAAATAAAAGTCGCTTACGCTGAGAGATAAGCAGTTGCCCTTTTCACCCACAGGCAAAGCACGCTCCATAAGCTTGCTGTGAAAATCACCGCCGTCCTCGGGCCTCCAATGAAGCTCGAACACACAGCCGTTTTCGTGCATGTAGATATCGTGACCGCTATGGGAATCGCAAATCCTGTAGCCGCATTCCTTCATGGCCTTGCCTACGTCCTTGCGGGCGTAGCGCTCTATCATTATGTCGGTATCACCCATAGTACGCATCTCGGGCGATGGGTAGAAGCTGCGTATAACGCTGCCCTTAAGGGGGAGATAGCTTATGTCTGCCTTATCGAAGGCGGCAAACACCCTTTTCTCCTCTTCCTCACGCTTGAGGTCACGCATTACCGACTTGGCGTGTGCCTCGTCAAAGCGCCTTGCAACGTCCTCAGGCAGCCAGTCACTGTCCTTAAGTGCGAAGTGCAGAGCGGGTGCTATGCCCTGCCCCATAGCAAGCTCATACAGCTCCATAGGCTCAACGCCCGCATGGGGCACCGTGCATGGCTTGCCTGCCAATGAGGCGGCGTATGCATTTATCATATATTTCTCGGTTAAAGTCATTTTGTCCCTCTATCGCTTTTTATAAAAGAGCCTTTTTACGCTGCGCTTAAGCGCCGCATACCGTCCCTGCATCCTGTTACGGATGCCTTGCAGATGCACCCTTTTGCCCTCTGTACACGCCTCGTATGCCAAGCCGATGACAGCGGCGCAAGGTACACCCTTTTCTGTTTGTATATCGTTGTCTCCTCTGAGCACAAGGGTGTCGCCTGCTACCCTTATGACCCTGTGAAGCACAACGGTGCCGTTTTGCCTTTGATACAGCACTATGTCGTATTTGCGTATATTATCACATTTTTTAAGGCTTACCACGGTAACGCCCGACTTAAATATCGGTGCCATGCTGTTGCCCGTTACGGTAAGGCTTGCCGTGCCGCCTGTACACAAGCGCTCGCTTATTAAAGCGACAAGCTGCTCATTGCTCAACAAGACCCGCCTCCTTAAGCCTTTTGCAAAAGGCGTCTATATCGGAAAGCGCCCTCTCCTCGCTGACATCATAGGCAGAGACTATAGCCCTTGCGGTATCTGCCTTGCTCATGCCCGACTCCATAGAGCGCCATATAAGAGCGCCCGTGGCGTTGAAGCTTATCATCCCGTTAAAGGAAAGCCTTGCACTGCCCGTAGGTACGATTATGTAGTTGTCATCGATCTGCCTGAGCACAAAGCCTTCTTTTATTTTCATAATCTATTCCTCTTCCAAAACAGACAGAGCGGCGTACACCGCACCGTCCTCGGTATTGCAGTCAAGCCCAAACACGCCCACAGACCTTACAAAGCCGTCAAGGCAGGAAAAAAGGCTATCCATCCCCTCTTTATCGACGGGGCGGAGCGTTGACTCAAAAAGCAAATACGGCACACAGCTCTTCTCCATTGCGTAGGCAAGGTTTTGCTCGCTCCTGCGCAGAAAGTACAGCGCCCTTACCCTGCCGCCGTCATTGGCGGTGAGCCTGCCGCTACCGCACCAGGGAGTACCGTAGGCATAGGGCACGCCGTCTATCAGACGTATGGCGGGCTTATCGTCGTTTATGACCCGTGCACCCTCAAGACAGCCCACCCACAGAGAAGCGTGGGTAGACTTACCGACCCCGCTGGGAGCAGAAAACAGATAGACCTGACCGCCGTATTTCACGGCAGAGGCATGGAGCACAAAGCCACCGTAGGCAAGTATCGCCTGGCAAAAGCGGATACAGCTTAGCTGATATTCGGCAAGAGGCTCACTGAGGCCCGTAGCGGCGCACAGCGCCTTTATCTCCTCCTCATCCCAAAAGAGACGTATACTGACGGGAGCACCATCGTCGAGAAAAGGCTTTGCTCTGTCCCCCAGCTCGGAATACTGTGGAAACATCTCCAAACCCAAGCCGCATACTCTGTAAACAGCCAACAGAACGCCTCCTCCCTCAAAAAAGGTAAAGTACACCTTTTAATACATAATCATTATATAACACGCTGAGGGTAAAGTCAAACTTTTTATATAAAAATTTATATTTTTATTGAAAAGCAGGTAATTAAGTGATATAATGACTTGTCAGAATATAATGAAAGGACATATCGCAAGGCTTTGTGCGATATGTAAACGCTTTTTATGAAATATATCATTCTTGTGGGCGACGGCATGCCCGACCTCCCTATAGCAGAGCTTGGCGGCAAGACCCCTATGACCGCCGCAAACAAGCCTTATATGAATTACATTGCCTCTATGGGCATAAACGGCAGGGCGTTTACGGTCCCCCGCAGTATGACGCCTGAGAGCGATACCGCCAACCTTGCGCTGATGGGCTACAACCCCGAGATCTACTCCAAGGGACGTTCCCCTCTTGAGGCGGTCAGCATGGGCATAAAGATGGCAGAGGATGAGACGGCTATCAGAGCAAATCTTGTGGCGCTGTCTGACCTTGGCGAGCCTTATGAAGAAAAGATAATGCTCGACCATTCCTCGGACGAGATACCTACTGACGAGGCACGCATCCTTATCGAGGACCTTAATAAGCATTTTGCCAACAACGTATTCAAGCTTTACGCAGGCATCAGCTATCGCCATTGTCTTATATGGAAGGACTGCCCTCCCTTTTACGATTTTACACGTCCCCACGATATACTCGGCGAGACTATAAAGACCTACCTCCCCACCAAGGATACGAGCCGTCCTTTTCTTAAGCTGATGAAGGAAAGCTTTGAGTTCCTTAACAACCACCCCCTTAACCTTAAGCGTGCCGCCGCAGGGCTTAAGAAGGCAAACTCCCTTTGGCTGTGGAGTCCCGGCAAGAAGCCTTCTCTCCCCTCCTTCAAGGATATGACGGGGCTTGACGCTTCGGTGGTTTGTGCTGTTGACCTTATCAAGGGTATAGGACTTTGCGCAGGGATGGATGCGCCCGAGGTTGAGGGTGCTACGGGCAATATCGACACCAACTTCAAGGGCAAGGCCGACGTTGCTCTTAAGGAGCTGTTTGGTGGCAAGGACCTTGTATACATCCACGTTGAGGCGCCCGACGAATGCGGCCACAGAGGCGAGGCGGTAAACAAAGCAAGGTCTATTGAGCTTATCGACAGCGAGATACTTGGGTATATGATGAATGAGCTGGACAAGGCCGGCGAGCACTACAAGATACTGCTTACGCCCGACCATCCTACTCCCGTTTCCGCAAGGACGCATACGCTGGACGCTGTTCCCTTTGTTATATACAAAAGCTATCAGAAGCGCAAGGGCAGTGTTGAGATATATGACGAAAAAAGCGGATACGAGGGCGGCGTTTATTTGGAGGACGGCTATAAGCTGATGGAGCTTTTCCTTAAGGTATAGGAGGACTTTTTATGTTACGACGGATATTACTGCTACTTTTAACCATTGCTATGCTTGTGCCCTTTGCCGCCTGCGGCGGTACGGAGGCAGAGCAGAGCGATAGCTTGGTGGAGAGCGGCACGGGCATTGGCTCACAGGCAGGTACAGAGGATGCTGTGAGCAACACCGAGCCCTCTGTGCTTGCAACGGTGTACCCCACTGTTGACACCGGGATAAAGCTGCCCGATATGATAGAGCAGAGCTATCTCGACACAATAAAGGCGACCCTTGACAGCAAGCCCTACGCCAGCGCACTTTATTACGTTGACCTTGAGACGGGGCTTTCGGTATGCTACAACTCCGAGAGGATGTTCGGCGGTGCGAGCCTTATCAAGGCGCCGTATATTATGACGGTGTTTGAGGATCTGCGCAACGGCAAGCTGAGCTACGAGGACACCATAACGTACACGGCAGGCGTAAAGCGTGGCGGCACCACCAAGATACCTCAGGACTTTAAGTTTGGGGATGAGATAACCATAAGACAGCTTTTGGAGTATCTTATTTGGTACAGCGACAACACCGCTTTTTCTATGTTCTTGCACAACGTGCACTCCTACGATGCGTTTGCCAGATGGGCAAAGGCAAGATACGGCACCACATTTACTTACAGCGGCTGCAGTTGGCTTAACGCCAAGGGCGTTGCCGAGTGCTGGAAGGAGATTTACGAGCACTACAAAAACGGTGACGAGCATTATCAGTGGTTTGTTAGCCTGCTGCTTGAGGCAAATGAAAACAAGTTTATAAGAGACGGCTTGCCCAAGGATGCAAACGGTGAGTGCCTATACAAGGTTGCGCACAAATACGGTATGGATATCAACGCCTCCAACGATGCGGCGATAGTGTTCTATGAGGACAGACCGTATTTTCTCGTACTGCTTACCGACTATATCGGCTACAATACCAGAAGCTTTATGAACGAGGTTTCCTCGGAGGTCTTTGCGATGCACGAGCACATCTGCTCTTTTGACGACTAAGGACTGACAGAAAAACGCATAGCGGCATATACTCCCTATCAGGAGGGATGTATATGCCGCTTGTTTTTTCGGGAAACAGGCTTTACATACGTAGGCCCGATGCCATAGCCTACATACGGGGACAGAATACACGGGGGACCGTCGCCTTTTACGGACGGTGGCACGGACTGTATGCCGTTGCACATCTGAAGGGCGGAGGAGACGGCATGCGCCTATGCACCGCCGACGGCGACACGCTGTGTCGGCTGGGAGCTCTGCCTGCGGAGGTAAAAGCCGTATCTCTTGCGGAATGCAGGGAGCTTATAGTGGTGGACGGTTGCGGAAGGGTGGTTGCCAAGGGAAAGCTAAGGGCTTAGGTGCGGACCCAAAAGGGTCCGAGCCTAAGCCCTGAATATTCAGATCCGTGATATATGCGCCTGCGATTGGAATACGCTGTTATTGAGTTGACCGACTATTTGGAAACGGGAAAGCTGCCGATCAGGTCTGCATCGTAGCGGAGTACAAACGCCGCATCAAGACTGTTGGTGCGACCGTCACCGCTTACGTCACCGCATACTTTTTGCTTATCCGTAAAATCAGCAAGCGCTGCATCATAGCGGAGGATCATAGCCGCATCGAGGCTGTTGACCTTACCGTCACTGTTGACATCGCCGAAGACAATAGAGCTGCCCTCTGCCCATACGGCGTAAAGGGTTATGTCGGCATCTGCACTGTAGATTGCGCCTGCGCTGTATTCTGACTTTGCGGAATCCTTACTGCTTGCCCAGCCAAGGAAGGTATAGCCGTCACGCACGGGAATGCTGTTGCTTAATGCCAAAGGAGCGCCCTGAAGCTTGGTCTGAGCGGCAGGAGCGTTAACGCCACCGTTTGCATCATAGCTTACGGTGTAGCTGACAGCAGACTGTGCGGAATTGCTGACGGTAAGAGTAAGGCTGTCGCCCTCGGCGCCGTAGTTCGCAAGCTCGCCGCCGTCTACTATCATAAGGAATCTGCTTTCTGTCATATCGTTATCCACAGCGATAAGTGCACTGCCCTCTGCCTTGCCCTTGAAAAGGAGGGTGAAGCCCATTGCACCGTCTTCCTTTACGTAATAGGCGGAGTTGGTGAGCAGGTCAGAAGCATCGCAGACCATACGGAGCCAGCAAGGAGATGCGGTAAGAGCGCCCTCACCCACTAAAATGCCCTTGTTACCCCACGCAGTGGGATACTTGGGAGTCACGGAAACAAGCTCAAGCTTTTCGGTATCGTAGGTAAGAGGAAGGTCGCAGGACACGATGCCGAAGGGAGTGCTTATATCCTTGATGCTTACGTCAACTGCGATAAGGTCACCGGTACGCACCGTATCTGCGGTGGAGCTCAGCTCCACATTGGCGCCAAGGCTGTAGGGGCTGTTGGCATAGCCGTAAGCCTCTATCTCATCTATGTTAAGGATAGCCTGCTGGGTGCCCGTCTTATCATAGGTGTTGAAAGCGAAACGCAAATACTTAACGCCCTCTGCAGGCTTTGTAAAGGTAGCCTTAACGTCGAAGTACTGGTCGGCGCCATCATAAAGAGGTGCACCGCTTATGGCGTAAGCGGTCTCGGTGAAGCTTACCGTGTTGTAATCGATGCCGTTGGCAGAGGTCTGGATAGACACTATATTTATGTATCTGTTACCGCTTCTGCGCACACAGCCGAGAACGGCGTAGTTTATTACAGAGGGGTTTGCAAGGGTGAAGGTAACTATAGTGTCTTCGCCGTGCTCTATCTCAACGGTGGTGCCGGGAACACCGTAGATGTCATTGAAGGACGAGCCGTTGTCACGGGTAATGCCGTCGGTAAGCAGAACGCCGCTGTTATCGTTATTGTCGTTTCCCATAAAGTCCTTGAAAAACGCATCGTTACCGGAATAAACGTAGTCTGTACCGAGAAGCAAATTGGTCTCCCCCTCGGCGGAGACTACCGCACCGAAGGACGCCGTACCGAGGCACAGCACCAAGCTAAGGATCAACGCTAAAATCTTTTTCATTACAGAGTCCTCTCAATTCTATGATAAATTATCCATTATTCCTCAAACAAGCTATCGAAAAACGCAAGCCTCTCACGGTCAAAGCGCTCCCCGTCGCCACGGGCGGCGACTCTCATAAGCCTTGTTTCAAAATCAGCCTCGAGGGTGAGCACCCTATAGGGTACACCCCTCTCCTCAAGGTAGCCGGCGGCAAAGCCCAGCTCCGCCCTTGTCCAGAAACCGTGGTCTATAACGGTATCCCTGCCTGCGGCGTGGTTTGACACCGCAAGCTCAAGAAAATACTCAAGCACGGCACGCTCGGTGGCAAGCCGCCTCTCCCTACCCGGACAGCCGTCTGCAAAAAGCTTGTCCGTTACGGAATCCAGGCACAGATGCTGCGCCCCCGTCTCCTCGCACAGAGAGACGGCTCGGCAGGTCTTGCCCGAGCCTATCTTGCCCCTTAACAGAACAACGCTCACAGCAGTATCAGCTCCCTCCCCATACGCTTTGCGTAGGACACGGTGTAAAAGGTGCCTCCCTTGCTTTGGCGCAGATAAGCAATGCAGGTGCCGGAACGCTCGACCATAAAATCGTTACGCCTGAGCATACAGCCCTCGTCATAAGCCTCGCCGATATAGTGGACAAGGTCTGCCCTTTTCAGTATCTCCTCATAATGCGCCCTGTCGCTTGCAGACCACTTTATGTCCTGATCTCTGCAGGGGAGGACCATAAACAGCTTTACAAAGGGATACTTGCCCTTTTTCTCAAGCACTGTCTCAGCGGCAAGGGTGTCAAAGCCGAGAGCGCCGCCGGAAAGATACACGGTAACGCCACGGTTGATAAGATTCTCCACCTCGGCGCTGATACGTGCCTTG
Organism: Clostridia bacterium; assembly: GCA_017521025.1. Classification (GTDB taxonomy): domain Bacteria; phylum Bacillota; class Clostridia; order Oscillospirales; family CAG-382; genus SIG636. Next base: position 42,442 of record JAFXEB010000009.1, on the reverse strand, counting down.
AGCCCTGCCCTGTCAGCTACAGCCCTGTGACCCGAAAACAGGCAACAATCCTTGAGCCTATACCTGTTTTCAAAATCCGTTAGGGTCATATACGCCTCCGACTGCACACATTCTCGCATTATATTACAACAATATTATAATATACTTCACCCGTTCTTGTCAAGCACCAATAAGTTCAGTCTTATAACTAATAACACACCTGTCCTTGCAATTTTTTGCCGTAAAATCTTGATTTTTTGCATACTTTGCGCTAAAATTACAGTGTGGCACGAAACACTTTAGCCATACAAGGAGAGCGCTATATGAAAAAACGCTATATGATATTTGCCGTGCTTATTATTTTGCTGTTCACGGCAACAGCCACGGGATGCCCTGCTGATGAGGAGCCGATGACGCAGAGTAGCTTTTACGTTATGTTTATCGACGTTGGGCAGGCTGACGCATCCCTTATTATGTGTGACGGCCGCTACATGCTTATCGATGGCGGCAACACGGAGGACAGCAGCCGCATATATTCCGTGCTTAAGGACAAGGGAGTGGAGGTGCTGGACTACGTGGTAAGCACCCACGCCCACGAGGACCATATCGGCGGTCTGCCTGCGGCATTCAATTGCTGTCAGGTACAGACGGTGTTCTCGCCCGTTACGGAATATGACACAAGCACCTTTGCCAAGCTCAAGAATGCGGCAAGGGCACAGGGCAAGTCTCTTGTGATGCCGAAGCTTGGGCAAAAATACAGCCTTGGCAGTGCCTTCTTTACGGTTTTTGCCCCTTTGAGGAAGGATTACGAGGAGGTAAATGACAGCTCTATAGTGCTGAAGCTTGAGTACGGAGATACATCTTTTCTATTTACGGGAGACGCAGAGCGACTCAGCGAGTACGATATGGTAGAGGCAGGATATGACCTTTCGGCAGACGTTTTAAAGGTAGGGCACCACGGCAGCTATACCTCCACCTCGTATCTGTTTCTGAGAGAGGTGATGCCTACTTACGGTGTCATATCCCTCGGCAAGGGCAACGAGTACGGACACCCTCACGATGAAATACTGAGCAGACTTAACAATGCCGACGTACAGGTGCTGCGCACTGACGAGCTTGGGGATATCATTTGTCACAGCGACGGGGCAACGGTACGATTCGAGGGCATAGAGCCCGACGTGAGAGGAACACCCCCAGCAGGGCGGTTTGTGGGCAACAAAAAGACGGGCATACTGCACCATAATAGCTGCGGCGGTCTGCCCAAAGAGAACAACCGCCTGTATTTTTGTACCATAACCGATGCCGCACGGGCAGGCTATATTAAATATTGCACCAACTGTATGCCATAATGCAATTGAGTGGGATTTGTGAAAGCCTTACAAATCCCACTCTTATTTTTTGGTTATTTTTGCAGTTGACAGTTTGGTCTACAATATGTAGAATAACATTGTACTACAGATGTAGACCACAAATGGAGGGTTGACTATGAACGATTACTCTTTAGGAACAGCAGAGTCACGCTTTGCGGATATTATATGGGAGAGCGAGCCTATACCGTCGGGGGTGCTTGCAAAGAAATGCGAGGAGCGCTTTGGTTGGAAAAAGTCTACCGCCTACACGGTGCTGAAAAGGCTGTGTGATAAGGGGATGTTCAAAAACGAGGGCGGCATCGTAAGCTCGGTGATAAGCCGTGACAACTACTACTCCGCTAAAAGCAACAGCTTTATAGAGGAGGAGTTTGACGGCTCTTTGCCCGCTTTTTTAGCGGCGTTTACCGCCAAGAAACGGCTTACCGCCGAGGAGCTTGAGCAGCTCAGACGGCTGGTGGACAGCTATGAGGAGGCAGAATGATGGAGGCATTGTTTTTAAAGTTGCTGAATATCAGCATCACGGCAAGCTGGGTGGCACTTGCGGTCATCGCTTTCAGGCTTGTATTGAAGAAGGCGCCTAAGTTTATCACGGTGATGCTTTGGGCACTGGTAGCCGTCAGGCTTGTTCTGCCCTTATCGGTGGAAAGCGCATTCAGCCTTATTCCCAACACTGCGCCCGTAAATGTGGCGTACGGAGAGGAGAGCAGCACTGTAGAGGAGAGCGCTTTTTCGCACCCTGCGAAGGAAAGCCTTGCGGAGAGCGAGGAGGCGATATCTGAAACAGACTCGTCCGAGGATGAGCCGCCCTATTCTCTACCCGAAGAGTCAAGCACCGACTCCGAGGAAACCACCGTAGTTCCCAATAACTCGGGAGACGGGTCTGAAAGCGCAGTGCCTGACGAGTCTTCGGAGAGTGACGGTAGCGGCGAAAGCACGGAAGGCACCGAGGACAGCGCACCCGTGGGCGGCGGCACCTTTGACACGGAAGAGGGTGACGGTACCGCTCCCCCACCCCCTGATGCTCCCGAAGGAGATGGGGAGACCGACACCCACGGAGAGGGCAAAAGCTTTTTTGCAGAAGCATTGCCTGTGATCTCCGCAATATGGGTGGCAGGCGTAGTGCTTATGCTTACTTACGTTGCTGTCAGCTATATCAGAGTGCGCCGTTCCGTAAGAGAGGCAATTCCCCTTGAAAAAGGCGTTATGGTGTGCGACAAGGCTCCTACACCGTTTATTTTAGGGCTTATCAAGCCGAGGATATATCTGCCCTCCTCCATTTCAGGGGAGGACGCAAAATACGTGCTTGCCCACGAGAGAGCCCATATAAGGAGAGGCGATCATCTGTGGAAGCCTGTTGGTTTTTTACTGCTGGCGGTGTATTGGTTCAATCCCGTTATGTGGCTTGCTTACATACTGCTTTGCAGAGATATTGAATATGCAACTGACGAAAAGGCGTTGGGCGGTCTGGGCCTTGAATACAAAAAGCCCTATTCTATGGCACTGATAAACTGCAGTGCTCCGAGAAGACTTATTACTGCCTGCCCCCTTGCATTCGGCGAGATAAACGTAAAGAGCAGGATAAGGTCTGTGTTGAATTACAAAAAGCCTGCGCTGTGGGTGATGATAGCTGCGGCGATAGCCTGTGTTGCCATACTGCTTGGGTTTATGACAAATCCCAAAGCCGAGAACGGTACCGCCGACGACAGCAGCAGTATATCCGAGGAGGAAGAAAGCACCGCTCAATCCTCAGAGAGCGAGGCAGACGGCGAACCGGACCCCAAGAATCACGGCGGCAGAGTGTATACAGTGCTTGAGCACCGCACTTACTTTGATACAAGTAAAAGAGATATGTCCACAGACCTTGCCTGGGAGAACGAGGAAGACGGCAGTATGACTGCCGCAAACAGTGCAAGGAAGCAGGTATTGGATAAGGTGCAAAAGGAATACAACTGCGTTATCAACACGAAGGTCACCGATCTGCCCGTAGATATGAAAAATCTGCTTTATGAGGACGTGCTTGGCGGCACGGGCGAATATGACTTATGCCTGGGTAGAACTTATTACTTCACCAACTACGCTGAGCAAGGCCTTATTTATGATACAAAAAAGCTTGGTATAGATACATCTGCGCCGTGGTGGTACAGCGAGGGCATAAATGAGCTTAGCATCTGCGGGAAGCAGTTTTTCCTTACAGGTGATATTACCGGCATAGAGACCGGCGCCACATCCGTGCTATTCTTTAACGAGACTCTGTACGAGGAAAACGGCGGTGACGCAGAAGCCTTGTATCAGCTCGTACGGGACGGCGAATGGACCTTTGACAGATTTAAGGACATAGTAACGGGATTTGGCAAGGATCTTGACGATGACGGCGTCAGAACGGAGGGTGACCTTTACGGTCTGCTGACCGGAACAGGACAGCTCTACAACCACTTTATTTCTGACGGCAACAGAGTAATTCTGAAGGACGAAAACGGTACGCCCTATATCAACACGCTGAAAGCGATCCGAAGCGATGCACTGATTGCCGCGGTCGAACTTTACTTAAACGAAAACGACGTCATCGTGTATGACCTCGATAAGTATCATACAGAGAAATACGGTATAGGATACGACAGCTTTACGCTATGTAATATCAACCCATTCACAGAAGGCCGTGGACTTTTCCTTGCCACAAGTCTTAACAAAGCGCCGAGATTAAAGGACACCGAGGACAGCTTTGGTATCTTACCTTTCCCCAAATACAGCAGCGAAACGGAAAGATATTATTCCAACACAGTCATTACAAGAAGCCTATTTGTACCTAACAGTCCAAAAAACATCGCTGACCTGAGAGGCAGACAGCTTGCTGATCTGATAGATGCGCTGTGCAGGTACAGTAGCGAATTGATCCTGCCTACCGTATACGAGGGTGAGTTAAGAGAGCTTAATACCGACAAAGAGACTGCTATGGATATGCTTGAGATACTCAGAAGCAACCGCATATACAGGCTTGATAATGAATTTCATTGGGATACAGAAAGGCTTTTAGATTTAGACTACCTTCCGGTAACGGGTTATTGGGAGAGAATCACAGACGACATACAGGCAAAGATCGATCTGACTGTCAAAAAGCTTGAGGCCCTGGACGAAGATGTACCTACAAGCGCAGAAAAGGATGCTGCTATCACCGATGCGTTGGCAGGCACATGGTACGGACTTGGTGCTGATATTGGCAAGGAATATGTCTTCAGCAAGAATGGTATCGGCAAATGCCGCTACGAGGGCTACTCCTCCGACTTTATATGGTTTGTCAAGGACGAAAGCCTTACTTTGATGTACAACATGGGCGGCTCTCAGACCTTCAGCAGTGTGCTTTGCGACGGGGATACCCTTAGCTTTATCGACAAGCAAAGCGAGCGAAGCTTTGGGAGAGAGGAGACAAAGGAGCCTGACGATATTAAATGGAGCCTTGACGAAAACGGAACTCTTACCGTAACGGGCAGTGGTGTGCTTTACAGCATGTGGAGTCTCAAGGAGCCAAAGGTGAGAGAGGCAAAGCACATCGTTATAGGCGAGGGCATAACCCGCATCGACACATCAGCCTTTGAGGACTGCAAAAAGCTTGAAACCGTAAGTCTGCCCGAGAGCCTTATCGTGATAGGGAGCGCCGCCTTTAAGAATTGCACGGCGCTTTCGGAGATAAATATACCGAGCGGTGTATTGGAGATACTCTCGGAAGCGTTTGAGGGAACCGCCCTGTACAACGATGCAGCCAACTGGGAAAACGGTGGCTTTTACGTAGATAACTGTCTGATAGACTCGAAGGACACGGGAGAGCTTGAGGTAAAGGAAGGCACTGTGCTTATTGCCTCGGGTGCGGTGAAGCACATCAAAATAAACAAGCTTGTACTGCCTGAAGGGGTAAGAAACATAAACTACTCCGCTTTCCTTCAGGTGGAGAGCGTACATATCCCCGCAAGCACAAGGCGGATAGACCCACAGGCGTTTTTTGGAGTGCGCTGTTTTACGGTAGACGGGGATAACCCATATTTCAGCGCAGTGGACGGAAATCTTTGCAGTAAGGACGGAACGGTTTTATACGTATATACTCCCGCAAGTGCCAATGAGGTGCGTATACCCGAGGGTATAAAGTATATAAGCGGCGAGGCGCTGGCGGAGGTGAATTACACAAGCAGTTTTCACCTGCCGAAAAGCCTTGAGCTTTTCGTTATCGATGCCTTTAAGTATGTGAATGCAAAAAGCGTCTCGGTAGACGGGGGCAATCAAAGCTTTAGCTCTGAGGACGGGGTACTGTATACCAAGGACGGTAAGACACTGCTCTATTATCCCTCCGAAAAGGAGGACGAGAGCTACACCGTAAAGGAGGGGACGGAGCTTATAGGCGCATACGCCTTTTACCAAAACCGCCTGCTTAAGCGCCTAATACTGCCCGATGGTGTGAAGACCGTTGAGGAAAGCGCCTTTGGTAACTGCGAAATGCTTGAGGAGGTAAGACTTGCAGAGGGACTCAGGGTGATTGGCGACTACTCTTTTTCGAACTGCTATAAGCTTAAGAGCTTGGTGCTTCCCGACAGCGTTTCTTCTATAGGCAAAGGTGCCTTTCACAGTACAGGTCTTACTGATCTGAAGCTTGGCAAGGGACTTTTGAGCATAGGCGAGCTTGCCTTCTTCGGCACAGAGATAAGGGAGCTGTATATCGGCACCGGTGTCACCCATATAGGCAACAGAGCCCTTTCTTCCTCAGCGCTTGAAAAGATAGAGCTTTCGCCCGGTAACAGGAGCTTTACATTGGTGGACGGAATACTCTTTGACGAGGAATGCACTACTATCGTGCGATATCTGCCAATGAGAGGCGATGCCGTCTACACCTTGCCCGACGGAGTGGAAAGGATAGAAAACTACGCTTTTGAGAACTGCCAAAAGCTCGAAATAATAGCGATTAATGACGGGATTTTGGAAATCGGCAAGGGCGCCTTCGAGCTCTGCACGGGTCTTATGTATATCGTTATTCCGGAAAGCGTGAGAGATATCAGGTACGATCAATTTCTTGGCTGCTCCTCCTTGGATACGGTATATTTCGGCGGTAGCGAGGACAGGTGGGCAGAGCTGAGCGCAAATGAGGGCGATAACGATCTGACAAGGGCTGAAAAGGTGTTCGGCGCAAGCATAGACCACGTGGAAAACACCTTTAAGGAGCTTAAGGTGTTCGCCACCTCGGAATACTATCATGATTACTCAGTGACCAAGGACGTGTATTATGACGGGACGGCAGAGGGTATGATGAAAGCGCTTATAAAGCACGGCAATCTCCCTGCAGGCTCCAAGATAAACAGCCTTGAGATAAGGGACGGCACAGCATACCTTGACGTAAACCGAGCCTACGTCGAGGGCATATCCACAGGGACGACGATGCAATACGAGGGGGTCGGCGCTTTGGTCAACACGGTTATTTACAACCTCGGGGCAGAAAGCGTGATGCTTAGCTGTGAGGGCGGTACCGTTAGTCTGCCCGACGTGGGCGAGCTTGACGAGCTCTTGGGAGTTTTCTCGGGTTGGCTGGTGTATGAGATGGTAGAGGGCGAAAGACCCTCAAATGCCCTGTTACCCGCCGAGGAGGAAAAGGCAATGAAGCTGATGTGCGCTTTCCTACAGGCATTTAGCGAGGGAAACACGGAGGTGTGTGAAAGACTTACGACCTACGGCTACCCGGATGGAGAATACGATTTTATCATGAGCTTCGACCTCAACACCGCTGACACGCTGACCCTGCCCGAGGTGCAAAGGTTCAGCTATTACTTTGACCAGAGCAGGCTTAAAGAGGGACACGTTGCCTTTTCTACAAATGCAAGGGACGGAGAGCTTGCGTTTGAGCTGGTATTTGTATTAAGCTATGATGACGTGTTCGGCGTAAAGCTGTTCATAGAAGACGCAGGCTACGAGAATATACATTAAGCGACAAAAAAGCACTTGCGTTAGGCTGGTTCTCATAAGGATGTTCCTCTGTAGGGGCGACCAATGGTCGCCCCTACAAAATCCGGCAGAGATATTGTTTTCTCTGCCGATTTGTGCTATAATGGGGCTAACGAGAAGCCTCCCTTGTGCAAAGGGAGGTGGCAGCCGAAGGCTGACGGAGGGATTGTAAAAAGCCCCAAATAGCAGAAAACAATCCCTCAGTCGCTACGCGACAGCTCCCTTTACACAAGGGAGCCTTAGGATACGCATATCTTCAGGGGTATGAGCTAAGCCCTTTGCCTTTGTAATACAAAGGCGAAACTTGCGATAAATCAAAATGAAATCATTTAATACCGAGGTGAGAGTTTTGATATTTTGGATAGAGAAACAATTCAAAAATGAATATATTGACTCTGCAAAAGAGACCGGTATCAGATGTGAATTTCCAAAAGGGTTTAATGAAGATACTAAAAACGAAATAAAGCAGTTCATTAAATTTATCAGAGCAAATTATTATTTTCCCATTATGGTAAAAATAACGTTTGATAACAAAACACATTTTGTAAGTCAAACAGATGGTCACAAATATTATGGAGTATTTTATGATGGCGATGCTAACAAAAAGATATATCCCTCAATTTATATTGCGGCAAAACATACCGAAAGAAATTCTATAGACGATATATTGTTTAGTGTAGCCCATGAATTAACCCATTATTATCAATGGTATTTTCTTGAAGACGAAAAGCGAACAGACAGAAGTTTGGAAACAGAAGCGAACAAATGGACTAAATATATCTTATACACATATTATTGTGAAGATCCAATTGAATAATATTAACCCCGACAGACCATTATTGAAAATCTGTCGGGGTTAATTATTTGTTTACTGCGTAGCAAAATATGTCTTGGACCGTCGAGGACGCCGGTCCCTACAATCAGAAATCAAACGTCCTTATGAGAACCAGCCTTTCGCAAGTGCTTTTTTCAATGAGCCTTCTGTTACTATTATTGTACAACACCGTAAAAGGTTTATCAATAACTTTTATTAATATACGGACGGCGTTTCACCCTCAAAAAGAAATGCTGCTATGAAACTCTTACTTCTTACTTATTACTTCCCAAAGCCCCAAGGACTTTTTTGAGGTAAGAGTGAAGAGGTAATAGGTAAGAAGTAAGCCCCAAGAACTTTCGTCCTAGGGGCTTTGGCACCCCCTGCGGGAATCGAACCCACAACTAGCCCTTAGGAGGGGCTTGTTATATCCATTTAACTAAGGAGGCATAGGAAAATATTTATTTTTTGCTCCCGCTTACCATCGGTGCCGAATCATTTTACTATTTTAAGGGGCTTTTGTCAAGGCTTTTTACGAGTTTTGATTAAATTTTGCTGTTTGCCGCAGGTTTTGGTGTTGCAAATGTGGGAAAGCTGTGATATATTATGTAGTATAAAAGATTATAATGGGTAAGGTTGGGTGTTATATATGGAAAAGGTTTTGAAAAAGGTTGTTAAGTTCGGCGGCAGCTCTTTGGCAGACGCAGGTCAGTTCAGAAAGGTTAAGGATATTATCATGGCTGACCCCGGCAGACGCTTTGTGGTGCCTTCTGCCCCCGGTAAGCGGTTTTCGGGCGACGATAAGGTGACTGACCTTTTGCTTGCCACCCAGATGGTATCTGCGGAGGGCGGCGACTGGCAGAGCATTTTCGCCAAGATAGAGGAGCGCTATAACGGCATTATAAGAGAGCTTTCTCTCTCTGTTTCCCTGAAGGACGAATTTGATAAGATCCGTGCCGCTTTTGCCAAGGGCTGTACCAAGGATTATGCCGCAAGCCGTGGTGAGTATCTGAACGGCATATTGCTTGCAAACTTTTTAGGCTATGAGTTTATAGATGCGGCAAGCGTTGTTTTCTTTGACAATGAGGGTAATTTTGACCCGGTTAAGACCAACCGTGTTATGGGTCACGTGCTGGAGAGCTGTGATAACGCTGTTATACCCGGCTTTTTCGGCAGCAATGCCAAGGGCGAGGTAATCACCTTTTCAAGAGGCGGCAGTGATATCACGGGTGCGATAGTGGCAAGGGCGACCACAGCCGACATTTACGAAAACTGGACGGACGTTTCGGGCTTTTTGATGGCTGACCCCAGAATAGTAAAGGACCCCAAGCCTATCAATATCATAACATACCGTGAGCTGAGAGAGCTTGCGTATATGGGCGCTTCCGTACTGCACGAGGATGCTATATTCCCCGTTAAGATGGCAGGCATCCCCATAAACATCAAGAACACCAACGACCCCTCTGCCTCGGGCACGAGGATAGTTGCTCACACCGAGCAGTACCAGAACGAGTACATTATTACGGGTATTGCAGGTAAGAAGGGCTTTGCGCTTATCAACATAGAAAAGGATATGATGAACAGCGAGCTTGGCTTTGGCATGAAGGTGCTTAGCGTGCTTGCGGATATGGGCATCAACTTTGAGCATCTGCCCTCCGGCATTGACACTATGAGCATCGTAGTGGCTGAGAGCGCCATAAAGGGCAGAGAAAGAGAGCTGCTTTCCAAGATAAGCGCACTTGTGTCTCCCGACAACATCGACATAGAGAAGGGCATCACCCTTATAGCCGTAGTTGGCAGAGGTATGATACGCACTCAGGGTACTGCCTGCCGTGTGTTTGACTCTCTTGCCAGAGAGGGTATAAACATCCGTATGATAGATCAGGGCAGCAGTGAGCTTAATATTATCATCGGTGTGGAGGAGCACGATTTTGACGGTGCCATACGCACGATATACAACGAATTTGTAAGCTAAAGGATTGACTTTTTTGATGGGAAAAGGCTACTTTACCCTTAAAAAGCCCGCTGAGGAGCGGTTTATAGAGCGCCGCAGTGAGTTTATCGGCAACGCAACACCCGTCACGACCGAGGCGGAGGCTATTGCTTTTGTAAACTCTATACGGGCGAAGTATTCAGATGCCACCCACAACGTGTACGCATATATTCTGCGTGAGGGTAATATGGCACGCTTTTCCGATGACGGCGAGCCCCACGGCACGGCGGGCTTACCCGTGCTTGAGGTTTTGAGGAAAGAGGAGCTTTGCGACTGTGCTGTGGTCGTTACCCGTTATTTCGGCGGTATACTGCTTGGGGCAGGCGGACTTGTACGTGCCTACTCGGCAGGTGCCAAGGTCGGCATTGACGGTGCAGGCAAGATATTCCTTAAGCCATTCAAGAAGCTTGAGCTGGAGATGGACTACGGGCGCTACAACAGAGTTGTGCAGCTTATGTCTGCCCACGGTGTACGCACCGATGACAGCCTTTTTGAAACAGACGTAAAGCTTTGGGCTTCGGTACCCGAGGAAAGGGCGGAGGGTTTTATCAAGGCTGTGACCGACGCCACCAACGGTATAGTAATAGTCAGGACTGTCGGTGAGTTTTATGATTATGAGTAGGGGCAGACGTCGGCTTTTAGCCGACCTTTGCCTTATAGTGTTACTTATTGCCTTGGGTGCTTTTTTGCTTTTTCAAAGAGGAGCAGAGGGAAGCACCGTTGAGATCAGGGTAAACGGCGAGCTTTACGGCAGCTACGCCTTATCAGCAGACAAAAGGATAGATATAGTAAAGAATGACGTTCTGCTTGGGACGGCGGTCATAGAGGACGGTACCGTGCGGGTGGAAAACGCACTGTGCGACGGTAAGGACTGCGAGAAAAGCGGAAGGATATCAGAGGTCGGCAGATGTATTGTTTGCCTGCCCTGCGGCGTAACCGTAACGGTAAAGGGCGACGGCGGACTGGACGGAGTGACGGGATGAATAGGGACGGTGCGGCGGCAAAAACGGCAAGGCTTTCGGTAATGCTTGTTCTTGCCCTTATTATGAGCTACGTTGAAAACGCTGTGGGCTTTAATGTAGGTGTGCCCGGTGTAAAGATAGGCTTTGCAAACGTAGTAGTGCTTTTTGCGCTTTACCGATTTGGTGTGCCCTGTGCCTTTGGCGTAAATATATGCCGCATACTGCTGTCAGCTTTGCTGTTTGGCAACGTGTTTTCGCTTATGTACAGCCTTGCAGGTGGGCTTTTGTCCTTTGCCCTTATGGTTGGGGTGAAAAGGACGGGGTGGTTTGGCATAACCGGCGTCAGCGTGATAGGCGCAGTTTGCCACAATATTGCCCAGCTTTGCGCCGCAGCTATGGTTATGGGCAGTGGCTACGTGTTTTCCTACGCTCCCGTTCTGATTATAGCAGGCACGGTTTTCGGAGCGGTTACCGGGGCGGTATGCCATATACTTGTTAAGAAAATACCTGAAAAATTTTAAAAAAGCTATTGACAAAAGAAAATAGCTGTGGTATTATGCTATGGAAGAAAAAGAAGTGAGCGACAGTTCCACCCAGCGCCAAGCAGCGCAAGGTCAATACTTAAAGCACTTAGGGGCAGTTTGTGCCTTTGTGTGTCTTTGGGTTGTGGGGCTATGCTTGCACAGCCTTTTTTGTTTTTCTTGGAGGTGTTTTGTATCAGCAAAAAGCAGCTTATCAACGACCAGATCAAGGCAAGTGAGGTTCGCCTTATCGACCACGAGGGCAATCAGCTTGGTATAGTTAAGATCGACGTTGCGCTCCGCATTGCGGCTGACGCAGGTTTGGATCTGGTAGAGATCGCGCCGGAGGCAAATCCCGTAGTATGTAAGATACTGGATTTCGGCAAGTTCCGCTTCGACAAAGAGAAGCGTGACAAAGAGAACAGGAAAAAGACCCCCGTCCTTGAAACCAAGGAGATACAGCTCAGGTGTAATATCGCCATTGGCGACTTTACCACTAAGCTTAACCGTGCCAAGTCTTTTCTTGAGGATGGCAAAAAGGTTAAGGTCATGGTCAAGTTTATGGGCCGTGAGATAGTGAGGCCCGAAAGGGGCGCTGAGCTGCTCGGCAAGTTTATCGAGGGCTGTGGCGAGCTTTGCGTAGTTGAAAAGCAGCCTTTGCTTGACGGCAGAAATATGATCACCATACTTGCGCCGCCTAAGAAGACCGCTAAAGGTAAGTAATTGTTTGCAAATTAAGTGAAAGGAACTATTTAAAATGGGCAAGATTAAGACACACAGCGCATCCAAAAAGCGTTTTCACTTTACCGCTACCGGTAAGGTTAAGATGAACCACAGCGGCCGTCGCCACAAGCTCGGTCTCAAGACCCCCAAGCGTAAGAGAATACTCAGAAAAGCCGGTTACGTAGCTTCCGGTAACGCAGCACATCTTAAGAAGATGATGCCTTACGCCTAAATAATAAGACGATTGGGAGGACATAACAAATGGCAAGAGTAAAAGGCGCATTGATGACCCGCAAGAGAAGAAATAAGATGCTCAAGCTCGCTAAGGGCTATTGGGGCAGTAAGAGTAAGCATTTTAAGATGGCGAAGCAGGCCGTAATGAAGAGCGGCAACTATGCATTCGCAGGCAGAAAGCAGAAGAAGAGAGATTTCAGAAAGCTTTGGATCACCCGTATCTCTGCTCAGGTTAAGGTTGAGGGTATGAACTATTCTACCTTTATCAACGGTCTTAAGAAGGCAGGCGTTGAGCTTAACAGAAAGATGCTTTCCGAGATAGCTGTTGCTGATAAGGAGGCTTTTGCTTCCCTCGTTGCAACTGCAAAAAAAGCTCTTAACAAATAACAAAAGCTTGTTGACATTTGTCGAGCAATCTGTTATAATATCTTAGTAATTTTTGAGGGATAGGCTCCCCGTGTTTCGGAGGGAGGGAAATATAAATGGCAGAGATTAAAGTTAAGGAAAACGAATCTATCGACAGCGCACTTCGCAGATTTAAGAGAAGCTATCTCAGAAGCGGTGTTCAGGCAGAGCTTCGTAAGAGAGAGCATTATGAAAAGCCCAGCGTTAGACGCAAGAAGAAGTCTGAGGCTGCTAGAAAGCGCAAGTTTAAGTAAGACAGGTTTTAAGAAAGGAATGTGGGTGTTTGTGCGCCCTCATTCCTTTTGCTTTTATTTTGCTTTTCGGAGGAGGAAGGAGCTTTTATGAACGAGGTAATAAGAGCGATACTGGAAAGGCGCAGTGTGCGCAGCTATGACGGACGTATTCCTGAGGATGACAAGGTGGAGACGATACTTGAGTGCGGCAAATTTGCCCCCTCGGCTATGAACAGACAGCCTTGGCATTTCACCGTTATCAGAGACAGAGAGCTTATGGACAGAATATCTGCCGCTAATAAGAAGATGCTTATTGAGTCGGGGGATGAGAGGTCGGTGGCGATGGCAAGTGAGGAGGGCTTTGACAATTTCCGTGGTGCTCCTATGGCGATAGTCGTGTCGGGGGATGAGTCAAACTACTACGGTATGAGCGATTGCGCAGGCGCTGTGGAGAATATGGCTTTGGCAGCCCATTCTCTTGGGTTAGCTAACCTTTATATAGCATCCTTTATGCGTGCTTTGGTGCTTGAGGAAAATGCAGAGCTTTTGGCGGAGCTTGGTCTGCCAAAAGGCTATAAGCCGCATTTTGCGCTCTGTCTTGGCTACAGCAAGGAGGAGCTTGGTGAGAGAGCACCCAGAAAAGAGGGCTCGGTAAACTACATAGGGTAGTTTTTTGCCGTTTTTTGAACGAACTGTAATATTAAAGGCGAGGCTCAATAAAGCCTCGCCTTTGCTTGATGACAAACTTGTCATCAAGCTGAAGGAGTGCTGAGAAAGAGTGCAGACGAAACGAACCGAGGCGATAGCTGTATTCCCACCCCACAAAAATACATTTTTGTGGGGACCCCGGTGAGTACTGCGAGCCGAGGTTCGTTTTGAACGAAAAAATATAAAAATATACAAAAATTTCGGAGAACTCTCCGAAATTTTTACTTTATAGTAACCGTATTTTCTTTTTTCGTGTTCTGTGCCTTTGTCAGCGGTCTGAGGCGAGGCTCAATAAAGCCTCGCCTTTGCTTTGCCGTGTTACTGACAGCAGAACTTGTTTGCGGTCTGAGTGATTTTATTCTGGGGTGCCTGCTCTGTCTTGTACCAGCCCTTTGCGCTCATTTTGGAGTATATCTGATTCTGTATCTCCAGCGCCTCATCCAGAGCGCCTGCAAATGCGCCGTGAACATTGCCTGTTGAGGACTCGATTGCGCCGTGAAGATACAGGTCGCAGGTGCCCTTTACTGCGTAAAGCATGGTCTCCATAAGCTTTTTGTCATCCATAGCCTTTGTCCTCCTTAAAGTAAATTATAAAAGCTGCCGAATATCTGCTGATGCTTGCTTGACAGCTGACTCACGAAGCTTTTCAGCTCCATATCGGAAAGCTTGGCGGCGGTGTCGTCACACTGGGTCTTGAGGAATTGGGCGTGGGCAAGCGCATCGTCCACGTACTGAAGTTCTTTTTCGGTCATGGGGTGTCCTCCTTTTTTGATTTCCTTTATAGTTTGGACGGCAAGGTGGAATTTTATACCTTAATTTTGTAAAAAACTCTTTACCTGCCCAAGTGTTATGTGCTATAATCAAAAGTGAGAGGTGATTTGATGCACTATAAGATCAAGAGGGTGGTAGTAGGTCCGCTAATGACCAACTGCTATATATTAAAAGAGGACGGCAAGCGTGGTGCCGTGGTTATCGACCCGGGCGCTGACGCTACACTCCTAAAGAGCATACTACACGATATGGACGCCTTCCCTGCCCTGATACTGCTGACCCACGGGCATTTTGACCACATACTTGCCCTTGACAGGCTGAGGACGGAGAAAACGGTGGTAGCTATTCACGAGCTGGACGCCCACAGGCTCAAGACTAAAGACCTGATTGCGGCTATGCTCCCCGAGGACCCATGGCCCTTTAAGGATGCAGACGTGGTGTTTGGTGCCAAGGACAGGCACGTAAGCCTTTGCGGCTTTGATTTTGAGGTTATACACACTCCCGGGCACACAGAGGGCTCGGTGTGTTATCTCTTTGAGGATATGCTGTTTACGGGCGATACCCTTTTCTGCGGCGGCATGGGCAGAACGGATTTTCAGGGCGGCGACCCGCAGGCTATGATGGCATCGTTGAGACTGCTGTACAAAATGCCCTGCGACTATGCGGTTTTCCCCGGACATGACAGAGAAACTACCTTATCTGATGAAAGAATACGTAATCCATATATGAGAAAGGCGGCAGGAAAATGAGCTTACATATTGAGAAAATAGACAAGAATTTTGCGGCATCACCTGAGCTTACAAAGCGTTTCCCTACGATAAAGCTGTACGACGCTACAGATTGCGAGGCAGAGATATGCGGTCTTTACCACAAGGGTGAGGACGGGGTGTTTGGCAGACTGCCTCTTGAGCTTTCTAAAATCAACCCATCTATAGAGATTCTGTCCCGTTATACCGCAGGCGGCAGAATAAGGTTCCGCACGGATTCGCCCTTTGTTGCGATAAGGGCTAAAAGGCTTAACACCTTTTATATGCGCCATATGCCCCTCTCAGGCTCTACAGGCTGTGACATTTACGTGGGCCGTGGCAAGAACAGTAAGTTTATGAAGATGTGTGCGCCCATACGTGTTGAGGATGAATGGTTTGAGGACGGCTGCAACGTGGTTCATATAGGCGAGGAGTACACCAAGGAGCTAAGGGATATTACCGTTACCCTGCCCCTTTACGGCGGTATTTCAGAGATATATATAGGGATAGACGAGTGCAGCAGCCTTGTGGCGCCTACGCCCTATACCCACGGTATGGTTATGTTTTACGGCTCCTCTATCACTCAGGGGGGATGCGCCTGCCGTTCAGGTACCTCCTATGACGGTATGATAAGCAGGATGATGGACTGCGACGTGTATAATCTTGGCTTTTCGGGCAACGCCAAGGGCGAGCCTGAGATAGGCGAGTTTATTGCAGATCTTCACCCTGAGGTGTTTGTATATGACTATGACCACAACGCACCTACGGTTGAGCATCTCGCTGCGACCCACAAGCCTTTTTACGAGATAGTAAGGAAGAAAAACCCCGATATGCCCATTATCTTTATGAGCAGACCGATGGGATATTCCGTTGGCAAGGAGCAGACGGATGCAAGGCGGCAGGTTATTGTAAAAACCTATAACGAGGCGCTTGCCGCAGGAGACAAAAACGTATACTTTATCGGCGGCGAGACCCTTTTCCCCGAGGAGTGGAGGGAGTTTTGCACTGTGGATGGCAGTCACCCCAATGATTTAGGCTTCAGCTTTATGGCGAAGGCGGTTATGAAGGTGCTTGAGAAGATATACGGCGACAAGTAAAGACACTGATACAGCGGAAGGGCGGCAAGAAAGCGCTCTTCCGCTTTTTTGTTTGCTCCGTATAAAAACAGCGGTTATGGAAAATACTAACACAAGCGGTTTTATACGGAGGACAATAATATGCAGGCAAAGCGTTTTATTAAAGAGCTTAAAAGGGCGGCAGTGCACATACTTAAGGCGGAAAGGCTTGGCAGGCAGGAGCCTTTGGGCGGGGTGCCTGGCTTTGTAGCCGATAACGCCTATTACTACAGGCGGAAAATAGCAGAAGCCGAGAAAGACTACGGAAGACTTAATAGGCTACCATCGAGGAACGGGGTGCCACAAGCGTTCAGTGCGTTATGGGAGCACTTTAAAAAGAACGGCTTTGTATGTACAAAGGAGGACATAAGCCGTGCTCTCGACGGGTACGATTGCAGTACGGCGGAAACAGATATGCTGAAAAGCCTGATATGCGCAGCCGCAATACTTGAAACGGGACTTGTATGCGAGGCGGCTATAAAGGACAAAAGTCTTGGTATAGGGAGGCTGCGTGGAGCGTTTTTGATGCTGAAGAAGGCGGAGATAACGGATTTCAGCTCCTTGCACAGCAGACTTTCTGTTGCAGAAAGGCTGCTTGAGGAAAGAGAAGACGGCTACAGCGCCATGACCGATGCCACGAGGGCGCTTTACAGAAGGGCGCTGAGGCGATACAGCCACAGGCAGAGGCTTGCAGAGACGGATGCGGTGCTTGCGGCAGAGAAGGAGGCGGCAAGGCGTGGCTGCTGTATAGGCACAGTTTTAGGGGTGGAAAGGCGGATGTCTTCCCTTTTCTACCTGCTTACGGTGGGGCTTGTATTTGCGCTGTCCGCAGGGGTAGCGTGGCGGCTTTGCGGAGGTTGGCTGACGCTTTTGCTTATACTGCCCTTGGGGGCATTCGCCTTGGGGCTTGGGGATTTTTTGTTCTCGTTTTTCGGCAGAGCTGAGCCCTGCCCCGCCATTGACCCGAGGAAGCTACCGAGGGGCGACCTTACGCTGACGGTGATAACAACACTGCTTGGTGATGATGACAAGGTTTTTGAACAGCTTGAGGGACTTTATCACACTAATAAGAACGATGGCTTTTATTTTGGCGTGCTTGCTGACCTGCCCCCTTGCAAAACGGAAAAGAGCGAGGATGACGAGAGCCTTATAAAAGGCGCCGTGGGGCGGCTTGAGAGTCTGAAAGGGCGTTTTGGCGACCGTTTTTGCCTGTTTATCAGACCGAGGGTAGAAAACAGAGACGGCACCTTCAGCGGCAGAGAGAGGAAAAGAGGTGCGATAGAGGACCTCGTACGGCATCTCAGGGGCGCAAGGTCTCCCTTTGCCTTAGCCTTGGGGGCGGACTGCAGGGGCGTTAAATATCTGCTGACGCTGGACGGCGACACCCGACTGCCGCCTGAGGGGGCGGCGGTACTGACCGGGATGATGCTACACCCCCTTAACCGTCCAAAGCTCAGGGGAGGCAGGGTATGCTCAGGCTACGGCATTATTCAGCCTGCTGTAAAGCCTTGCCTCAGCACCGAGAAAAAGAGCCGTTTTTCCGAGCTGTTGACAGGCGCAGGCGGTATTGAGGTATACGAAAGCGCCGCCTTTGACCGACATCAGAGCGTTTTTGGCGAGGGGATATTTTGCGGCAAGGGTATTATCGACATAGCCTTGTATTCAGCGCTTCTCGATGGCGCTTTGCCCGCAGAGCGTGTATTGAGCCACGATATGCCCGAGGGAAACATCCTGCGCACAAGGTATGTTGCAGACCTTTGCTTTACGGACAGCGTGCCTACGGGGGTGGCAGGCTATTTTTCAAGACTGCACCGTTGGATAAGAGGTGACGTGCAGAACCTGTCGCTGATTTTCGGCTACGGGCAGGGTTTTCGTGGCGGTGGGCGTATCGTTATGAACGTGCTACGCCATCTTTGCCCTGTGTTTTCGTTGTTGACACTTGTTTTTGCAGGCTTTTTTGTCCACGGCGGAAAAGGACTATGGGCGTGCTTTTTTGCCCTTATTAATATGCTGTCGCCTTTACTTTACACCTTTATAAGCAGACCTGCGGCGCTGAAGTTCCGTGCGAGGCGTTTTTTCTCCTCGGTGGAGGATGGGGCGGTGCAAAGCCTGCGTACAGTGTTTTTTGAGTTTAGCACCCTGTGCTACAAGGGACTTTTGACGATTGACGCTTTCACTAAGGCAGTGTACAGACTTATCAGGCGAAAGAGGCTGTTGAGCTGGGTCACTGCGGCGCAGACAGAAAAAAAGGAGGCGTCGGAGCTTGGAGGCTATATACTGAGGTTTTTGCCCTCTGCTCTTGTGGGTACTGTTTGCTTTTTCCTTTCTTCTCTTTGGGTAACAAGGCTGTTGGGGCTTATATGGTTTATGGCACCACTATATGCCTTTGCTATTTCTGTAAGGAGAAAGGAAAAGGCGTATATATCCCAGAGGGAGAGACGGCTGCTTTTCAAAAGGGCTTTGCCTATATGGAAATTTTTCGAGGAAAACGTGGGGGCAGCTACGGATTGGCTACCGCCGGATAACATTCAGCTCTCACCTGTGGAGGCTGTTGCTATGCGCACATCCCCTACTAATATAGGGCTTTATCTGCTGTCTGTAGTGGCGGCAGAGGATTTTGGCTTAATAACCGGCGATGAGACTGAAAAGCGACTTGAGAACGCTGTCGGCTCTATAGAAAGGCTGGAGAAGTGGAAGGGGCACCTTTACAACTGGTATTCCCTCTCCCCTACCGCACCCATAGGCGGCGGCTACGTATCTACCGTAGATAGCGGCAACTTTTGCGTATGCCTGCTTGCTTTGTCAAGATTTTTGTACAGCAGTGGCAGGGCTGCCTTAGGCGAAAGGGTGGAGCGGCTTTACAGAGGCGCAGACTTCAGTGCCTTGTACAATGGGGAGAGGAATCTGTTTGCTCTGGGGGCAGACGGAAAAACGGGGGCGCTTTCTGATATTTGCTATGACCTTTTTATGAGCGAGGCGAGGAGCACCTCTTATTTTGCGGTGGCAACGGGGCAGGTCCCCCTAAAGCATTGGAGGACCCTTGGCAGACCTCTGATAGGAAATGCAAGGCATATCGGCATGGCAAGCTGGTCAGGCACCGCCTTTGAATTTTTGATGCCCCAGTTGTTTCTGCCCCTGTATAAGAACAGCTTTATTTACGAAAGCCTTGTATTTGCTTTATCACAGCAGATGCGCCATTCGTCAGGCAGGCTATGGGGCTGTTCGGAGAGCGCCTATTACTGCTTTGACAGCGAGATGAATTATCAATATAAGGCCCACGGAGTGCAAAGCCTTGCGCTGTGCAGATACAAGAGCAGGGAAAATATACTGTCACCCTACTCTGTTTATCTTAGCCTTTGCCTTGCGCCCAAAGCGGCTATTGCAGCACTCGGCGCTTACGAGGAGGCAGGAATGGCAGGAAGATACGGACTGTATGAGGCTATCGACTTTACTGTTAAGGAAAAGGGCGGCGCTGTTATTCAGAGCTATATGGCACATCATATGGGTATGAGCCTTATTGCCCTTGCCAACGCCTGCTTTGACGGAGTTTTTGTCAAGCGGTTTATGAACCACCCTGCTACGGGCGCCTTTTACGAGCTGTTGCAGGAAAAGATACCCGTGGGGGCACCCATCCACGCCACGAAAAAGAGCGCACCTGAGAAGAAAAGAGAGCCTTTGCGTATTCCAAGCGGAGGAAAAAGCACGGTGTTAAGCTCGGGCGAGACGGTATTCTATATAGGCGGCAAGCCGCCTGCGTCTATCAGTGCAGACAGCCTTGGACACATACGTTTCTCTTACGGAAATATTACGGTAAACGAGACCCATTTTGACAGGCACAGCACTGCACGCAGTTTTTCCGTTGCCTTTATCAACGGGAAGGATGCTTACTACGCCACGCCTGAGCGTGGAGGCGAGGGCTACAGCTTCGAGGGAGCAGACGGATATGCCGCCCATATCTGCTCTACCACAGAGTTTTCGGGCAGAGTCAAGTATTTTACCGACGGCGCCGGCTGTTTTGTAGTGGAAAGCAAAAGCGACGGAAGAAAAAGCTATTCTATGTGCTTCAGCTTTGATGTACAGCTTTGCGAGGACAGAGAGTTTTATGCCCACCCCGCCTTTAACCGCCTATTTATCAGCGCAGAGTATGACAAAAGCCTCAACGCTTTGATCTACACCAAGAACAGCCGTGACGGACGAAGCTCGCTGTTTTTGGCGGTAGGTCTGGCAGATGACAAGGTGGGATTTGGCTTTGAGACCCGCAAGGAAAGCTACGGCGCCTTCTCACAATACTCGGCAAGAGAGCTTCTGAAGGACTGCCACAGCGGGAGCACGGGAGTATGCGTTACTCCCTTTTGCCAGATAAAAACCGCCCCCTTGGCGGGGGGAGAATGCAGACTGATACTTGCTTTGGGGCACACGAGGAAGGAATGTGCGGAAAGACTTGTGCTGTCCCGCAGGATAAGCGGCAAGGGGGTCGGCACCGCTATTTGCGGCGGCAGAGAGAACCGATTGCTTGAGGGGATACTCCTTGGCAGACGGAGCTTTGCAGAAACGGAATACGCAAAAGAAGGAGCTTTATGGGCACACGGCGTATCAGGCGATTACCCCATAATAGCCGTGCTTGTACGGGAGTTTTTTGAGAAGGACGCAAGGTTTTTTATCGGTTTTTTCAAACGGATTGCGACACTTGGCACAAGAATGGAGCTTGTTTTTCTTGTATGTGAGGAGGACAGCTACAGATCCGACATAAGAAGCTCTATAACACGTATTGCGGCAGATATGAAGTGCGAAGGCTTTATCGGCAAGCGTGGCGGCATTATGTTTGCCGATGGAAGAGACGTGAAAACGGTAAAGCTCTTTATGGATGCCGCCGTTTGCTTTACGGAAAGCTATGACACGCCCTTTGGAGAAGGAGACAGTGCATGTCACGTTGTGCCTCTGCCCCCTGTTATCCGCAGACATTCGCCCTCCCCGGGACTTAGCGGCAGAGCAGTAGGCGGCGGCGTTTACGAGGTGGACAGCTTTACGGCAGACAAGGACGAGGAACTTGCATTGCCCTTTTCCTACGTGCTGGCAGGCAGAGGCTTTGGCAGTGTGGTGACTCAGTCGACCCTTGGTTACAGCTTTTACGGGAACGCCGCCCTTGGACGCATATCTGCATCGTGCTGTGACCCCTACGGAGGCACAGACAGAGGCGAGGTGCTGTATCTTATGGAGGGCGGCAGGGTATATGATGCGGTAGCCTGCGCTTCCACAGCGAGGTACGAAAACGGAGTTGCCACCTACAGAGGTGAGGCAGGCGGCAGGGCGTACACCGTCACTGTTTTCGTGTGCCACAAGTTACCCGTAAAGTCAGTGGAGATACGCTTTGAGGACGGCAAGGAAGGAGAGGTTGCCCTTTCGGTGGCACCGCTTATGGGATCGGGCGTATTTCCCTGCAAGAGCGTAAAAATGGAGCGTATGGACTTTTGCGGAGGAGTGGGTAAGTGCTTTACAAATCCCGCAAGCTCGTTTTTTGAGGGGAAATACGCCTTTGTGGCGTGCCTGGGCAAGGGGGAGCTTTACAGCTCGGAAAGCGAGCTGCTTGGAGCTGTCTCTGACGCTGAGGACGTGGCTGCAGTGAAGATGAGAGGGAGCACTGTTGTGTTCCTTATCGGTGCAGCGCAGGGCAAAAAGGGCTGTGAAAACGTAGCGGCGCTGTTTGCACGCAGAGGCACCGAAAAGGAGAAGGCGAGCGCTGTAGGCTTTGCTAAAAGCATGCTCCCTCCCTTAATTACCCGCACCTTCCCTGCCCTTGATGCTATGCTTTGCACCTTTGCGCCCTACGATACAGCCGCTTGCCGTTTCTTTGCCAGAGCCGCCTTTTATCAAAGCGGCGGTGCTTATGGCTTCAGAGACCAGCTTCAGGACTGTATGTATCTGGTTTACGCTATGCCGAAAACCGTGCGCTGTCATTTGCTAAGGGCGGCGGCGAGGCAGTATACCGAAGGCTGTGTTCAGCACTGGTGGCACCCCTGCAAGCGTGAGGGGCGGATATACGGGATACGCAGTCGATGCAGTGACGATTTTTTGTGGCTGCCTATTGCGGTATGGGATTACGTGGAAAAGACGGGTGACCGCTCTGTGCTTGAGGTAGAGCTACCTTATCTGCACTCTGCACCCTTGGGGGACGAGCGTGAAAGATACGAGGCGGCTGAGGTAACAGCGAAAAAGGAGAGCCTTTTGGAGCATTGCAGACGGGCTATAGACTACGGAAGGCACTACGGGGTGCACGGTCTGCCCCTTATGGGTAGCTGTGATTGGAATGACGCTTTTTCTGCCCTGCCCGAGGAGGCTGAGAGCGTTTTCTGCGCTTTTCTGAGGGTTATCGCTCTTCGTTGCTTTGCGGCACTTAGCGGCGAGGAGGAATACGGAAAAGAGGCGGCTGAGCTTTTAGACAGAGCCGAAAAAGCCTTCGTGGGCGACCGATTTGTCAGAGCCTACATCGGTACGGGCACTCCGCTTGGTGTGGACGGCAGAGGGGCTTGCGAGATAGATATACTGTCTCAAGCCTTTGCGGTGTTTGCGGGTGCGAACAGAGAGAAGTGCAGAATTGCCCTGAGAACTGCCTATGAAAGGCTGTATGACAGCAGTCACAGGGTGCTGAGGCTGTTTTCGCCGCCCTTTGGGAAGGACACCGAATATGCAGGCTATATCAACGCCTACGCCAAGGGGGTAAGGGAAAACGGCGGTCAGTACACTCACGCCGCCCTGTGGTTTTGTGCCGCTCTTGCTATGTGCGGCTTAAACAAGGAGGCATCGGAGCTGATATTTGCTCTTAATCCCTTGGTTAGAGGCGAAAACAGCGAGTTGTTTGCCGGATACAAGGTAGAGCCCTACTGCCTTGCGGCGGACATCTATATGGCGAAGGGGCAAAAGGGGCGTGGCGGCTGGACTCATTACACGGGGGCATCGGGATGGTTTTGCAAGACGGTGCTTGAGGTATTTATGGGGATAGAGCTGAGAGACGGCTTCTCTGCTCTGACAGTGAGACCCCTTATGGAATACGAGATGACCCTGAGCTTTAAGGGGACACTGCGCATCAGGGCAGTGCGGGGCGGCAGGCTCAGCTATGACGGCAGAGCTGTGAGCTTTCCGTTGATGCTTGAGGAGGGCGAGCATGAGCTTACAGTCCCCCTTTGGAGTGAATAGCGGCGGTATAAAAAAAGTTTTTTTGTATTTTTATAAAAAAACTATTGACAAACGCTTTTCTCACGAGTATAATGCGAGACAAGGAAATTGAATATCACAAACAACTATGACGAAGACGGTCGGATTGCCGAGTCTACAGAGAGTTGGCGGTTGCTGCGAGCCAATGTCAGAGCTTTCCAATGACCCATCACTTCCGAGTTGGAGGACCGAAAGTGTTTTTGTGCGCAAGTAGGCTCCTTCCGTAATGCTGCGTTAAAGCAAGGGCTTGTTTGAGCCTGTAAGGTGGCGGAGTTCGTCTCCGCAATTTGAGTGGTACCGCGAGTTGAATGACTCGTCTCAAAGCTTTTGAGACGAGTCTTTTGTTTTATTCAAATCCGAAATATCTGCTTTTTTATAAAAGCATACGGAAATGAAAGGGGCAAACTATTATGGAGTACAATCTGAAAGAGGTTGCGAGAAGAATCAAGGACCTGCGTGAGGCTACAGGCTATACGCCTGAGGAGCTGGCACGGCTTACAGGCGTGTCTACCGAGGACTATCTCCTTTTGGAAAAGGGAGAGACGGACTTTAGCTTTACCTTCATTTACAAGTGCGCTAAGGCTTGTAACGTAGAGGTCGTTGATATTATAGAGGGTACCAGCACTACTCTTTCCTCCTTCGCTATTACCAGAAAGGGCGAGGGTCTTAAGATCAGCAAAAAGCACGGCGGCGTTTATAACAACCTTGCGCCTAAGTTTAAGGATAAGCTTGCCGAGCCTTTTCTTGTTAAGTTCCCCTACGTTGAGGAGGAGCAGAACGCACCCATCAAGCTTAACTCCCACAACGGTCAGGAGTTTGACGTTATCGTAAAGGGTTCTCTCAAGGTACAGGTAGGTAATCACATTGATATACTGAATGAGGGCGACTCTATCTTCTACAACAGCATCATTCCCCACGGCATGATCGCTGTCAGCGAGGGCGGCTGTGAGTTCCACGCAGTGGTGCTCAATCCGCAGGACGGTCATTTCAGCGAAGAGTATCCCGAGGCACCCTTTATTGCCGCTAAGACCGCAGGTGTGGAGAAGAAGGCTGTAAGAACCGTTGCCGATGACTTTATCGACTATACTCTTGATGAAAACGGTGTTTTCAATGGCATTTCCTTTAAGAATGATGACAAATTCAATTTTGCTTTTGACTGCGTTGATGCCATAGCTGCTAAGACTCCTGACAAGCTTGCTATGATGTGGGTAGCAAATGATAAGAGTGACCGCCGCTTCACCTTCAGCGACATGAAGAAGTATTCCGCCAAGACGGCTAACTATTTCGAGTCCCTCGGCATAAAGAAGGGTGACACCGTTATGCTGGTGCTCAAGCGTCATTATCAGTTCTGGTTCTGTATGCTTGCGCTCCACAAGATCGGCGCTATCGCCATCCCTGCAACGAATCAGCTTGTAGAGCACGATTTTGTATACAGATACAAGGCTGCCGGCGTTAAGGCTATCGTTTGTACCGCTGATGGCGGCGTTTCCGACGAGGCGGAGAAGGCTGCGGCTGAGTTCCCCCATATGGTGAAGATCCTTGTGGGCGGCAAGAAGGACGGTTGGAACGATTTTAACGTGGAGATGGAGCGTTTCAGCACCCATTTCTACCGCAACGAGAACACCCCCTGCGGCAACGATCCCATGCTTATGCTCTTTACGTCAGGCACTACGGGATATCCCCGCATAGCTACCCATTCATACAAATATGCTTTGGGACACTACCCCACCGCAAAGTTCTGGCACAACGTTAACCCCGACGGTCTGCACTTTACCATTTCCGACACTGGCTGGGGCAAGGCGCTTTGGGGCAAGCTTTACGGTCAGTGGCTTTGCGAGGCAGGCGTATTTACCTATGACTTTGACAGATTCCATTCTGAGGACATTCTGCCTCTGTTCAAGAAGTATCACATAACCACCTTCTGCGCACCTCCCACTATGTACCGTTTCTTTATAAAGGAGGATCTTTCCAAGTACGACCTTTCCTCTATCGAGTACGCCACCACGGCAGGCGAGGCGCTTAACCCCGAGGTGTTCAATCAGTTCTACAAGGCTACGGGACTTAAGATAATGGAAGGCTTCGGTCAGACGGAGACCACCCTCTCTATCGCAAACTTCGTTGGTTCTACTCCCAAGATCGGCTCTATGGGCAGACCCAGCCCTCTGTATGACGTGGTGTTGCTTGACCCCGACGGCAAGGAGTGCAAGACGGGCGACACGGGTGAGATCTGTATACGCACCAAGGATGGCGCACCTTGCGGTCTGTTTATCGGCTACTACCTTGATGACGAAAAGACCAAAGATGTATGGCACGATGGATTTTACCACACGGGCGACCAGGCTACCATGGACGAGGACGGCTATCTGTGGTACGTGGGACGCATCGACGACGTGATCAAGTCCTCGGGCTACCGTATAGGGCCCTTTGAGATCGAGAGCGTTATTATGGAGCTGCCTTACGTGCTTGAGTGTGCTATCACCGCTGTACCCGATGAGGTCAGAGGACAGATAGTAAAGGCTACGATAGTGCTTACCAAGAACACGGTGGGCACCGATGCCTTGAAGAAGGAGATTCAGGAATACGTTAAGACCCATACCGCACCCTACAAGTATCCCAGAATAGTTGAGTTTGTAGATGAGCTGCCTAAGACCATAAGCGGCAAGGTCAGACGTGTTGAGATCCGCAAGAAGGATCTGGAAAAGGCAAACGGTTAATTTCTTATAACAGAAAATCATAAACAGAGAGAGCAAGGGGACCATATCAGATTCCCCTTGCTCTTTGATTTTGGTATGAAAGAGGCAGGGCGTTTTGCCCTGCCTCACTTTATACAGTTTTTACTTGCTTATTCAGCAGCCCAGGTGATGCCCTGCATTACGGGAAGGAAGTTGTCTACCTCAGTCTTGGTGTAGTCAACACGCTCGCCCGTTACGGGGTCGAAAATGTACTGATAGGAGAACATACAGAAGCCGTCAACCTTGTCAAGATTCTGACCGATCCACTCATAGGAGCGCTTGAGTATATCACTGTTCTCTACCCACTCGGTCTTGCCGCCACCTGCATAGGTGTCTTCCTTACCGATCTTGTGGAGGGTGAGACCGAGAACCATATCAACGCTTGCCTCGGTGTTCATATCTATCCACTGCTGAGAAAGACCGTCGAAGGGAACGGTTACGTGGTTGAAGCCGAAATAGATCTGAGGGCAGATGTAGTCTACATAGCCTGCTACGGAGCACCATGTCTTAACGTCTGCGCCGAGAGCGTTCATATTGGTGTTGATGTTGCCTGCAGGGGAGATGCCGAAGAGCATATCCTTGTTCTCAGCCTTTACGGCGTCATATATCTGCTTTACAAGTACGTTTATATTGTTCTTACGGAAATCGATAAGTACGGTGTAGTCGCTCTGCGCCTCAAAGGCTGCCTTATCATAGCTTGCATCTGCGCTGGGGTAGAAGTAGTCATCCATATGGATACCGTCAACGTCATAGTAACGGGCGATCTCTACAGCTACGTTGGTGATGTACTCCCTTACCTCCTCGTAAGCGGGGTTGAGGTAGATACGGCTGCTGGTCTTGAAGAGGTAGGTAGAGGACTTAGCCTCATCATTGTACCACTGCTTGATAGGATAAGAGTCATTTATATACTCCATCTCAGGAATAGCGCAGGCACGCATAGGATTGATCCATGCCTGATAGGAAAGCTCGTACTTATGAGCGGCGTCTATCATAAGGGGCATAAGGTCATAGAGAGAGGTGTTACCGTAGGTCATAGCGGTAACGTCATCGGCGTTCTCGCTCATAAGAGCCTGATTGGCATCACGGTTGCCGTTGCCGTTGATGTAGTCGGTCCAGGGATAATACTTGGAAACATACATAGAGTCGCAGTCAGGATGTACCTGTACTACTACGGTATTGAAGCCGCTGTCCTTGATGTTCTTCATAATGGTGTCGATCTTAGCGGCGAAATCATCCTCGGTACGCTGAGTCTTGTTCTCATAATCGTAGTATACGGGGATAAGGTCAAGCTGAGAGAGCCAGATAGCCTTCATATTGTCATAGTTTACAGGCTTGTAGTCAGAGTTAGCGCCCTGAGAAAGCTCTTCACGGGCGGCAAGAAGGGGGTCTGCTATCTCGGTCTTTGCGCTCTCAGAGGGGGTAAGGCCGTTGCTGACCTGAATGATTATCATATCATCCTTGTCATATACTGCACCGGGGGTCTTGCTCTGTGCAACAACGGTGCCTGCGGTGCTGCCCTGCTTGTGGCAAGGAACAGCCTTTACGTTGGTATAGCCTGCCTCGGCTATTGCGGCAAGCGCCTCTGCCTCGGTCTTGCCCTTTACATCGGGAAGCTCTACTGCCACAGCCTCAGAGCTTTCCTCTACAGAGGACTGCTCGCCGAGATCGGAGCTTTCTCCGTCGCTACCGCCGCAAGCTGCGAGGGAAAGCAGCATAAGAGCTGAGAGAAGCATACATAAAAGTTTTTTCATAACATTTTCTCCTTAATTTATTGAAATAATGCTTTACTCTATGGGTGTGTCCTCTATCTGGTTTACATAGTCGAGAAGGTTATCCATCTCCTCCAAAGTGTTGGGAACACGGGAGCCGTCAAAGGCGCTGAGTATAGAGTCACTGGAAAAGAGGGAGAAGCCCTTGCCGCCAAAGCCGTTAGCATACTCTACACAACGCTTAAGAACGTCCTTATTATTGACCCACTCGCTGGTCTCGCCGCTAGCCGCTCTGGAAAGAGAGAGACCCGGGATAAGCTTTATATCTATCTTGATAAGCGAGTTCCAATTCCTGTAAAGCTTGTCGAACTCACTGCCACGAAGCTCAAAGCCCCAATAAAGCTGAGGCATAATATAATCGAGATAGCCCTCGGTAGAAAGCCAAGTATCGATATCTGCGTAAGCTTTGCGGACAGCGCCGGGCTGACCCGCAGGAGAAACGCCGAAGATAAGCTTGGGGTTTTCAGCCTTTACAGCAGAATAGATGCCGCCCACCAAAGCGTTGAGGCTTGCCTTGCGGAAGTCTGCAACAGAAAGGTACTCGGTCTGGTCAAGGAAGGATGCCTTATCAAAGCTTGACTCGGTAGTGGGATAGAAATAGTCGTCGATATGTATACCGTCAATATCATAGTAACGGGCAATCTCTGCGGCGCCGTTTATAATAAGCTGTCTGACCTCTTCCCTACCGGGGTTAAGATAGAACTTACCGTCATACTTTACTACATAATCATCCATATGATTCTGCTCAAAGTCACGGAGGCCGTAGCTGATGTTGATAAGGTCAATAGCGTTAACGTCCATACAACGCAGGGGATTTATCCAGCCATGGATGGAAAGGTTATGCTTATGAGCCACATCCACCATTATCTTGAGAGGGTCATAGGTGAAGTCGGCACCGTAGGAGCCTACTGCATAGGAGGAAGGACAATAGTAAGCAGAGGGATACATGCTGTCGCCGTTGGGACGAAGCTGTACAAACAAGGTGTTAAGACCAAGCTCTGCCAAGCCGCCGAAGAGTGTCTCTATCCTCTGGGTAAAGTCGTCCTCTGCCCTTTGGAAAGCGCCGTCAACATAAACATCATTCATATCATACTGAGAGAGCCACGCCGCCTTCATATACTCGTAGTTAAGAGGAGTATAGTCGGAGTTTGCGCCCACATCAAGCACCTCACGGTTTGCAACAAGGGCGCCCTGCTTATATTCAAGAGCCTGTGCGCCGAGGGTCTTACCGCTGGAGATATAGAGATAGCAAACATCGCCGTAATCATATTCCTTACCTGCGGTAAGGTCCATACCTGCGACCTCGCCCACGGGCACGTCATCATAATTCTTTTTGCGTACCCTTACCTCAAAGCCCGCATCCTTAAGAGCCTGCTCAGCCTGCTCAGCAGTCATACCGCTGATATCGGGAGCTATGGCAGTTTCGGGAGCTGCCGCACTGCTGTCAGCCACAGACTGGGTTTCAGACCGGTCAGCAGTGGAGCTGTCAGCTGTACTTTCGCCGCCGCAAGCGGCAAACGCAAGCATCGAAAGAAGCAAGAGAAAGCACAGTACTCTTTTCATAACCAAATTTACCTCATTTCTGAAAAATAGAGTTTTGCAACACTTTGATGTATTATAGCACAAAACTATATATATGTCAACAAATTATGTGCATTGTGACGAAAAAGCGGCGAGGCTCATATAATGATGGAAAAGGAGGTTTTTGTTTATGGCATCTGTTTTTCTGAGCCCTTCTACTCAAGAATATAACCCTTACTATGACGGTGAAGGCAACGAGGAATACTATATGAATCTGGTTGCGGATTACATGGAGCCTTATCTCACCGCATCGGGCATCAGCTTTGGAAGAAACGACCCATCGGGCAGAGTGAGCAACTCCATAGCCGCATCAAACAGCGGAAGCTACGGTCTGCATCTTGCACTGCACAGCAACGCCTCGGGCGCAGGCAACGAGGGGGGCACCAAGGGAATAGACGTATATTATTACAGGGACAGCCCCGCAGGCAAGGCGGCGGCTGAGCTTATAGCTGAGAACCTGAAAAGCATATACTCGGGTACAGTGCGTGCACTGCCCTCCGTCAACCTTGCGGAGCTACGCTCCACCCGTGCGCCTGCGGTGCTGGCAGAACTGGGCTACCATGACAACGCCGAGGACGCTGAATGGATACGAGCGAACCTTGAGAACATCGCCGCCGTTATGGCAAGGTCTGTGGCGGAATATCTTGGGGTGCCCTTCGTTATGGAGGGTGGCTTGGAAAGCGAGACCCAGTACGGACTTGTTGCTACAGGCGGTGGGAGACTTAACATAAGAGAGGCGCCTGACCTTAACAGCAGCGTTATAGGTCAGGCACCCAATGGCTCTACCCTAACTCTGCAGGGTAAGGAGGGAGATTGGTACCGTGTAAGCCGTGGCAACCTTACGGGATACTCTTACGCCACTTACATCAAGCCTCTGTAAAGGCTGAGACGGGAGAGCACGGGAGGGGCTTGTCGGCGCCTTACATAGCCGAAAACTCTTATTATGGAGCGGCGGGATATAAGCACACAAAAAGCGAGGTGCCCCAAGGACACCTCGCTGATGTTTTGTTTTATAGCTATTATTCTGCGTCGGTAGAAGCGGCTGCCTGCGCCTGCTGCTCCTCTTCCTCTGCCTCAAGCTTAGCGTTCACGTCTCTCCAATCGTCAAGCTCAAGCTCCATAAAGTTGGGAGCGCCGTTGTAATAATGGCTGTACTCGTCAAGGTCGGAGGAGGCAACGTAGGAGTTCTTATAATCAACCACTGCAAATGCGGGGCACTCTTCTACAAGCTTTGCCTCAAGCTCGTGGAGGAGCTTAGCCCTCTCACCACGGTCAGACTCGGCGTCTATCTTCTCTACAAGCTCGTTATACTCTGCGTTGTTATAACGGGTGAAATGGGTATCAACAGAGCCGTCAACATTGATGTCAACATAGTTGCCGGAGTAGCCTGCGGCGAACTGTGCAAGATATACGAGAGGGTTGGTGGAGCTCATGGAAAGGTCAACTGCAAGCACGTCAAAGTTTGCTACAGAGCCTGTCTCCGCACCGTTTTCATCAACTACTGCGGTGCTGCCGTACATGGCGTTTCTGATTGCCTGACTGGTAAGGTGTACGTTGATGCCCTTTACGGTGACGGTGAAGCCAAGCTCTTCCCACACGCCCTTAACGTACTCTGCAACCAGCTCGTTTACCTCACTCTCAGCCTCCTTGGCAAAGTTAATGGTGAACTTGCCACGGGTAACGCCTGCCTCTTTAAGAAGCGCCTTGGCTTCATCAAATTGGGCAGAGGTGCTGTAAAGCTCGCCGCTTTCGGTACGGAAGGAGGTACCCTTTTTAGTATTGAAAACACCGTTGGGAACAAAGCCGGTGGATGCGGTAGAGCCGCAACCAACTATCTTTGCTATCTCTGTCCTGTCGATAGCCATGCTGAGAGCCTTTCTGACTCTTGCATCCTTGAACAGCTCGTTTTCAGTATTGAAGTAGTAAACATGGCTGGAAAGGCTATCGGTAGAGGTAAGCTTACTGCCATAGGAGCTGTAGGTATCGGGAGTGAACTCACCAAGGTAGAAGGAGTCACCTCTGTCATACTTTGCAGCCTCGGTCTCAAGCTGACCGTTCTCTGTATCATACTCGCAGATGAGCTTGAAGGGAGAAACGTACTTGTCAAGAGCATCGCCCTCTTCATCATCACGGCGGTAATACTTGTTGCGCTCAAGCTCAATTGCTCTTACGTCAGCCTCATAGCCGTAGGAACGAACATAGAAGGGACCGTTGCAAAGAACGTTGGCAACGCTGACAATGGTAGTCCAGTTATCGGTAGTCTCAATTCTGTCCTCACGGAGAGGAGCGAAGGCTACGTTGGCAACCGTCTCAGCAAACTGAGCGGCAACCTCACTGCCGTTATCCTTAACATAGCCGTCCTTGAAGGTTATCTCAATTCTGGTATCGTCAACGGCAACTATACCCAAGTCATCACTGGTCATAGTACCCTCTTTAACAGCCTTTGCGTTCTTTATGCCGTAAAGGAGAGAGGCATAGGGGCTCTGACTTGCAGGGGAAAGAATACGCTTCCAAGCATATACGAAATCATCTGCAGTAACGGGTCTGCCATCACTCCAGCAGCTTTCGTACATATCGAAATACATCTTATCCTCAAGATAGATATCGTCGTAAAAATAACCCCAGCTCTCAGCAAGACCCTGTCCAAGCTCACCCTCGGAATCAAGAGTGGTAAGGGGCATATATATAAGGCTGAATATCTTGTTCACATCCGCATCAATAGCATAGGCGGAAGGGTCAAAGGTATCGGGAAGGGTGGAAACGCACATAGTGATCATTGCGCCCTTCTCGTCGCCCTTAAGGTCGGACCCGCAGGAAGCGAGGGTGCCGACAAGCATAACAAATACCAACATCAAACAAAGAACTTTTTTCATTGAATAACCTCCACAACGGTGCAGTATCGCACAAATTGTCAGTAAACATTATAGCACTAAAAACGCTAACAGTAAAGGGTAAATTTAACTTTTTATCATTTGCACAAAAAACGGTGCGGGTTTTTGTGCAAGGTGCACTATTTCTTTTTAAAAACGAAAACCTTGCTGAGAACGTAGTTGAGAATTATCACCACAACCATGGAAAGAAGACCGGCTATCAGCTCATTGATGCCCATAATATCGACCATAACGAACATCATAAGGAGGTCGAGGGCGAAGGTAACGAGGCGGGAGGAAACGAACTTGAAAAACTCAAGTGCTTTCTCGTTGCCCTTGGCAGTGGAGCCGAAGACCATACCTCTGTTGGTGAAGTAGGCAAAGAGGATACCTGCCACGTTCCTGAGCACGGTTGCCACCCAGTAGTTGGGATATATCCACATAGAACCGTAGAACGCCACCAGAGACACAAAAGTGGTGAGGGCGCCGAACACAAGGTACAGTCCCTTTTCGGTATGGAAAGCAAAATTCCACAGCTTTTTAATAACAGACATCGCAAACGTCGCCTCCTTTTAAGATATTATACACGAAAGCTACCCTTACGTCAAGGCATAGCGAGAGAAAAAGACGGGACAAAAACGGGATGAAAAACGGGGGTAGCGGGTGCTATAATGAGGGTGTAAGGGAAAAGAACGCCAAAAAACGAGGAAAGGAGGCAACCCCCTATGAACAAGCGAAGACCGCCTGAGGAGGCGGTCTTTTTAAATGCAGAGGACTGCATAAGCAGACTTTGCGCATACTTTGAGGTTTTCCTGACGGAGCATCCCGACACAGTGGCAGACGTTGAATCGCTGGCGGATTATCTGGGGACTACCCGTGAGGGGCTTTTTGCTCTTGAGAAGGACAGGGTGTACGGTTTTGAGCTGAGGAAAGCGAGGAACCGCATAGCCGCCATAAAGAAGCAGCTTGCCTTTAGAGGGAAGCTGCCGCCTGCGGTGCTTTCCTTTGATCTGAAGAACAATCACGGGTACAGAGACAAGAGCGAGGACACCGCCGGAGAAGCAGAGACCGTGGTCATCAAGGGCAGCGCCAAGGATTGGGCGAAATGAGCGAGATACTTATATGTCCCAACGAAAAACAGAGGCTGTTTTTTGAGTCGTCGGCACGGTATACGGCTTACGGTGGTGCAAGGGGCGGCGGAAAGAGCTGGGCAATGCGTATGAAGATGGTACTTTTGGCAGTGAATTACGAGGGCATCAACATTCTTTTGCTGAGGCGCACGCTGGGCGAGCTGAGAGAGAACCACATACTCCCCCTGCAAAAGCTGCTTACGGGCATTGCCGAATATCGGGAGAGTCAGAAGGAGTTCCGCTTTGGCAACGGAAGCCGCATAAAGCTTGGCTATTGCGACGGTGAAAGTGACGTTTTGCAATATCAGGGACAGTCCTACGAGGTCATAGGGATGGAGGAGGCTACACACTTTACCTATTTTCAGTTTCAGTGCCTTACGGAGTGCAACAGAGCATCGGGGAGCATGAAAAAGCCATTTACGCCCCGTATGTTCCTTACAGCCAACCCCGGCGGTGTGGGACACGATTGGTTCAAGCGCCTTTTCGTGGACAGACAGTACCGTGGAAACGAAAAGGCGGAAAACTACGCCTTTATACGCTCGCTTGTCTTTGACAACGCATATATCATGGAGAACAATCCCGAATACGTAGAAACGCTGATGGCATTGCCCGAAAAACGGCGTGCGGCGATGCTTTACGGGGATTGGAATTCCTTTGAAGGTGCCTTCTTTCCTGAGTTTTGCGAGGAAGTGCACGTATGCGTGCCCTTTGAGATACCGCCCGATTGGCAAAGATTCAGAGCTCTCGACTACGGTCTTGATATGACTGCCTGCCTATGGTTTGCCATATCGCCGGAGGGGCGGGTCTACGTTTACAGAGAGCTATATGAATCGGGACTGCTGTTGTCGGAGGCTGCCGCCAAGATAAGGGCAGCCACGCCGAGGCAGGAGAGCATACGGTATACGGTGGCGTCACCTGACCTTTGGAACAGGCGGCAGGAAAGCGGAAAAAGCGGAGCCGAGATAATGACAGCGGCAGGGCTTACGGGGCTTAAGAAGGCGCAAAATGAGCGCATAAACGGCTGGCGCATCGTAAGAGAATATCTGAAGGACGGGGAGGACGGCAAAAGTGCGCTTTGCATTTTCAGAGGCTGTGACAACCTTATACGCTGTCTGCCCTTGCTTCGCTTTGACAGCAACGTGCGTGAGGATGCGGCAGATACGCCCCACGAGATAACCCACGCACCTGAGGCGCTGCGCTATGGCTTGATGTCAAGGGTGCCCCGCTCAGAGGGGAAAAAGGAAAAGCCTCTGCCCTATTCAAGGAGCTTCGAGGGACGAAGACCGGAAAGAGAGCCTTACAGAAGCATTATAGATTATTGACAGAAAGGAGCTTTATATGTTCAAAAGCAAAAGGAATGAATGCACAGAGGACTGGCTTTTATTTGAAAAAGGCAAGGAATACAACTATTCCATCGACCTCTATTCCACTGTAAACCGCAACGAAAGGTTTTACAGAGGAGACCAGTGGACGGGCGTGGATGCAGGAGGACTGCCTAAGCCCGTGTTCAATATTTTCAAGCGTATTATCGGCTACTACATATCAAACATAATGCAGAGCCGCACGGCTATACGCTATAACTATGCCTCGCCATTCGGTAATAAAGGCGGTGTCTCCAAGGAGGAGGCTGACGGCATTACCGAGGTTATCAATAAAATTATCGGAGTCAAGGCTGATAAGCTGAAGCTTAACGACCTGCTTTACGGTGCCCTTACGGATGCCGCCCTTAGCGGAGATGCTGTTGCATACACATATTGGGACAAGTCCGTGAAGACAGGTCAACCCTTTACGGGGGATTTCAGGACAGTGCTTGTGGACAACACAAACGTGTTCTTTGGCAATCCCAACAGTAAGAACGTACAGACTCAGCCTTATATCCTTATCTCCTCCCGTGAGACCTTACCGTCGCTTATCAAAGCCGCAAAGGAAAACGGGGTGTCTGAAAAGGAGATAAGCAAGATTCGCCCTGACGACGATACAGCTACCCAAAGCGGCGATATGGCAGCGAAGGAGCTGGAGGGTACCAAGTGCACGGCGCTGATCAAGCTGTGGAAGGACGAAAACGGAAAGGTCTGCTACCGCAAGTCAGTTAAAAACGCCGTAATATGTCCTGAAACGGTCACACCCCTCACTATGTATCCCGTATGCTTTATGAACTGGACCGCCGTCAAAAATTCGTGGCACGGTCAAGCGGTTGCCACAGGACTTATTGAAAACCAGATTTTTATCAACAAGGGTTTTGCCATGGCTATGAAGCACATGATGGACACTGCGTTTTCAAAGGTTGTATATGACTCGACCATCATAGACAACTGGACGAACAAGGTGGGCGAGGCCATCGCAGTAAACGGAAGCGTAGACAGCGTTGCAAAGGTCCTGCCGGCGGGACAGATGCAATCCGGTATGCTGGAGCTTCTGTCCATGGCAATAAGTCACACCAAGGAGTTTATGGGTGCCACCGACACCGCACTGGGCGACGTGGACCCCAAGAACACCTCTGCCATTATTGCACTGCAGCAGGCATCGGCGATGCCACTGGAGAACATCAAGCGCAACCTCTTTGGCTTTGCCGAGGCGATAGGACTTGTATGGCTTGATTTCATTTTCGCATACTATGACGATATGCGACTTATCGAAACGGGCGAGGACGGCTACGAGGCACTGCCCCTTAGCCGCTACAAGCGTTTTGCCTTTGACTGTCAGGTAGAGGCAGGCACTGCAAGCTATTGGTCCGAGATAGCTTCACTTAATACGCTGGACGCTCTCTTACAATCGGGCAAAATAGGAATGAAGCAGTACCTTGAGCGCATACCCGACAAGCTGATACCCATGAAGGCAGAGCTCATGAACGAGGTGCAGGGCGCAGAAGCAGAGGCAGAGGTAAAGGAGGAAGGAGCAATATGACAAAGGAACAGGCTTACAACACGCTCTGCGATATAGCAGAGGATTCAGGCAGTACGGTAGAGGAGCTTCTTACCGCTTTGCAGGTGCAAAGCGACAGCCTTTTTGAGAAGAGCATTTCGGCTATTCCCGAGACGGCAAGAGGCTATATCAAGTCTGCCCACGACAGCAGGCGCACCGCCAGGGAAAACGCAAGAGGCGCAGAGGAAAAGGAGAAGCTGAACGCTGAGATAAAGCGTTTCAGAGCCCTTTTCCCTGAGGTAGGCGCCGAGGACATCCCCGACGCAGTTTGGGAGGATATGCAAAAGGGCATTCCTCTACCCTACTCTTACGCCCTTTATCTTGTAACCGAGGGCAACGGTAACGCCTACGCAAACGGCGTAAACGAAAGGAACGGGAGCGCTGCCCTGCCTCCCGTAAACAACGAGGAGGGCGAGGGTGAGCTTACCATGGAGGAAGTGGAGGCTATGTCACCCGATGCGGTAAAGAGAAGCTTTCCGCAGATACTGCGCTCTCTCGGAAAATGGAAAATATAGAATCAAGAAAGGAAGTAATTTATGGCTAACTACAACAGTATTGAAAAAATCATCGCAGCGGAGATACTCCGTACTAACGAGGACAACCTGCTTGCAAACACCATTTGCTACACCGATTTCAGTGGCGATATCAAAAACGCAGGCGACAGCGTGACCTTTGTAGGTCTTTCCGAGCCCTCTGTATACGATTACACCGGCGAGGTGACCTACGAGGATATCGACGATGCTGCTACCACCCTTTATATCAATCAGGACAAGGCGTTTTCTTTTAAGGTAAAGGATATAGAGGAGCTCAGAAGCAGCGTAGGTCTTAAAGACTCACAGACAAAGCGTGCCTCCTACAACCTTAAGAGTCAGGTAGACTCATACGTATTTTCTCTTTACACGCAGGCAGGCACCCAGTTGGGCAGTCTGGAGGCAACCCCTGCCAACGTGCTTCAGGCTATTGCCGAGATGAAGCAGGTGCTTGAAGAGAAGAACGTACCCGACGGAAGAATATGGATAGTTGTGCCTCCCTTTATCAAGACAAAGCTTTTACTTGCAGGCGTAAAGTTTTCTGTAAATCAGGGCATCAACGGTACCGGCAGCACAGGCTTCACAGACGAGCTTGGCTGTGATATCTACGTTTCCAACCACCTTGCCACGGACGAAGCAGGCAACACCTTTATGCTGGCAGGCTCCTACAGCTCTATCGCTTACGCAGAGCAGATACTTGAGACTCAGGTCATCGACAGACTGGAGGACAGCTTTGATACCGCAGTCAGAGGCAGAATAGTCTTCGGCGCAAAGGTCATCCGTCCCGACGAGCTTGTTGCAATGCCCGCCAGAGACGGCAATAATGACATATAAATACAAACTAAGGAGGATATACAATGGCAACTAAGATTCCCGTAACCACACTTAAAAACGCATACGAGGCAGTCGCTCTTACAAGTGTTGTCTCTGACGATGACTTTTACTATACTCTCGACACCCAGGCACCCGATGACAAGTGCTTTCTCGTAATAGACAACAGAGAGGGCTCCGACGAGGTGTGCGTGAGCTTTCTCGAGGGTGAGTATTGCGGTTCGGCGCCCGTATCCACAAACGCTATCCCTATCGGAAACGTAGGTGTTTTATTTATAGACAGCATACGTACCAGAACCAAGAACGGCGTTACCTTCTCCGTAGCGCCCAATGCGGTGGGTGCCAAGATGTGGGCTGTGCAGGCTCTGCCCGTGGAGGCTCATTAAAGTACCGGTAATATAATGCGCAGGGGTATATATTTGGGTGCACGAGGGCGGCAAACAGCGTATTAAATTGCAGTATGTCGCCTTGATTCGTTGACGCCCATCGAATATGAAACCCCAAAGGGGCTGTAAAACTTTGTTTTTACAGCCCCTTTTTTCGTATGCACCGATATATTTTTGGAGGAGTATTGAATGAAAGCAAAAGAACTATATGACCTTGCCACAAATCTGCTTGGGGTAAGGAGCATCGACGACGGTGACCACCCTGACTGCGCCGATTATCTGAACCGTGCGCCCGACCTGATAGGCGTGCTCACCGCAGAGACGCTGTACCTTGACAGATGGCTGAAGAAGG
The DNA here is from genome assembly GCA_017521025.1 of Clostridia bacterium. GTDB lineage: Bacteria > Bacillota > Clostridia > Oscillospirales > CAG-382 > SIG636. The sequence goes on along the minus strand of JAFXEB010000009.1, from coordinate 3,583 downwards.
ACAGTGAAGTGAGGGCGGTATACATTGAGTCCTTGGAGGACGAGCTTACGCAGGATGAACGTCTATGCTACGGGGTATTGCCCTACGGTCTGGCGGCGTTGCTGATAGCTGACGAGGACACGGCGATATATAAGCTGATGCGTGAGCATTATTTGCTTGCCATAAGGCGACTGGAGGAGACAGTCACGGGGAGGGCGCACCCCATTGAGGACTGTTATAGATATCATGGCTAAGACGTTTTCACTTAGCTGTAAGGGCTTTGCAGGGCTTGACCAAAGGGCAGGCATTTCGACCTCTGTTGCGAGCTTTCCCGATATGGAAAACTTTACGGTAGAGCCAAACGGAAACCTGAAGACGCGCTGCGGCTATGGGGAGTACGCACGCACGGGGACAAACCACGTAAGGCTTTTATGGAACGGCAATATGGGTGGAGAGAGCTTTACCCTTGCCTACGACGGCGAATGGGTGTACAGGCTGTCTGACGGTATTGCGGGAGCCATAGGCTACGTGGAGGACAGCATATACAGCTTTGTACCCTTTTCGGGATATATATATTGCCTTGGTGACGGATTTTACAAAACCGATGGCGGTATAGTCAACGAGGTGGAGGGCTATGCGCCCATAGTGCTTACCTCGGCATCACCCGATTGCAGTGGCGGCACGGCGCTGGAGGCACCAAACATAATAACGGGGCTGAGGCGTGTACGCTACAACGGTGACGGCGTTGCAACGGATTACCGTCTGCCCGAAAAGAACATCATAGCTGTAAGGAGCGTAACGGTCAACGGTACCTCCTTAAGCAGCGGCTATATAAACAAGATAAACGAAGGAAGGGTCGTATTTGACAGCGCACCCGCAGAGGGCCTGAACAACGTGGAGATATGCTATTTGGCAAGGACCTCGGGAGATGGCAATAACAAGATAAGAGGTTGCAGATACGGTGCAGTATTCAACAACAGACTGTTTATGTACGGTAATCCCGACTATCCAAACTATCTGTTTCACACAGAGCTTGGAGACGGGATACCTACGGGCGAGTACTTTACCGACACAAGCTATCACGTTTTTGACACGGAGGTAAGGTCCTTAGCGTCCTGCTTTGGCAGGCTGCTTGTATTCTGCAAGGACTGCTCATATTTCACCTATCCCGAGCTGAGAACGGATAGCCTTGGCAACACTTATACCTCGTTCCCCGTTTACGAGCTGAACGGAAGCAAGGGCAACCTTGTAAAAGGTAATGCGCCCTCGGTGGACAACACACCTATCACTATATGTGCGGATGGCTTTAATAAGTGGGTTTCCACAGACATAGCGGACGAAAGGAACGCTGTGATGTTTTCGGAAAGAGTGTTTGGCTATGCCGCTGCTATGGCAAAGGAGCCTGAGTTTGTAAAGATGTGTTGCAGAAAAGCAAAGACAGAGCTGTGGTTTGTTTTCGGCAACGACATAGTGGTCTACAACTACGGCACAGACTGCTTTTATAAGCACAGAATCGGGCGTATATCTACTCTTTGTGAGCACGAGAACGGTATTCTTTTCGCTCTGAACAATGTGCAAGGTATGATATACCTATTCTCGGAAGACTACGACACCGACGGAGGAGCAATTATTGAGGCAGGCTTTTCAACGCCCTTTTGTACCTTTGGAGAGCCATATCTTCTTAAATCCCTGTACGGGCTTGCGGTTGCGGTAGAGGGAAGCGATGAATATTCGGCAAGTCTTTTCTTGAACAGAGGCAACGGTAAAGAAAAACTTACGCTCCCCTCGAGGATATATCTGCCAAGAATGACCGAAAAGGGGCACCGAATGTTTAGAACCCGTATCTATTTCAAACGCTTTTACAGTTGTAAACTGAGTTTTACCACACGCACACAAAACGCAGAGCTTACAGAGCTGCACCTTTTCGGAAAAAGCGCAGACAGAAGCCTGAGGGGGACCTGAGGCAGAAAGGAGTAATTTATGGACTATAAAAAACTGATAGACGAGGTAAAAAGCGAAATAGACAGCTATACCTCCGATGACACGGTATTTGGCGACATTTATCAGAAAGCTAAGGACAGCCTCAAGAGTGCATACGATACCGAGGCGGCACAGCTTTCGGAAAACTATGCTCACGACCGACAGAGGCTTGCGGGAGATAACGCACTGGACACCAAGAACCTGTCGGAGGCGCTGGCGGCGAGAGGCTTGGCTCGCTCAGGAGAGAGCGCACTGCTGAGGGTCAACCAAGCCATATCTCTTGGCAACGCTCTGGCGAGCCTTGCGAGGGCAAAAACTGAGGCTGAGGCAGAGCTTTTGTCCGGTCATAACAAGGAGCTTGCCGAACTGGAAAAGGCGATGGCAGCCGAAAAAGCCGATATGACGATGGCAGACAAGAGCAACCTGTATGACAGGCTTATGCAATTGGAAAGGCTGAGAGCCGACAGCGAAAGCAGTGCCGCTGACCGTGCCGCCGCAGAACGGAAATGGAGGGCAGAGCTGGAAGCGGAGGAAAAGGAATGGCGTGCAAAGCTTGAAGCAGAGCTTATGCTTGAGGGGCTGAAAAACAACGGAGCTGCCGACGGTGACGGAGACACGGATGCGCCCACGGTAAACGTGGGAGGCAGCAGTTCATCGGGCAGTGCCTCCTCGGGAGACGTGTACGATGACGGGATAACCCCATCGGTATCTGCGATGACCGTTGCAAACAACATAGTAAAGCGACATGTAGACAGATACGGTAACCTTGATGACTACAGCAAGGAGTACATATACAAAGAGCTTGCGTCGCTTATTGTGGAGACGAACATGAGCAAGAAATACGCCACCGCAGTGTTTACGGCACTGAAGAGTCTCGGCTTTGACGAGGATTTCCCCGTTGATATTGCAATAATGCCCTATTTCAAGGATATATATGACAGGTACAACAGGATATTGAATTCACAATACGAGCTGAGGATCGAAAGAGGCATGAACAGCAATGACGCTTTTTTCTTCGCACGGGACGTAGCGAAAACCTCTGTGGAGGAGATTATCGACCAGTACAACATAAACCTGCCAAACACAAGAAAAATATTCAAAATGTTAGGCGCAGAATAGCCTGACAAAAACACATTGAATCAGCGTTCTTTTACCTTACACACCTGATATAAACCACAAAGCGGTGCTTTGCTCCCCGATTACGAGGACAAGGCACCGCTTTTTTTGTTTGTATGTGTTATTTTTTCAAGCTCTGAGGCGCTGCAGTCCTGTAGAGCCGCTCACAAAGTTATACTGCAACCTGCACCGCCCGATAAAGGCGCACAAGGACGAAAAAAGCACCTGCAAACGCAGATGCTTTCTCTCTGGAGCGGATTACGGGGCTCGAACCCGCCACCTCGACCTTGGCAAGGTCGCGCTCTACCAAATGAGCTAAATCCGCAAAGGGTGGCGATCCGGATGGGACTCGAACCCACGACCTCTAGCGTGACAGGCTAGCGTTCTAACCAACTGAACTACCGGACCGTATGGAGCTGATGATGGGAATTGAACCCATGACCTCATCCTTACCAAGGATGCGCGCTACCGCCTGTGCCACATCAGCATATTTTTGGTGCCTCCGGTC
>JAFXEB010000008.1 GCA_017521025.1 Clostridia bacterium | reverse complement strand
CAAAGTGGCCGTAGCTCAAAAACGGTCACGCAACAAGCGTATTGTATGTTTCAGCCTCGCTTTTTTACTGATGGTTGGAGTATTGTCTGCTGTAATGCTTAGCAAGCCGGAAAAGTCTCCCACGCCAAACGGTGACACAAATGTACTGTTAAATACATCCTCAGGCGAAGAGGAAGCAAAACCAACCACGAGCACGGACGATCCTCCCGCAGAGAATAGCGATACAGATGCGAGTGTCAACACATCCCTCGAAGATGAAAATTCCAAACGTCCCACGAGCACGGACGGTTCTTCTGCAGAACCCGGCGATACAGATGTGATCGTTAACCCAACTCCCGGTGAGGATTCCAAACAGCCCACAAGCACGGACGATCCTCCTGCGGATGGAATAGTAATATATGCAGATACAAATTCCATAACAAACAAAGGAACCGCTTATGAACCGGATCTCGGCGAAATTTTTCATCACCACGATTTGGATTATGAAGACGGTAAGCTGTACCATGTCTATTTGGATGTTTACTTACCTTACGCAACTGTGTCCCCGGAAATGTTTTTGAGTGGTTTCTTCACGGTAGATAAATACGGGCCTGACTATCATCTTTTGGAAGTCAACGGCTGGGAAAAATACCTTGAGATTTTTACAATAGAAATGAATGACAGGTTTAATATCGACAATGCAGAGGACTACATTGTAGTTGAAGAAGGACGCAACGGCAAAATTTCTCCGTATTTCGACCATTACAAGCTCAGGCTTGATTATATTAAAGAGTATTGCTTGAAGTATTGGAGCGAAGCTGAGCACGGCGAAGCGCTTTCAGAACTCAAGTCCAAAGGTATAAGCGAAGAATGGGTGGAAAAATATGGATATATCTGGTGGAAACGTTACGATGCCTCTTGGTATTGTGAAGAAAGCAATTCAAAATATGATATTATCGTTTATGATATGTTAGATGATATGGGCATTGTATGTGAGCGCAATGAATATGGATATCCCATTTTTGACATTGCGAAGGAAGACTTTGATATGCTTTTAACATTGCCTTGTGCGTATGATGTGTATTTGCTTGAAAAAGGGACGACCCCCGAAGCTATATACAAGGCAATGATGGAAACGCCTTGTCTGGCGTAGCCATAGATTATATTAAGTCGTAATACCGGCAAGGCGTGTTGTGTTTTTCAACATGCCTTGTCGGCAGGTTTATATCTATAAAAGCGAGGGATTTCATCATGCACAACAAAGAAACACTTGCCCGTCTTACCAAAGATGAACGAAATTTCTTTGCAGATCCAAACGAAGAATCTTTTGCCTCCGTTGTAAAGAAATACATGGATGGGCTTATCCAGTTTATTTACAGCATAGTCGGTGATTTCCATACCGCCGAGGATTTGTCTCAGGATGTCTTTACGGCGCTATGGATGCGTCCCAAGGGCTACAACGGTAAATGTACCCTCAAAACCTATTTATATACCTTAGGTCACAGAAAAGCCGTGGACTACATTCGCAAAAACAGCAAAACCACCCGCATTGATCTTATAGAGGACACTCTTGTTTCGGCAGACTGGGTGGAGGAAGGATTTATTGTCGGTGAGCGAGACAAAGCAATTTGGGACGCTATGCACACCCTTCCTTACACACAACAAAAAATACTTTATCTCTTATACTTTGAAGGGATGAGTTATGATGACATTTCTGTTATATTAAAGCAATCCAAGAAAAAACTATATGAGCAATGCAGACAAGCAAAGGACAAGATGGCAGCGGTATTAAAAGAGCAAATATAACGCCATTATGTCTGCTTTGGCTGCAATGCTGTATAGGGAGTTTAACAGAGAGGGTGGATTGAAATAATTTAGCCTTTAGGGAGCAGAGGTTTGGTGCCTGCCTCCCTTTTTTGTTGTTTGGGCTCGGTGGAATCTTTGGCGGAGTAGAATTCGAAGAAGTCGGGTAGGAAAAGACGGGCGAGGGATTTTGCATGTGCCCTCGTACTTATGTAAATAAGTACAGAGCGCAGGGGAGACCCCTCCCCCCCAACGTGAGACGAGGGAAACGGGGGAAACGACAGGAGACAGGGAAAGCAGCGCAAAAACAACCTCCCTTGAAGACGTACACGCTTCTCCTATAGGTTCAGATTTAACAACGGGCACTGCACCAAAAAAGAAGTAGCTTTTGTTCACCAAAAGTTACTTCTTTTTTATCCAAGGCGCAGGCTTCGCCTTGATTTGTTTTCGCAAAAGTGATATAATCTGTTTGGTTAATTCAGGTTTACCGCACGGTTTGTTTGTCGGCACAAGAGCCTTTTTTAATATATCTTTGACGGAGGATAACGTAAAAATGAAAGCAGTGCTTTGTACCTTGCTTGTGCTTAGCCTCGTGCTTTGTGCCGTGAGCTGTGGCACAAGATACGACGAGGAGGACTTTTTGGGCAAAAGCTCGGTGCAAATAGTAGGGAAGCACGGTGAATTTGACTGTGTAAGCAGGCATCCCGATGCTGACGGCTTATATAAAAACGCCGCTTGCGGATACATCTTGAGGGCGGCACGCAAGGGACTTTTGGGTACTGAGCCTGATACGCTGTTTTTCATATCCTTTGACGAAAACGGCATCGCAGTGAGCTGCTATGAGGGATACCGACCCGGTGGCTGAAGACTGCATAAAAAGAGACCGTAAAAAATGAGCAATGTATTGTACAAGCCGTTTTTTTGTGCTATAATGTACAAAAGCTATCGTGTTTGGACGGTAAAATGTTATGGAACAGATAAAGGGATACAAAAACAGCCGTATTCTCACGGATAAGGGCATAGTAAAAGCCGATCTCTTGATAGAGGGCGGTGTGATAAAGAGTATAGGCAAGCTTGATTGTGACGGTCTTACAGAGCTTGATAGCGACAGGATAATAATACCTGGCTTTATCGACCAGCATATCCACGGTGCGGCAGGCTGTGATGCTATCGACGGCAGTCTCGATGCACTGCATGCTATGGCTGAAGCTCTGGCGCAAGAGGGGACTACGGGTTTTCTTGCCACCACTACCACCCACAGCTCCGCAGTTATAGAAAAGGCTGTAGGTGCCGTTAACGAGTACATCAAGGCATCGCCCGACAGTGGTGCGGAGATATTGGGCGTTCACCTTGAAGGCCCCTTTATTTCCGAGCGTTTTTTGGGTGCACAGCTTCCCGAATATGTGGCACAGCCGCTTGTTGATACCTTCCGCCGTTACGAGAGTGCAAGCGGCGGTAATATAAGGCTGGTCTCTATGTCTACAGAGACCGAGGGGGCAGACGAGCTTGTGGCATACCTTGTGTCTAAGGGGATTGTTGTATCCTTGGGGCATACCGATGCTACGTATATTCAGGCAAAACAGGCAGTGGCTGCAGGAGCTACCTGCGTTACCCATACGTATAACGCTCAAAGACCCGTACACCACCGTGAGGTGGGCACCGTGGGTGCGGCGATGTTGCTTGACGAGCTGTACTGCGAGCTTATTTGTGACGGCATCCACGTTTCTGCCCCTGCGGTAAAGCTGTTGCACAAAAACAAGCCTGCCGATAAGCTCGTGCTGATAACCGATGCCTTGCGTGCCAAGTATATGGCAGACGGCGTTTATGAGGAGGACGGCGGTCAGCTCATTACGGTAAACGGGGGCGAGGCACGACTGCCCGACGGCACACTTGCAGGCAGCGTGCTTAGGATGAACGATGCGGTCAGGTACCTGATGGATAAGACGGGTATCGACCTGCCTGCGGCTGTAAAATGCGCCACCGAGAACCCCGCAAAATGCCTTGGCGTGTTTGATAGGGTAGGCAGTATCAGCGTGGGTAAAGACGCAAACCTTGTTATTGTGGACGAATCTCTCAGAGTTTACACCACTGTAAGACGTGGCAAAGTTATATATTCACTGTAAATATCAAAAACAAATAAAAGGCAGGAGAAGCTTATGACAGAATACAAGATAAAGCCCGTTGAGGAAATGTCGGTAGAGGAGCTGATAGGTCAGGTGATAATGGTAGGACTGCCCGGACTCAGCCTCGACAGTCACTACGCAGAGTTTATAAAGGAGTATAAAATCGGCAACTACATTTTGTTTGCCCGCAACTACAGGGATACAAAGCAGATGAAGGCGTTTATGAGTGAGCTGTACAGCTACACCGCTAAGGAAACAGGCTCATTCCCCTTGGTTTCCATAGATCAGGAGGGCGGTATGGTAGTAAGGCTGTTCAAGGACGTTACCTTCCCTGCAAGTCCCTTGACCACTGCCGCAACCACGGTGCCCAACGCTCCCTATGAGACGGGTGCCATAATAGGCAGAGATATGCTCAAAATGGGCATAAACTTCAACCTCGCCCCCTGTCTTGAGATAAACGAGGGGCTTTCCAACCCTCTGATAAATATCAGAGGCTACGGTGCTACCAAGGAGGCAGTGCTAAAGCACGCCACCGCATTTGTGCGTGGCGTCCAGTCCAGCGGTGCCCTTAGCTGTATAAAGCATTTTCCCGGCGCAGGCTCCAGCACCAAGGACTCTCACCTTGAGCTGCCTATAATAGAGGACCCCAAGGAGCAGCTCCTGAACTATAATATGTACCCCTTTGTTCACCTGCTTGAGAGCGATGCTCTGATGACAAGCCATTGTCTGTACAAGTCCTTTGACTCTCTGCCCTCCACTCTGTCAAGGGTACTGCTCACAGAGGTGCTACGTGACAGCGTGGGCTTTGAGGGACTTATAGTGTCCGACGGTATGGAGATGAAGGCGATAGCGGACCATTACGGTATAGGTCAGGGCTGTGTAATGGCGCTTTCCGCAGGCTGTGATATCCTGCTCCTCTGCCACGAGTATACCGAGCAGAAGGAGGCGTTTGAGTGCGTTATCAAGGCGGTGGAGAAGGGTGAGCTTTCCGTAGAATCGCTGAGGGAAAAGGTCAGCCGTATTAACAAGGCTAAAGAAAAGCTTATAAAGGGTCTCAGCCTTTACTTTACCGATGATGACTACGTTGTGCAGAAGGATGAGCACGCTCTTATGCAAAGCATAGTCGACAACTCCTATACCCATATAAAGGGCGTAAAGCCTCACGTTGCTCCCGATACTTTGATACTTACCGCAGGTGCTCTGGTATCCAGCATAGTAGAGGACGAGTTTGATGAAAGAAATCTGACCAAAGCGCTGAGAAACGCTTTCCCCGATAACGACGTTATAGAGTTCACCAAGGACAAGGGCTTTACCGCCGATATCCTTGAAAAAGCAAAGAACTACGGCAATATACTGATATATTCCTATGATGCGTACAAGGACGAGGTGCAGAAGGAAACTATAAACGGTCTGCTAAAGACCGATAAAGAGGTCTGCGTTGTGTCCATAAAGGGCCCCATAGACCGTTCCTGCTTCGAGGGGCTTGAAAACTATTCCTGCCTTTATGAATACACTCCCAACAGCATAAGAGCGGCAGTAAAGCAGCTTAAGGGCGAGATAGACCTTTGCGGCAGGCTTCCCGAATAAGCTGACTCATAAGCTACAAGCGCATATGTGAAAAACGCCCTAAAATTCAGGGCGTTTTTTCGTTTGCCTTGGGCTTTTGTTGTGTATATTAACAGTTCGCCGCCGATTTGTTGACATATTATTGCAAAGATGCTACAATATTTGAGGTACCTTGCATCAGGAAAATAACATAGGAGGTATGTTATGGGAGATTTTAATGAAATGCTGCAAAAATATGTGGATATGGAGTACGAAGAGCTTGTAGGCGTGGCAAAATTAGCATTGCCGGACGTGCTTAAGGCTTGCAGAGCGGTAGACGCTGAGCATGACGGTCTTTTAATGCTGGCAAGCATCCTTCTCAGCGCCTTGGGTGCGGATAAAAAGCTCAGCGCAAAAGAGCGTAGATTCCTTCAGGATGCGGTCAACCTCCAAGGGGAGGGCATAGATAAGCTTGTCGGCTTGTATGACAGTCAAATGGAATACATTACTGATAGGTTTGTAGACACTATGCCTAATGAGATTGCCACAAGCACCACTATCCTCGTTCTGTGCCTTCTCGCTTGCGACGGTGTCATAAGCGTAGAGGAGAACGCTTTTATTCGCAAGCTGATAGCAAAATCTTAAAGGAGGACGATATTATGTCACAATTAAACGAGCTGCTTAAAGAAGCCGTAGATCTTGGGTATGATATGCTGTTTAAGGCTGCAGACCTCGCTCTTGATGCGGTTTTGCCCGCCTGCGAGGCTTTTGACCCTGATGACGAGGGTGCATTTCTGCTTGCCGCCGTGATCCTCAGCGCTATCGGTGCAGACGGTGTTCTTTCAGCAAAGGAGCGTGCCTTTATGAAAGAGCTTCTCGACCTTGATGACGAAACCGTAGACAGCGTTATAGATATGTATGACATCAGGCTTGCGGATATCGTCGACAGGTTTGCCGACAGCATGGACGAAGTCGTAAAGGCACATGTTGCCTCCTTTATCATTGCTATCCTCGCTTGCGACGGCAATGTAAGCCGTGAGGAGAATCTGTTTATACGGAAAATAATCAATTAGCTGTCCGTTCTTTACGGAGGTATATGTTATTACGGAGGTATATATTATGAAAAGCAAAAGGAAGCTTGCGTTCATCTGGGTTCTTGCGCTGCTTGCGGTGTTGACCGTGGTACGCTACAGCCTTTTCACCACGGCTTGGGGCTTCAATACCGCCACCCTCCATTATGAAATAAACGGCATCCCCACCGAAACCGTGCTTGCCGATGAGGATTGGGACACCATAGCCTCTGCGCTTAATTTCAAGCTTATGGAAAAGAATATCTACCGTTGCCCCATAGGGAAAGAGCTGTATATTTCCGTTGACAACGGTACGGATTTCTATATAGCAAAGGACGGCTGTTTTCTCATCAACGTATCTGATGGCAGCAGATGCATAAGCCTTGAGGGAGAGGACGCTCTAAGTGTAAAGAACATTCTTCTGAAGTACGGGGTCGACTTTCCCGTAACACCTTAAACAAACTAAAGGAGCTGTAAAAATGCTTTTACAGCCCCTTTTTAGTTTGCTTGCTATATCTCTAAAACAAGTCCGTCATAGGCGGTAATAATGCCGTGCTTCGCCATCTTATCCTCCAACAGAGCGTGACTCTCGTGCAGGGTACGTGCCATATGGCTTATGGCAAAGCGCTCCACATAGGAAGAAAGAGCACTTTTCATCTCCAGAACCATCCGCAGGTCGTTGTGCTCAAAAATACGATAATCTCCCTCTGCCTCACCAACCGTGGCATCAAGCACCAGCAGGGCAGGGCAGTGCTCCTTTATAGCGGCTACCTCACCGTACATAAGCCAGGCACCGTCAAGGGCGTAGTACAGACTCTTGTCGCCCTTGCTTATCATAAAATGCACGGTCTCCTCGGCTGTACCGTGGTTGCCCTTATATGCTCGCAGAGTATACTCACCCATAACAGTGCAGTCCCCGTCACAAAGCTCGTAAAACCTTGCCCCCATACCGCAAAGCTTCTCCACAGTTTCGGGAGAGTAGTGGTCACGGTGTCTGTGAGTACACACAATGTATTTTACAGCCCTCGGGTCAGTGCCATGCTCCTCCATTGCCTCTATAACGGCATCATTTGGGTCTATAAGCAGAACGCCGTCTATAAGCGCAGAGGAATACCTGCGGTACTCCAAGACCCCTTCGGGGCGCTTCCTTTGCCAGTCTGCCGCACCCGTGCCCAAAAACATAAGCTTCATTTATCAGACACCCCTTCTGTTTGCTGCTACGGCACTTGATCATATGCCGTTTATTCCGTGCAACGCCTATTCTTTTCCTTGTACAAGCCCTCGTAAAATCCGTCAGGAACCGAAAGCCGCCCTTTACCTGTTCCGAGGGAGATGTGAGGCTTATTTGCTCCGTGAAAATCACTGCCTCCGCTGGGTAGCAGACCAAATTCCTTTGCTGTTTTTGCGGCAATATCTGCATCTTCTGCACTGTAGTCCGAGTGCATTACCTCCATCCCCACAAGCCCTGCCGCTATAGCCTCGGGCAGAAACGCCCTAAGCGCTGTCTCGTCAAGCTCCTTCATAGGGTGCGCAAGCACCGGCAAGGCCTTTATATTTGCAAAAAAACCGATAGCCTCCAAAACGTCCAGCCTCTCAGACGGAAAATAAAAGCCGTTCCCTTCCTTCAGCAGTGTGTCAAACGCCTCATCACGACAGGCAACGTAGCCCATAGTAACAAGCTCTGCGGCTATATGCGCACGGTTAACATTCCCCTTAGCGGTGTGCGCCTTTACCTTTTCATAGTCTATGCGGTAGCCGGCTTTGTTCAGTCTTCCTATCAGCTCTGCGTTGTTGCGTTCCTTAAGCAGAGCGTATTTTCTTGTAAGCCGCTCCAACTCGTCAAAGTGCTCAGGCGCAATAAACAGCCCCAAAAGGTGCAGCTCCGTGCCCTTATAATCTACCGTAAGCTCCGTGCCTGCCACGGCAGTAACGCCAAGCCTCTCAGCCTCTGCCAGAAACTCCGTAGCGCCTGCCACGGTGTTGTGGTCGGTAAGCGCAATCGTTATCCCAAGCCTTTTAGCCTCCGTTATAAGCTCCGAGGGCGACATTGTACCGTCAGAGTAATTAGAATGTGTGTGCAGGTCACAACTCAAAAAATCACATCCATTCCTTGAGATTATGTAAAAATAATATCACAAATATGGTAAAAAGTCAAACAGAAATACGGCTTAGTAAATTATGTTATTTCATTCAAATTTGCGGTCATAAAGCAGAGCGGCTATCAGCACCACAAAGCAAGAGCCTGCGTTGTGCACCAGTGCCCCCGTGGTCGGGTTGAGAACGCCCAATACCGAAAGGGCAACGGCAAGGAAATTTATCCCCATAGAAAGGGCTATGCTAAACTTTATGGTCTTTACCGTTGCATTTGACAGACGTTTCAGGTAGGGTAGCCTTGATATATCGTCGCTCATCAGCGCAATATCTGCCGATTCTACCGCAATGTCACTGCCCATACTGCCCATAGCCACGCCAACGCTTGCGCTTTTCAGCGCAGGTGCATCGTTCACGCCGTCGCCTATCATGCATACGGTGCGCTTTTCCGTTTCCATTGCATTTATACGCTCTACCTTTTCTTCCGGCAACAGCTCTGCATGCACCTGAGTTATTCCAAGGCGCTTTGCAAAATGCTCCGCCGTAAGCCTGTTGTCGCCCGTCAGTAATACGGTGTCTGCGCCCATAGCCTTAAGCCTTGCAACCATATGGCTGGCTTCGGGGCGCAGCACGTCCGAAAGGGCAATAACGCCCACGCAAACACCGTTTTCCGCTACAAGCACGGATGCTTTCCCCTGAGAGCGAAGTCTTTCAAGCACAGAATATGCCTCGGCTCCAAGCACTGCTCCGTGCTCTGCCATAAACCTTTCGTTGCCGCACAGCATCTGCCTTTCACCTATTACGGCTGACACACCCTTGCCTGCGTACATCCTGAAATTATCTGCCTCTCCGAGCTTGATGGCTTTTTGCACTGCAAAATCTACTATGGCTTTCCCCAAGGGGTGCTCGCTTTTTGCCTCGGTGGAGGCGGCAAGCAGTAAAAGCTCTTCCTCTGTGATGCTATTGCCAAAAACGGCGATATCGCAAACCTCCAGCTTGCCCAGTGTCAGCGTACCCGTCTTGTCAAAGGCTACCGTGTCTACCTTGCCCATTTCCTCAAGCGCCTCTCCCGATTTAATAATAACGCCGTGCTTTGTCGCCTGACCTATAGCCGCCATAATGGCGGTAGGGGTAGCAAGCACTAAAGCGCAGGGGCAAAATACTACAAGAACGGTGACTGCACGGGTGATATCTCCGGTGACAAGTCCGGTAATGACTGCAATAAGCAATGCCACGGGCACAAGCCAACTTGCCCACTTGTCAGCGATCCTTGCCATAGGCGCCTTTTTGTCCTCTGCCGCCTTTACCATTCTTATTAGCTTCTGCAAGGAGCTGTCCTCGCCCACCTTGGTTGCCCTTATATCTATTGAGCCAAAGCAGTTGACAGTGCCGCAAAACACCTCGTCTCCTACACCCTTATCAACCGGTATGGATTCGCCCGTCATGATGGATTGGTCAACCGTGGTCTCGCCGTTTAATATAGTCCCGTCAACGGGAACCGTCTCACCGGGGAGAATGCGCAAAACGTCCCCCATAACAATAGCCTCGGCAGAAACGGTCTCCTCCTTGCCGTCCTTTATCCGTCTGCCCTGAGTGGGGGCAAGGCTTATCAGCTTTTTCAAGCCCTTTTTAGCTCTGTCCGTGGTCATGTCCTCAAGTATAGCACCAAGCGCCATAATAAAAGCTACCTCGCCTGCGGCAAACAGGTCGCCGATTATAATAGCGGCTATCATCGCTATGGAAATAAGCAAAGCTGACGATATCTTGCTGATACCTGAATTGCAGATCAGCCTACGCACTGCAAGATATAAAAGCGGCACGCCGCTTATGATGACCGTAAGCCACGCCGGGTCAAGGGGCAGCTCTGTACCGAGCTTCGGAAGCGCAAGGCTTAACACAAGAAAAACACCGCCGATAAGCGTGGCAGGTACACCTGCAAGAAAACCGACAATTCTTTTAAACATAAAAACACCTCGCATAAGTTGACATTGCAACAAAAACAATGTATAATGTGTATGATACAAAACAATATGTTCCGTATCTACGCTTGTATTATAGCAAGGTGAATAGCTCCTTTCAACAGTCAGTTTCTGCGCCTTGTTCGATACGGAACATTTTTTATTATTTGTTCGGGAGGCACGGTATGGACAGACGGCAAAAGAAAACGAGAGAGGCAATATTCAAGGCGTTTACAGAGCTGCTTGCCGTAAAAAACTATAACCAGATATCAGTGCAGGATATTATAGACGCAGCTGACATCGGCAGGACTACCTTCTACTCCCATTTCGAAACCAAGGATTATCTGCTCAAGGACCTGTGCGAGGAGCTGTTCGGTCATATCATAGATACCGCAATGGGCTTGCCCCACGGACACTACCACTGCACCTGCGGTAGCTCGGAGGATTCGGTTTTTCTGCATCTTCTCAGGCATCTGCAGGAGAATGACCGCAATATACTCGAGCTGCTTTCCTCCCAGAACAACGAGATATTCCTTAGATATTTCAAAAGCAATCTAAAAAAGCTTATCATAACTCAGTATGCGGATAAAGGTATGCTCAAGCGCTCAAGGCTCCCCGAGGACTACCTCGTAAATCATATGTCCTCCTCCTTTGCGGAAACTGTGGATTGGTGGCTGTCCCGCAAAATGAAAGAGACTCCCGAAGAAATTACCGAGTATTTCCTGGGAGCCATTGAGCCTGTACTTAATTGATGCGACTAAATTGATAAGGCTTATATGCAAGGCTTTTTATAAAAAGTCGCTTTCGGCTTTGCATATAGGTAGAGAAGCGCACGCTTTTTCTGTAAGCCATAGCGGTGCGGGTGCTTGCCTTCACGCTATTGCTTGCTACGGCACATAACAAGTTCTGCCCTCAAAAGCCTACGCTCGCTAAGAGCCGCCTTTCGAATCCACCCTTGGTGCCACTTATGTGCTTAAACAAACAAAAAAGCCAACCCTTTAGAGCGTTACTCTAAAGGACAGTTTTCAAAAATACGGCATATCTCAAAAAGGATATGTCGTATTTTGCTTTTGTGTCCACAAAAGCAGTGCTTCGTATGCCTTAATTAAAGACTACAAGCAAATTTCCGTCTATTTGCAAACAAATGAGCTTGTACCAACCCAAGGCTCCCTTGTGTAAAGGGAGCTCCGCCGTAGGCGGTGAGGGATTGTCTTTGGGCGAATCTTACTTTTACAACCCCTCCGTCAGCTTACGGCTGCCACCTCCCCTTACACAGGGGAGGCTGTTGTCTACCTCCCGGAAGGTACGACCATAGGCTTTTGATATGTTAATGTCAAAAGTGCCTTTGCGTTGCTTTTGACCAAGAACTGATGTCTTTAATTAAGTCAGTGCTTGTCAGGAAAATTGACAAGGCATAGATGAACATAAAAAGGCTCCCTTGTGTAAAGGGAGCTGTCAGCGAAGCTGACTGGGGGATTGTTCTACGAGGTGATTAATATACTCACAAACACTTCGAAAGTTTTTATGTATTTCCGTATTCGGTATTCTGATAACGGTCAATCCGTATTCCTCAAGAAAAGCGGTTCTTTCTCCGTCATACTGCTTTCCTTCCT
>JAFXEB010000007.1 GCA_017521025.1 Clostridia bacterium | reverse complement strand
TCGCCCGTGTAGCCTGTTTCGTCAACGGTAGGCTCCTTAGCGTCCTTTATATAGGTATCGCCCGTATGGTTATCGGGATCGGTATCGCCGTAAGGCTCACCGCATATCTCGCACTCAGCAGGACTGTCGCAGTCAGCAGTGCCGCCCTCGTGGGTGCCCTCGTCAGACTTATCACCGCACTCGCACTCGTGCCAGTGGTTGTCACCATCGGTAACCCATTCGTCGCTATAGTCATGCTTATGAAGCTTAGGAATCTCCTCACCCTTTTCAAGAAGAGCGTCACAGTCAGAGCAGTGAGTGTCGCCCGTATAGCCTGTTTCGTCAACAGTAGGCTCCTTAGCGTCCTTTATGTAGGTGTCGCCCGTATGGTTATCGGGATCGGTATCGCCGTAAGGCTCACCGCATATCTCGCACTCAGCAGGACTGTCGCAGTCAGCAGTGCCGCCCTCGTGGGTACCCTCGTCAGACTTGTCACCGCACTCGCACTCGTGCCAGTGATTCTCACCATCGGTAACCCATTCGTCACCGTAATCGTGCTGATGGGGAGGCTCATTGCTTACCGTAAGCTTGTAGGCAAAAAAGTCCTGCTGGTCTGCCTTGTTAGTGGTCATAGTAAGAAACGAGAAAGTAACTACATCGCCGTTGTCCAGCGTAATGCTGTAGCCATCGTCGGGGATGGGGTCGCCCGCATAAGCGTCGATCTTGTTAGCAAGAGTCTTTTGCACACCCCAGATATACCTGTTGTCCGTATAGTACCATACAACGGACTGAACAGTATTTGAATTAGTACTGTTTATTACGTAGCTACCGTTACCGTCAGCCGTGAAAATGTCCGCAAAGCACTGGGTAAACAGTATCTTCAGCTTTTGTGATACATCCACCTTTGTGGAGTTGTTAATGGCTACAGAGGTATTGCTTGTACCGAAAGAATCGCCGGTATACGCACCGTCGAGATTCATATCGATACAAAAACCTACGTAGCCGTTGGAGAAGGGAACGTTGGTAAAGCCGTTACTCTGTGCCGTATCCAATGCCGCCGTTGTAATCACCGGCACCTGCGTCAGCAGCATCAGCGTGATCAATAAAAAACTAACTACCCGTTTCATGGTTTTGTCCTCCATTTCTTAATTGGGCGCTTTTTGTGTATATTCAGCCGTAAGGGCGCCTTCTATGAGACGCACCCTACATTAAACTATTTATATACGCAAACTAATTATAGAGCTTATTTTTTCCTTTGTCAATACTGTAAGCCCCCAAAACACCCCTAAAATTCAATATTTTGCTTAAAAAACAAAAAGTTTACAATTTGTTTTTTAGCAAAAAGCACAAAACGCTAACTCTAAGCAAAAAAATGCTCACTACAATAATTGCCTTTTTATTGACTTGTCCGGATCTTTGTTTATCGGTAAATAGCTTTAAAACTCCTTTGCCTTAACGTAGTCGATAAAGGCTTTAAGGCTTTTTGATATCCATTTGTCCTTGTGGTATATAAGTTGCTTCCATATTTCAACGTTTATGTCCCGCACGTCGAGATAGCAGAGCACCTTTGAATCAACGAGGGGCTTTGTCACGAAATCGGGCAGGAAGGATATCGTATTGCTCTGGGCGACTATTGACGTTATTATATCGGTGCGCCCTATCTCAAGAACGGTGTTTATCTCCAACGAGCGCTTTGCAAGCTCAACGTCCAGCACCCGTCTGTAGCCTTGCCCGTATTCGGTCATTATAAAGGGCTCGTGTATTATATCCCTTACAGACAAGCCCTTTACCCCTGCGTAGGGCGAGCTGCTTGCGGCGACAAAGTGCATGGGTATAAGCTGCTCCTTGGCTATGATTCGGTCCTTGCTGTACAAATGACCGTCAAGGGTGATTATCACGTCGGCGTCGTTATGGTCGAGCATGGCAAACATATCCGCCGTGTCGGCAGTATTGAATCTTACGGATATGTTGGGATACTTTTTGTGAAAATCTATATAGTGAGCAGAAAGCATCTCCTCACACACCGAGTCGGGAGTCACCACGTGGATATGACCGCTGCATTCCTTGTCAAGCTCAAGGCTTTCCTTGAACTCGTCGGTAAGGGCACAGATGCGATGGGCGTAGGATAGCAGCTCGCGCCCCTTTTCGGTAAGGGTTATCAAGTGGTTGATCCTGTCAAACAGCATACAGCCAAGCTCGTCCTCAAGCTGCTTTATCTGAAATGATACGGTGGATTGGGAATAGCCAAGCTGCTCTGCCGCCCCGGTAAAGCTGCCAAGCTCTGCTACACGGATAAATGTCACAAGATTTCGTAATTCCATAAGCACCTCTGATATCGAAAAAATAGATGATAAACATCAAAACCATTTGTTTGACTAATGACGAAAAGCATTATATAATAGTGCCAACGAAAAAGCAAGTCCCCACGGGGATAAATTTAAGGAGTTTTGTTATGAAAAGAGCATTAGTCATTCTTCTCGCATTGGTTATGTGTATCAGTAGTTGTATGAGCCTTGTTTCCTGCTCCGATGACAGCGCTGACGGTAAGTATAAGATCGGTATTTGCCAGCTTGTAGAGCACGTAGCTCTTGACGCTGCTACCGAAGGCTTTAAGCAGGCTATTATCGACGAGCTTGGCGCAGACGCCGTTGAGTTTGACGTTCAGAACGGTCAGGGCGACCCTGCAACCTGCTCCACTATTGCAAATCAGTTCGTATCCAACAACGTTGACCTTATTATGGCAAACGCCACTAACGCCCTTCAGGCTGCCGCAGCGGCAACGGGTGATATCCCGATCCTCGGCACCTCTGTAACCGAGTACGGCGTTGCCCTTGAGATAAAGGACTTCAACGGCACCGTTGGCGGCAACATCTCCGGCACCTCAGATCTGGCTCCTCTTGACAAGCAGGCAGCTATGATCACCGAGTGGTGTCCCGAGGCAAAGACTGTCGGTCTCCTTTATTGCTCTAAGGAGGCAAACAGCAAGTATCAGGTAGACGTGGTAAAGGCAGAGCTTGAAAAGAAGAACATCACCGCAACCCTTTATCCCTTTACCGACTCCAACGACCTGGCTCAGATCTGCACCACCGCCGCCGACAACTGCGATGTTATTTATGTTCCCACCGACAATACCGTTGCTGAGAACACCGGCATTATTGATAACATTTGTGAGCCTAAGAAGATACCCGTTATCGCAGGCGAGGAGGGCATCTGCTCCGGTTGCGGTATCGCAACTCTTTCCATCAGCTACTATGACCTTGGCTACACCACGGGTAAAATGGCTGTCAAGATTCTCAGAGACGGCGCAAAGATATCCGAAATGCCTATCGAATATGCAGATAAGCAGACTCCCAAGTATAACGCACAGAATTGTGAAGCGCTGGGTATAGCTCCTCTCGAGGGCTACACCGCTATCGGTGAAAACTAAACCGTAGCTTTATATTCACAGCCGGAGAGGAGAATAATCCTCTTCGGCTGTTGGTGAATCAATTATAAAAAACCGGAGAATGATATGGGGATTTTTGAACAGCTATTAAATGCCATTCCCGGCTCTGTATCGCAAGGGCTTATATGGGGCATAATGGCTATAGGCGTATACATTACATATCGCATACTTGACGTTGCCGACCTTACAGTTGACGGCTCCTTTGCCACGGGCGGCGCAGTAGCCGTTGTGCTTATACTTAACGGCTGTGATTTGTGGCTTGCTATGCTGCTTGCCTTTATAGCAGGTCTTATCGCAGGTGCGATAACAGGACTTTTGCACACCTTTATGGGTATACCGCCCATTCTTGCAGGTATACTCACTCAGCTTTCCCTTTATTCTATAAACTTGAAGATAATGGGCAAAGCAAACCAGTCCGTAAACGTAAATCAAACCGACCTTCTGGTATCCCTCCGCTGGGTAAAGGAGCTTGCCTTCCACAACCCACTTATTACAGTGGGCATCGTGCTGGCAGTGCTTATAGCCGTCCTTTATTGGTTCTTCGGTACGGAGATGGGCTGTGCTATAAGAGCAACGGGTGCTAACCTCAATATGAGCCGTGCGCAGGGCATAAACACCAGCCTTAACAAGGTGCTTGGTATTATGCTTTCTAACGGTCTCGTTGCCTTCTCGGGCGCTTTTCTTGCGCAGTATCAGGGCTTTGCAGACGTTAAGATGGGGCAGGGTGCTATAGTTATCGGTCTTGCAGCCGTTATTATCGGTGAGGCGCTTTTCGGCAGGCTGTTCAAGAACTTTGCGCTCCGTTTGCTGGCTGTAGCCTTTGGCTCTGTCATCTATTATATAGTCATTCAGGCGGTCATCACCATGGGTCTTGATGCAAATTTGTTAAAGCTCCTTTCCGCCGCCATTGTTGCTGTATTCCTTGCCATCCCTCATTGGAAAAGGCAGTACGGTGCAAGGCATATAAGAAGACCGAAGGGGGGAAAATAAGATGCTTGATATAATAGGCGTTGAGAAAACCTTTAACCCCGGCACAATTAACGAGAAAAAAGCTCTAAACGGCATCAACCTACATTTGGACGAGGGCGACTTTGTAACTGTTATCGGCGGTAACGGTGCAGGCAAATCCACTATGCTCAATATGATAGCTGGGGTATATCCCGTGGATTGCGGCAGTATAATCGTTGACGGCACCGACGTTACCAGACTGCCCGAGTACAAGCGTGCAAAGTATCTTGGCAGAGTGTTTCAGGACCCAATGACAGGCACCGCCGCAGATATGCAGATAGAGGAGAACTTAGCCCTTGCCGCCCGCAGGGGCAAAAGGCGCACCTTGTTCCCCGGTATTACCGCCAAGGAGAGGAAAGAGTACAAGGAGCTGCTGAAGATACTCGATCTGGGACTGGAGGAGAGGCTTACCGCAAAGGTCGGTCTGCTGTCGGGCGGTCAGCGTCAGGCGCTTACGCTGCTTATGGCTACCCTTAAAAAGCCTAAAGTGCTGCTTCTTGACGAGCATACTGCGGCACTTGACCCCAAGACCGCAAGGAAGGTGCTTGATATCACCGAGGAGATAGTGGAAAAGAACTCCTTGATGACCATTATGATAACTCACAATATGGCAGACGCAATAAGGGTGGGCAACCGACTTATTATGATGCACGAGGGACGCATAGTGGTGGACGTAAAGGGCGAGGAGAAGAAAAAGCTTACCATAGAGCAGCTTCTTCAGATGTTTGAAAAGTCCAGCGGCGATAAGTTCACAAGCGACAAGGTTATGCTTTCCAAATAACATATCGGCACGGATAAGACCCCGTTCTCTCCCTGAGGAGAGGGCGGGGCCTTGCTTGTGCCCGGTAGTGCTTTTTGCTTTTTTGCGTGGGGAATAATCAAAAAATAGAAAAATACTCTTGTAAACGGGTTTTTGTTGTATTATAATCCTTTTATAGATTTTAAGGGAGGACAAAGCTTATGAAAAAAAACGTAATAGCGATAATGTTGCTTTTTGCAATGCTTCTCACCGCCTGCGGCGGTACGTCGGAGGAGGGCGGGAGCGTGGCTGAGTCCTCTGCCGAAAGCTCCGAGGCAGAGGCTGCGGTAGCTGATTATACTGTGATAAAGGACGGCGAGGCTGTTTATACCGTGATACGCTCAGCAGAGCTGAGCAAGGATGCGGCAGACCTTGTGCTTGCCTTCAACGGCAGGGTGAAGGAGGCAACAGGCAAGTACCTTAAGGTGGTAAACGATGCGGACAAGAAGGGTGAGGCAACTCCCGAGACCCCCTGCGAGATACTTGTGGGCGACACCAACCGCAGGGAGAGCGCCGATGCCAAGGCGGCGCTGGAGCCTTATACCTATGCCATAAAGTTTGTGGAGGGCAAGGTGGTCATAGTCGGCTACAACAACAGCCTGCTTTGCGATGCGCTTGAGTATTTTTGCGCCAACTACCTTACCGATGATAAGGTGGAAAAGAGCGAGGGCTACCTTAAGCTTTTGCATACCGAGGATTGTGCTTCTGTCTCGGGGGCGGCAAGCTTTGCCGAGCTTATAGGCAGTGCGCCTTCCCTTGACTCCGAGGCTAAGCAGGTCTATACCGTGCCCCGTCCCGACGACGAAATAAAAACCGTGCAGGGCGGTTGTCTGGTGGGCAAATATTTCTATCAGGCGTTTTTGAAAAAGGATACGGCATCTGACGAGGAGAACAATATAGTCCGTATAGTCAAGTACGATACCGAGGCGAGAGAGGTGGAGAAGGAGAGCGCAGACCTGCCTCTTAACCACGCCAACGACATCACCTACAACTCCAAGCTTGACACTCTTGTTGTGGTGCATAACAATCCCAACCGCACCCACATATCCTTTGTGGACCCCGACACCCTTGAGATAACAGCGACCAAGAAGATAGAGCACAAGATATACTGCATAGACTATAATGCAAGCACCGACACCTACGTTATAGGTCTCAGCGGCGGTCAGAGCTTCAGGATATTGGATGCCGATTTTAAGTCGGTAAGCGAGGAGTTTCAGCCTACAGAGCAGACAAGCGGCTACACCACTCAGGGCTGTGCCTGCGACGATAACTATATCTATTTTGTGCTTTACAACAAAAACGTGATAACCGTTTACAACTGGCAGGGCGAGTTTGTGACCCTTATCACCCTTAACGTGGGTGCTATCGAGCCTGAAAACATCAGCATCGCAGGGGATACCCTTTACGTAGGCTGTGCAGGCTCAGGCTGCAGGGTATTTGAGGTAAGTCCGATTGCTCCCTAGGAGGAAAGCGCAGAGTAGAGCGATCAGCGCCTTCATAAAAATGAATTGACCCTATAAAAAACGAGAGAGCAAGAGTGCATACCGCACTTTAACTCTCTCTCTTTTTGTAAAAATGCTTGGTCCGCAAAAGCCTATGGCATGCCTTTCCCATTACGGACGGATGAAAACGCAATGCGCCCTACAGGTCAACACGGCTTCGCCTTTCTCCCTTTAAAAAGCTGCGGATGTTCTCGCAGATCTCGTCAAGACAGCGCTGCCTTGCCTCAAATGCCGCCCACGCCATATGGGGCGTAAGGCAAAGGCTTGGAAGGTGGCGCAGTGGATAAAGGGGATGCTCCGCAGGCATAGGCTCTTTGCTGTATACGTCGATGCCCAGACCACCTATGTGTCCGCTTTCCAGCGCCTCTGCCAAAGCCGCCTCGTCTGCAACTGCACCTCTTGCGGCGTTAACCAAGATAACGCCCTTTTTCATAGTGCTTATCCTGCTTTTGCTTATTAGCCCCTTGGTTTCGGGTGTGAGAGGGGTGTGCAGGGTGATGATGTCCGACTCACGGCAAAGACGGTCGATATCCGCACATTCAACGCCCTCCTCGGGAGTGCGCTTGCAAGCCAGCACCCTGCAGCCAAAGGCGGCGGCTATGCGCCCTACCTGTTTGCCTATGTTGCCGTAGCCTACAATACCCCATGTTTTGCCCCTCAGCTCATAGAATGGGGGCGACACCTTATTTGCCGCAAAGGAGGCGGTGTAAGAGCCGTCCTTTACGAAAGGGACGTACTCGCCATAGCGGCAGGCAAGGTACAAAACGCTTGCCGCCGTTATCTGCGCAACGCTGTCTGTGGAATAGCCTGCTACGTTGCAAACACCCACGCCTCTTTCGAGGCAGGCGCCCACTTCTATATTATCATACCCCGTGGCGGCGACGCAGATAAGCCTCAGGCCCGGTGCGGCGGCAAGGGCGGCGGCGCCTATGGGCACCTTGTTGACCACTGCTACCTCCGCATCCTTAAGCCTTTTCGCTATCTCCTCGGGTGTGGTGCTCTTATATACGCAAAGCGTACCGAATTCCTTTAATGTATCAAGGTTCAGGTCGTCTCCCAGGGTGCCTGCATCCAAAACTGCTATATTCATATATCCTTTTCCTCCGTTGTAGTTGAGCTATGTTGGGGCGGCAAGACAAGCCTCTTGCCGCCGCAATTTTTCAGGTGCTTGCTTATTCTTTTCTTCTGGGATTTTTCAAAACAGGTGTTGCCCAGCAAAGCATGGCGATAACTACCGATATAAGCCAAACAAGAGTATGCAGACTGTCGCCCGTGGGGGGAGTGGTGTTGCCCGTTTTGGCAAACACAACGCTTATACTAACGTCGCTGTTGGGCTGTATAAAGCTGTAGGTACCGTCACTGTTTTCGTTAACTGCTATCTCCTTGCCGTTACTGTCCTCTATCAGCACGGAAAGCACCGTAAAGCCACGGTCGGGAGTAAGGGTAATTGTAACTCTGTCGCCTGCTTTTGGACTGTCCTTGTCAACGCTGACCCTACCGCCCGTGCAGGGGCGGATCTGTATCCCGTAGGATTCGGGCGTCACGGCATCCTCGGTAACGCTTATCTTTACGGTATCGCAGATGCCTGCGGTGGGGTAGTATACCTTTATCTCGGCAGTACCCACGCCCTTGCCGTAAACGGTGCCGTTTTCGTCTACCGTTGCCACGGTGGGGTCATCCGTCAAGTACTGTGCGTCTCCCGCAACACTGCTCCAGGGCCCCACTTTGGTGCTTAGCGCAAGGCTTGTATCAAGCTGTAGCGATATCTCTTCCTTGCCGCCGTTTATCTCAGCGCAAACGGGGGCACAGGGGGTAAACAGTGCGTTTTCTACAGACAGCGTCCTGCCTCCTTTGTCGGTAAGCAGTATTTGCATCTCCATATAGCCGAGATGGTTGAAATCGTCAACACGGGGAGAGAAGGGGAGCAAAAGCTCTGCGCTCTCGCCCGATTTAAGCCCCGATACGGGTACTGTGTAATAAGCCTTATCAGCCTTGCCGTCCTTGGTGGCGTAAATACCTGCGGTAAAGCCCTCTGCATCCATGTTGCCAAGATTGCTTACCGTAGCGGCGGCGTAGCACTCCTTGCCGTCCCACACAAGCCTCGTGTCTGAAAAGCTCAGCCTGCTCTCATAGGGGAGGGCGGTGCTCACTTTTGCGGGGTTGGGTATGGCAACCTCTCTCTCCGTCACCGTCACCTCTATTGCGCAGTCCTCGGTGCAAGCGGGTACGGTAAAAGCTACATCTACCCTGTCGCTGTCGCCTGCCTCAAGGCGCACAAGCCTTGTGCCGCTGTCTATTACCTCAGCCTCGTCACCTTTTACAAGGCATACGGTGTAATCGTAGCCTGCGGCGGTAAGCAGACCCTCGTTAAGTACGGTGAAGCTAAGCATCTCGCTGTGTCCGGCGGACAAATCACGGGGCAGGCTCACCTTGCCGTCCTTTATGCCAAGGGAGCCACTGGGACTGAACTTTATCTCCACCAGCTCGTTTTTGCCGTAGTTTACAACACCGTTGCCGTCAGTCCACTGGCTGAAATGGTTTGAGACCATATAAATATCGCCGTTTTCGGTCATCTGCAGGTCAAACTCGTCAATGACCTTGCCGTAGTCGGTTATCTGCACCGACTTGCCGAGACCGCCCTTTTCAAACACCTCGGCATCGTCTATATCGCTGTCCTCTTTTGCGGCATCGCTCATATCTCTCTGATAGCGTGCACCAAAGAGCTCAACGCCCGTATCGTTCTCGTCCTCACCTGCGGCGGCAGTGTAGAAGATGTAAACGTCATCACCGTCCGTAGCAAGGCTATAGTCCGAAATGCTTACAGAGCTGCGCTCGCTCCTTTGCAGGTCTACCTGCTCGGCGCTTACGCTACCCTCGTAAAGCTCCTCGTACAGGGTGCGTTCGTAGTTCTCGGTATCCATACCAAGCTGAGACGCAGTCTTGCGGTACCAGTCGGCATCACCTATAGCGGCGCCTTCAAGGAATACGCCTCCGTTGGGGGCAGTGGGGTTGAACAGGGAGTGCAGCATATCGCTCACGTCGATAATGCTGAAAACAGAGCCGTTTTCTATCCAGCTCAGATATACCGTGCCGTCTATATCCGTAAGCTTGGGGGTAGACTGGGCGGCACTATCCTTGGTAAGCCTTATAGGTGCAAAGGTCAGGTCTATGCCCACGTCGGTTACCGTAAGGAACAGCTCTCTGTCCTCTGCGGTGGCAAGCCTACCGTCCTCGTCCACGGTATAGGTGGCGAGCATATAGTCGACTCCGTCCACAACGGCGGCAAGGCTGTTGTAGTCAAATACCAAAGGGTCGGTCAGCACAGAATGCTCTATGCTAATAAACTGCTCTCCCTCTGCGCTCCCCGTAGAGGTGTCAAGCACGGTATATGCCATAGTAGAGTATATCGCTGTCAGGTCAAGCAGCTCATCCTCCTTCTTAACGTCGCCAAGGTCACGCTTCATATAGCTGCAATAAAGCTTGTCCCCGATAAGGTTAAGCTGAGGTGCAAAGTTAAAGAAGGTATCGCTCACTATGCTGTACTCACGGCTCATAACGCCGTTTTCGTATATCGCCGCAGAAATGTTAAGGCCGTTTAGCTTGTCGATGTTGCTGTCGGCATCCGTATATGCTCTTTCCGCATCAGCCCAAGCCACGTATACCTTGCCATCCTTGTACAAAACACAGGGGCTTGTGTCTGCGGTGCCGTCATCTGCCACTATTTCAGGCTTAGACCATACGCCGCCACGGTATACCGAGTAATACAGCGCCATGCTGTTTGCGCCCTCGCCCTCTCCTCGGTTGCCGATAAAGAATATCATCCTGCTTCCGTCCTCAAGGAGTACAAGCTTGGGTCTGGTGCGCTCTGCTGCATCCTCAAGAAGCACGCTCCTGCTCACCTCTGTGGGCATAGCGCCGATAAGACCGTTATTGCCGAAGGAGGACATATCGTCAGTGCCGGAGCTGTATTCAGACTTTGTGGCAGTTATCCCCTCGACCCTTGCTTTCGTGCTCGCTGCCGCACTTCTCGTAGTGGCGTCGAGCATACCGCCGAAGAAGGAGATGCTTGTGGATTTTTCGTAAATGCCGAAGCCGTATTTAAAATTACCTATATCAAAGTTGATGCTTAAAAACAGCAGGTCAAAGCCTATGCCGCCCGACGCCATAAGCAGTACGCCGTATCGCTCCGAGACCTTTTCAGTGGGGATGCTGAACTGCAGACCGTACTTGGCGTATCCTCTTGCAGAAAGCACGTTGCACATACCTACTCCCGCCTGCGCCATAAGGGAGGCGGTAAGCCCGAAGGTGGCGTAGGTGTTGGTAAGACGGTCACTTAGGTTGCCCGTGTACTCGTCAAACTCCCCTGCAGTGAACTTAGCCTCGCCCTCCTTGGTCTGATAAAATACCAGCATATCTGCCTGAAGTGTGCCCGTAAAGTTTACGAAAACGGGCACGCCGTATATAACGCTGTATATGCTCTGGCTGTAATTCAGCGTGCCCGCAACAGCCACCGAGCCGCTGCAGAAAACGTACTCTGTGGTGCCGTCCTCGTGGACGTCGAGAATAAAGTCAAAGGCAAGCACAAACATAACGTCTGCACGCATCGCCTTTGCCTTGGTAAAGCCTGCAAGCGGCTGCTTTGCCTCGTCTCTCAGCTTTGATTCATTTGCGTAGAATAGGTTTTTCTGCCTCTCAAGGGACTCGTAGTTGAGCCTGTCGCTCTCGGCGCCGTCTGAGAACTGCATATTCATCAGTGCCGCATAGGCGGTGTTTTCTATGGCTTTTCCGTAAGCGTCCACCTCCTTGAGGTTGGCATCTGCCTGCTTTGCCGCCGACCTGAGAGCACCAAACTTGCTGAGCTTTTCCTCAGTGCCGAAGGAGGAGGTGTTGTAAGCCAGAATATCCGCATTAACGGAAATAGTGTAGCCTGTCATACGTCCAAGGCTGTCCTTGCCCCACTGGGTTTTGCTAAAGCTGAGCAGACCCGAGCTTGCACCGGCGCTGGCAGCACCGATTATGGGGATATCAACAGGCGTGGTCTCGGGAGTATCGTAGGATTTGGGTAGCTGCGCCAGATTTTCCACATAGAAAACGTAGCCCGTGTCTACCTCGGGGTACACCACGTCATAGAAGACCTCGCCACCGTTCTTGTCGGTGCCCGACCTCCGCTCTACTATGCTGACCCTGAGCCTCTCGCCATTTTCAAATACCTGATTCATCTTGGGAACGGTCAGGCTGAACACGCCGCCCTCAAGACTTTCGTCAGGGTTTTTTACGGCGAAATCCGCTGTCAGCTCGCCTGCCGCATCGTAAACTCCGAACCTCAGCTCAGATACATAATGAAGCTTGGAGTTTATTCTGTTGCTGACACCCACTTCAAAGGTAATAGTATCGTCAAATATCTTGACGGAGCTCTGGTTGGAATCCGTATTGTTGTTATTTGAAAGGTTTTGATAGCTGTATTTGATATATGAAAATACGGGCGCATCGTAGGGGTATACAATGCTCAGCTCCTCAAGCACCGTGTTCGCCCATCCATCCTTTTCCGTACCGCCGAGAAGCACGTCAAACACCTGCACGTCACTGCCGTTGGAGACGGTCATGGTGACAAGGTCGCCTTCCTTGCCGTAAACGTAGCTGTCGCTTGCGGCACTGCCTGCGCAGAAGCTGCCGTTGCTGTCCGTTATTGCGGTGACAGAGCTTACAAGTGTCACCGTGCTTACCGTCTCGTTTCCGTTTTCGTCGGTACCCTTTATCTCCACCGTCTGCTGTATGCCCGGCAGAGCCACTGTATAGCCTGCCACGGGTATCCTGCGGTTTCCGAGCCCGTCGGATACTATGGGTGCGTAATTCGTGACTATTGTGCCGCTAACGGTAAATTTGCAAAGCTCGGAAAGAGCCACCCTTTCGTAGCCTATCCTCAGTACGTTGTCCTCTGCACTGTTTCTTGCGGTGTAGTTAAAAAGACAGGTTCTGTATACCTTGCCCGTCAGCTTGTCTGTAATAACGGGGCGGTAGATGTATTCGCCATCATTTTTTGCCGAAAGGAATGCTATGCCGTATACCTCGCCTGCAGTGGGGCGCATCATATCCACCACGGTGGCGGCACCGCCGTTAAGGCAAAGCAGGCTCTTACCCGAAAGGGTGCTGTCACTCTTCAGAAGCTCCTTATCTATAAGCCCCTGACCGTTTACGCC
Source organism: Clostridia bacterium (assembly GCA_017521025.1). GTDB lineage: Bacteria > Bacillota > Clostridia > Oscillospirales > CAG-382 > SIG636. Next base: position 33,112 of record JAFXEB010000007.1, on the reverse strand, counting down.
GCTTACCGTAAATACGTCCTCGGCGCCGTCCTCGAACTCAAGCTCTATTCTGTTGTAGTTCAAAGCCACCGCAGGGCGCAATACGTAGCCCGATGTCTTTGCGGGCAGAAGTTGAAAATAACTGCTGCTCCTTACAGGGCCGTCAAAGGTAACTCCCTTGTTAAGCGAAAATTCAAATCCGTCGGCAGAGTAGTCTGCCTCATTGCAAATAACACTCAGGTCAAGCACGTCGCCTGCGTTAAAGGTGTAGCTGCCTGCTTTGGAGAGGGTGCCGTCAGCGAAATGTGCGTCTACGCCACCCTTAGGGGCAAGCACCTCCACCGTGACCTTTTCGTAGTCGAACACGGGGGTGAACCTAAGCTTCTGATAATAGCCGTGGCCGTAGGTCTGCACGCTCTTTTGTACGCTGTCGATCCAATCTATGAAGTAAGCGTCGTAGGGGACGGTATCAAGGTGCGCCAGTACCTTTTCCTTCTCTGAGTTTATTGCTGTTTCCGTATATAGTACGCACTTGTTTGTAGCCAGTTTGTTATTGTCAAGATAGCTCAGAAAGTCCTGAGGATAGCTCACCGTCACCTGATTGCTGTCAGAGCCCACAGCTATTTTGTAGCCCTTAAGCACGCCAAACTTCCCCGTGGTACCGTTCACACGGGAATCGCCTATGCTGAATACAAGATTGGTCCCGCTGTCAACGGGGTTAACGTAGATATCTCTGCTGAAGCCCGAGCCGATCTCCGCCTGATTGCCGCATTTAACAGTTACCTGCGCAGGGGTGAAGGTGGCTGTCTCAGGGACTCCGTTTATCACGTTGCCCGTAAGATAGCTCTTCTCCTCAGGGTCGCTCACGCTTATGTTGTACCTTTTGTACATAGCCGCCACGCCGTAAAAGCGCAGATAAGACTTAGGCGTTAAGTAAGAGCTGCTGTCTATGGCGTCCACCGAAACGTGAAAGTTTTTGTTGTTTTTCGTACTGCCTATGCTAAGCAGAGATATAATGCCGTTTTCGGTGTTTCTGTCAAATTTGCCGTCTGCGTAGGTGCTGAGATTCAGCGTAGTGGAGTTGAGGCGGAATTTCTGACCGCCGCCAAAGCTTGAGGTAGACTGCCAGTCCGCTGCAATGTACTGATAATATACGCCCGGCATTCTTACTTCGCTGTACGCCCATATCTTGCCCTTTTTCCAGGTGGTGGAGTGGTAATATGCAACGTCGCCGTAGGAATTATGCTGTGTGTCTGCGGTTACGTATTCGCAGTCGAGAGTGCCCAAAAAATTGGGCTTATCGCCGCTGTAGTAAGAGGAGGAGTAGTGAAAATAGCCGCCCTTTTCGGCAGGAAGGGCAAAGTAGTAGCAGCCTACCTCCAAGGGGTCCTGCATGCTTGTATTGTCCATTATTTTGCCCGTTGCCTCGCCTGCCACGTACTCCACGGTATAGTCTTTACCGTTTATCCTTATGCCAAAGCTTTGGGTGTCACCGGAAGCAGTCAGCACCTCGGGCGCACCGTTTTCTATATTCACTCTGGCGGTGGTGTGCTTGCCGCCACTGCAGGCGGTAAAGCCGTCAAGCATCACCGAAAAGCTGCCGCCACCTGCTACAGAAAGCTCTATCTCCTTTTCTGTCTCGTAGGGCATAAATGCAAGGGTGCTGTCAAGCTCCTTGTAGTTTACGCCTGCACGGGCGCTGTCCTCGCAGGTGTAGATGCGCATATCCACAAGAGAATACACCGCATCCTCACGCTTTACCTTAAGCTTTACCTTGTTGCCCTCAGAGCTGTATACGGCGTCTGCAAAGCTTATTTTGGACAAGACTGCAGGCTCATTGTCTGTAATGGAAACAGAAAGGCTGGCAGTTCCGCAGACCTCTGCTCCTATTGAGTCGGTAAGCACCGCCGAAAAGCTCTCCGTGCCCTCGGATATACCGTCATCCATCAGGCGGAAGGTGACCCAAGCCACATCCTCATAGGGGGCAAAGGTAAGCACGGTGGCGGTGGAATAGTCCATACCGGCCATAACGTCGGGGGTGACGTAGTCTACCATAGACTGAAGCATATCCGTACCCTCGGTATCGTAAAGCTCACGGGTAGGCTCTCCCGTAGCCTCCTCCTTAAGCTGTGCCAGACTGCTCTTTGGGGCGCCGTCCTTGAATACGGGTAGGGGAAGGGTACTCTTTTCCTCCTCGGCGTTGATATCAGCCCTTGAGCTATTGCCCTCGCCGTATGCCTTGACGCTCTCCATATACGTCTCAAGCACGCTTTTTTCCCCGAGGTGCTCCTCGGCAACCTCTATCTCCAGCCGGTAGTCCTTGCCGTATACAGCCGTCATATCAACGGTGTGCAGCTCTACCCTGATGCTGACGCTCAGGTCGCCCGCCCTGTAAACGGGAAAGGCGTAGCAGCCGTCAGATTCATCAAGGGTGGCCGAGGGCGTGCCGATATACACGAAATTACCTTCAGGTAATTCTTCTGCCGCCATTCGCTTGGAATCAAGCTTTATTACAGATACGCTTTCAGCCTCTGCCCTTACGGTAGGTCTCGCTATCACCGAAACCGTCATAATCAGCGCAAGCAAACTGCACAAAAGTCGCTCGTAGGGGATAAGCGTGCTCTGCCTTCCTTTTCTTTTCATCATAAATATCAACTCCTTTATAAAGCCGTGTATACAAAAAGACTATACCGTGTTTATGGGCTGATTATATCACAGCCGTAGTGTATTTTCAACAATTTTAATTAAAAAAACGAGCGTTTTGCTACAGTTTTATACAAAAATCCTTTGTGGCACCTGCGAAAAAAGGGACCGCACAGAAGCTTTTTGCTCCTTCGCAGTCCCTTTTGGTATGTCAGGTTAAAAATTCAGTATCAAGGTAAACCTCTCACCGTCTGCCTCAAACTGATAATAGCCTCCGTTTTTGTCGCAGAAGGCGGCAATGTAGCGGGTACCAAAGCCGTGGTCATGGTGGTGGTTTACGGGTATCCCCGCTTCGTCAAACTCCACCTTGCCCTCGTAGCCGTTGGCAATACGCATCATAAACCGAGGGTAGCTTATAGCCTTTATTTCAATGTACCGCTTTTCGCCCTCCAGCCTTTCGCAGGCATTGATGGCGTTCTCAAGGGCGTTGGCGATGGCTATGGCAAGCTCCGACTCGTTTACGGGCATATCGTCGGGAAAAGCAAAGCTCATATCCAGCTTTATGCCCTTGCTCTCTGCCCTTGCTATATAAGAGGACAGCATCGCATCAAGCACCGTGTGCTGACAGTAACGCTTTACCTTGGTCTTGTCCAGAGGCTCCTCAAACTCCTCAAGGAGCTTCAGACACTCGTCATATTGCTCTTGTTTGATAAGCCCTGCGATAGTCTTAAGCTTGTGGCGGAAATTGTGGCGCTCCACTCTGAAGCGTTCGTCTGCGGCGGCAAGCTCGTCCATACGGGTCGTAAAGCCTGACATCTGCATCTTGAGTATGTTTTCCATCTCCGTCATCTCGTGCAAGCTTTGCTGTCGGCGAAGGGTCATTATTATGTGAATATAAATGACGGGCATCAAAACAAACAGTATGATAAGCGCAGGCAGCTGGGAAGGTCTTTCGACTACGGACGTAGGATGGGTGGTCAGCAGAGTGATAGCGAGATAAAACAATGCACCGATAAGAGCAAAAACGCCCCAACCCCTTTTGACCTGCTTTTGTACCTCCAGAAACATAGGTCGCAGCTTTTTGTACGCTAACAGCTCAATAAGGGGATAGGATATAAGGCGTATGAAAAACATGACCAGATAGCTGTCGGGCGTGAGATAGTGATTAAGGATGGTGGAGATATATACTATCTCCAAAACCGTTGTGTCCACCATACAAAATGTGAAGAAAAAACGCCCGTCTCTGTGCTTTGCCAGAAACCAAAAGACGATACAGCTCGGCAGTGAAAGGGTAAGAAGCATCAGCGTGCCGTATTTGTCTATGCCCAGCAGAAGAAAAAGCACAAAGTTGATAAGTATAAGCGGCGCCATAGTGGCAATCGTAACGGTAAGGACCTTTTTTCCGGTATAGCGTGACTGAAACAAAAACAGAAACATTACAAGGGTATGCACAAGGGACCAGATTATAGATATATCCTTAAGTATTTCCATATCTTAGCCCTCTTTCGTTATCCAATAATCGTTCCATGCGGTACGCAGCTCACGGCAAGCCTTTTTGCCCAGCAGGATGCGCTCGCCATCGCTGAACACCGCCCCCTCGCTCTCCACCGCAGTGACGTGATGCAGATTCACCGCCATGCTTGCACCGCAAAGCACAAAGCGCCTGTCGGTAATAAGCTCTGCTACCGCTTCGGTGAAGGCTGTGCGCAGCGTAGTGCTCTCCACCTTCTTGCCGCCTATCAGATGATATATGACTGTCCGTCTTGAGAGCTCTGCATACAGGATGCTGTCAAAGGCTATGCGTGCGTTGTTCTCTCTGGTTTTTACAAGCAGTACCTTGTCTCTTTTGATGCTCACAGAGGATATCGCCTCGTCAAGAGCGGCATAAAAGCTGTCCCTTGCAATAGGCTTCAGTATGTAATCAAAGGCTCTGACACGGAATGAGTCAAGGGCATATTCCTCACTGGAGGTAAGATATATTATCTTGCCGTCCGCCCCCATACTGCGAAGCGCCTTACCAAGCTCTATACCGTTTATCTCCGGCATCACAATGTCAAGTATATATATGTCATAAGCGCCCTTTTTTCGGGTAGCCTCAAGCAGAGTCCTCGGCTCGGCGAAGGTCTCGAAATAAAGCTCAATGTCTTTTCTCGCCTCGGCATAGTCGGTGGCAATATCAAGGGTCTGTCCACGGCAAACAGCGTCGTCGTCACAGATAGCGATCCTCATCCTTATCACCTCACGGTCATCTTTTCTGTCATTATATCATATAGTTTTCAGCTTTTCAATAAAAGGCGTGGTTTTATCCTTAAAAAGCTCCGAAAACAGTGGGGTTTGAATCTAAATTTGCGCAAAATGAAATTAATTTTGCGCAGACTTGTTTTGTATATGATTTTGTGCTATAATGACACCGTGTAAAACTATCGCAAAAAAGAAATCACATATATTTTCAGGAGGAAAAATTATGGGAAAGAAGCTGACCAGGGTACTGGGTATGTTTTTGGTGCTGGCAATGCTTGTGCCTTTTATACCTGTGCCCATAGTTAATTCTGCCGAGGGTAACCCCTTCAATTATAACGTTTCCGGCTATGCAGGCGGCAGCGGTATTATGAAGAACGAGGTTATCAATCAGGTAACGAATTTAACGGATTATTATTATTACGAGGGTAGAGATCCGGATACGGGCTTTAAGGACCCCAAGTACGTTACGGGTTCCCCCGCAGTGAGGTTTATCTCCTTTGAGAACAACGGCGGTACGTGGTCCAGCGGCGTTTACGTTGTTGAGCTTAATACCGCTAACCTTAGCCCCGAGCTCACCTTTAAGAGCGGCAACGGCGGCAATTGGAACATCAAGTTCGAAAACGACGGCGTTTACAGCAAGAATTACATAGACCCCGAGGCAGAGCTTGTAATAAGCTGTAACTTCAGCAACAAGCAGGGCTACCTTAAGATAGGCAACAAGTCTGTCAGCGGCAAGGGCAGAAAAGAGCTTGCCGTAAAGTTTAAGGATATGTCAGAGCAGGTCATAGAGATAGGCGGTAACAAAAAGACCAAGGTCAACGGCGTTTACGGCTATGTAAGGGATAACAATCCCGCTTACATAAAATCCGTTGACGTAACCCAGGATGGCACAAATCTTGTAATTACCGCAACAGCGTCCGAGGCAATATGTAGCTTTGGCAGCGATGCCGCAAGGGACGAATGGGACAGGACCTATGTAAAGGTGACCGTTCAGGACGCCCGTTCCGGCGGCAATACCGATTACCTTAATGCTTACATAAAGAGTGTTAATAACGATACGATCATCTTTGAGGCTCCTCTCGGCGACTGGGCAAGCAAGGACTATACCGTTACGTATCTTGATTCTTCCAAGCTGCAGACCGTTGACGGTGAAATAAGCTTTGACCATAGGGAACTGATCTATGACTACACATGGTATAGGGGTCACTATCCTGCGTATTGTTATTACGGTTGCAAATTCTTTAAGTCCTTTTATGTAGCTACAAGATCTACCTTCCTTAGTGACAAGGCAGGCAACTCCCTTAGCTTGGGCAACATCACCCGCACGATGAAAAAGACCTTCGACAACACCGTTCCTTCTGTAGTCGGCGTTTCTATCAACGTGCCCGGCAAGATAATGAACACAACCGCTTCCTCCAACAAGGACGAGTGGCCTGAGGATATCAAGCTTTCCGACCTTTATGTCAACAAGGGCGAAAACGTATTTTTCAAGATAACTATCGATGAGGTCCTTTCCGTTTGCGATAATATACGTTTGGCCACTAACGTAAAGCGTGCCAACGGTGAGTCGGTATCCCTAAAGATGAATAAGATAAGCACTATTCAGACAGTCAACGGTCAACCTCAGTCCGTTTTAGAGTTCGAGCCTTTGATTATCTGCGAGGGTGATTGTCTTTTAGAGCAATATGGCTCTGTCATCCGTCCTGTGCTCCTTAGCTATAACAAGGCTGAGGACGCTGCAGGCCATGCCCTTAACGCCGCCCTTTTCAAGCCTGCCGAGCAGCTATACCTTGACCTTACGGGTCCTACCGTAAGCATCACCAAGCTTGATCAGGCTACCAACAGTCCCTATGCTACCTTCAAGGTAGACGTTTCTGACGCAGACGTTGGTCTTTACGGCGCACCTGCGTTGGTTACACTTAAGGGTAAGTCCGATAAGGCGTTCTCCTTCCGTTACCTGATAAGTGACAGTATGACGGCGCCTACGGATGCTTCTGCTTACACCGAGCTGGTACAGCTCTCGGGCAACGGCACCGTGCAGATCCCCTTCAAGGCTCACGCCAAGAATGAGTACACCCGCTACATTCACCTTATGCTTGAGCCCGGTGTTGAACAGATAGTGGACGGCGTGATTGCTTTTGCCGGCGCCGAGGACATGCTCGGTAATGCAGGACAGTCGGGGGAATGCACCATAGACTATGACTACGATAATATAAAGCCGTCCGTTTCCGTCACAGGCATATCGGCTAAATACAACAATGTAGGCAGCTCCAACCCCAGCGTGAGTATAAACGCAAGCTTTTCGGGTACAGACCATAGGGACATACCCGTTGTTCAGTATCTCTGGCTTATTGATGACGCTTCCGTTCCCACCGCAGCCGACGAATGGCAGGTAGCAGGCGGTTACGCCAAGCTGGACAGCCAGCTTAAGCTTTATAAATATTCAAGCTATAGAACCACAAGCATAAGCGACGGCGCAGACCACACCGTGTATTTCTGGGTAAGGATGCAGGACGAATACGGCAACTGGAGCGATCCCGTAGGGACCGGCATAGACGTATACCTTTCCAAGCCTTCATTGACCGTTGAGGCGCTTTCGGACATAAACACTCCAAGCTTTGAGCACAACGTGACCGTAACGGCTCCCGACGCAAGGGAAAGCGACGGTGCTATTGCCTATACCCGCATTACTATGAAGGTGGGCGATAAGACCTATTTCAGAGTGATCAAGACGGGTGAGAGCATTAACATATTCGACTTTGACGGTGAGTGGTACAGCGGTACCGTAAGCGGCGGTAATTTTGAAAACATAGCCGTAGTTACAGACTTTACCTCCGTTAAACAGCATTACGGCAGTATATCCTTGAGCTTTGAAAGTGCCTACGTGCCCCTTACTCTCGTGAACGGCGAAAAGGTTAAGGTAAGCGACGCATCTTATGTAAGCCACGGCCAGAAGATAGACGTTATGTATTCCGGTGTACAGCCTGAGGGCGTTGATGTGCACGAGGTGGAGTTTATCGATTTCCGCTCCAACATAGGAGAATGGTTCGGCAGCGCTTATGGGGATGAAGCTATCCGTATGAATCTTGATATGACCGGCGCTATGATCCGCTTCAGCATAAGCAACGTGCTTCGCCCCGAATGGAATCTTTCCAACCTTGATGCGGAAAGGTCCTACGTTGTTATCGAGCAGATAGACGGCGATTATAACGTCCTTGGAGAATGTGTAAGATATACCGGTCTTGCTACTACCACGACACAGACTATAACCGTTCCCGCCGCAAAGGATGACGGCACGCCCTTCGAGGGTGGCGCTTACCGCTTCAGAGTAGGCGTATATCAGAAAGGCTCCGATTACGTTCAGGAGTTTATTCCCGACGGGTTTATTATGGTGCTTGATGCCAGCAACGAAAACCTTGCAGGTCTCTGGGGCTACACCATATCAATTCACGATGACATCAGCAGCGACATCAGAGTGATGGCAGAGAATAATGAACCCATCCAGTCCTTCGGCATAAGCGCAGGCCGTATTACTCAGACCGAGCGTGACAGGGAGTTTGCCACCTATACGGCAGGCGCTGGTCTGTTCCAGTTCTACGTAGGCAGCGTTTCCGAGCCTCGAAGCTATTTCGGATTAGAAGTAGGCGCTGTTGCAGGCGTTCGTTTCTGGAATGCTGCGGCAAATCCCACTGATGAAGATCTGGCGACCTATGAGTTCGTAGAGCCCGAGTATGACATTACCGTGGGCGATGGAACCGCACAGGTGTATATCGGTACCTACGGTGCCAGCGATATCGTTGTAAGCGTGCCTCAGGGCGCAGCAGGCTTGGATATGGACAATATATACCTTACACCGGGTATGAATACCTTCTGCTGTCAGACCGTAAGCTCTGCAGGCGTTGTTTCTCCCATAAATTATTTCTACGTCTACGTAACCAATACTCAGCCCACCGTTGAGATAAGTGTTGACAGCTACGTTCCTTCTATCAGAGAATCCGAGATAGAGGGTCAGATAAACGTAGATTCTATTACCTACAGAATAGACGAGGCGTACTCTTCTATCGGCGATATTACCTTTGAGGTAGTTCAGAGGAACCCCATCAACAACTACACTCCCATTTATGTAAACGGCGTTGAGTATACGGAGACTAACGATTACAACGATATTGTAGTACCCCTTAAGGCAGGCGATCTTGTAACCGTCAAGATGGACTCCTACTCCAACACGCTGGATAATGCTACCGTTCTGTTCATCGCCCGTGACGCATACGGTGCCGTTACCATAGTAACTCCCGAGCTGGGCGAGACATACCGTGACGGTTTTTATACCACTAACGATGCTTCCGTAAGATTCGGCCTTTACGAACAAGACCCTTGGAAGTACTATGATATGTGGACAGGCATTACCTGCAACGAGCCTGTTGAGCTCTACAACAGTAGCGATGCATCCTATAAGCTCAATGGAGAGGATATCGAGGGTAAGTACGTTACCTACGTTTACGGCGGTGACGAGACCCGTGTCCTTGAGATAATCAGTATTACCAACGAAGAGCTTTTTGTAAATAAGTATAATATCGAATCCAACGAGGTCTCTCTCGGCACGCTTGACCGTACTTGGGACCATTACAACGACGATTCCGTCTGGTCAACTCAGGATACCTATGCAAACGGCAAAAACCTCGACCTGCTTGACTGGGAGAATGCCGTTATCGAAATAAGCGGCGACGGTATCGACGGCACCGTTACCCTTCCTTACGGCGCCTCCGCCCCCAACAGTGCGGGCCTTGTCTGGTTTGAATATTCCAAATACAACGGTCTCAAGTTAGGCTTTGCAGACCCCATCTCCGAGACTGAGTATGACTCGGACCACAGGCTTTACAGGTCCTACACCATCAAAGTCAAGGATATAGCCGGCAATGACCACACCTTCACCAAGAGCTATACCAACCAGTACGTTCACTACAGCGACCTTGGCGCATCGTTGGCCTACGGCGTGAGCTACCCCGACCACGGTGCAGAGCTCAAGCTTAAGGTTTACCTTGCAAACGGCGGCAACAGAGTGCAGACCAATACCTTCACCAACGTGACCTATGAGGGCACCTTCACCGACGCATACGGCATCGTATGGCCTATCACTTATACCATAACCGACGCCGCATACGAGTTTGAGGCTCATTACTCCACCCTTGAGCCTACTATGAACCCCGTTACCGTTACCCTGAAGGCAGATGTCGCTATTACCGTGACCGATTATGACGAGAGCGTTGTAACGGTAGAGAATAACGGTACCACCGAGGTTACTGTGATCGTTAAAGAAAACGGTTATTTCTATGTAGATACCTTCGGCAGATGGATGTACATAGATAACATCTTTACCACTCGCTACAACGTTGTGTGGAGCTTGGATGACGCCTTGGTTGAAAACGGCGGCGAGTTTGCGGGTCCCGTGACCGTTACCCTTATATCCGACGAGATATATGAATACGGCGAGATGTTCGAGGGCCTTGAGTATGAGCTTATCGACCGTTACACCGGTTATGCTCCCAGCTTCACCTTCTATTACGGTGACGATACGAGCTACACCTTCAAGGCGGAGGATATGGCATATATCTGCGGTAACGAGACAAAAGTCTTTACCGAGGATATAACCGTAACCCTTCCCGTAACCATAGTAGAAACCGCTCCCTTCGTTCCCGGCTTGGGCGAGGAGGACTATATCCCCGTAGACGAGGAGTGTCCCGAGGTACAGCTTCTTGCCTACACTCAGCAAAACGGACTGTACATTGATACACAGCTTATGCTGAGAGCTACCAACAGCGAGTACAGCTATCTGCAGGACCATTACGGCTACACCGTATACGAGACTGCTACTCCCAGAGCGGCAACCACCGAGTTTGTAAATGCTCTTGGCTGGGGCAGCGCATACCGTTTCCAGCTTGAGGCATTTGATATCATCAAGTATAGCTTTATAATCAAAGAGGGCGTTTATGCAGAGACTCCCGAATACGGCGCAGAGAGCGACACCATAGAGGGCGTAAGCCTTGTAGGCAGACAGCTCACCGTGACCGAAGCGGCAGAATTCACTCTCTTTGCCGTGGATGAGAACGGTTTCGCAACCGCAATACCTCTTGATCTCAGCAATATCGGCGTTGCGCCCATCCCCGGCACAGTAAAGGTTCCCGTAGAGGGCGGCGTCCGCATCTACCTGACCGAGCCCGTTTGCGGCGACGGTCAGTCTGCAAGCGACCTTACCATAGCTCCCTCGGGCTACGAGGCAAGCGTTGATAACGATGCCGACAGTGAATACTACGGTCTCAGCTATATAACCGTTGACCGTAACGGCATCTACAACATCAACTACAGCTATATGTACACCTTTGACGCAGACAAGGCGCCCACTAAGATAGAGGGCACTGTCAGCGAGAGGGTAATAGAGATACGCAGCGATAAGATATATCTTGTAGGCAGTATAAAGTGGTCTGCCAATGCCGCAAGTCCTATTACCAACAGCAACATTACCGCAACAATGCAGTTCTCTCAGCATGTGAAGGAGATTCAGGTGCCCGCAGAGCTTGTGGACGATATCGAGGTGCGCATCAACGGCACTTTAGTTACCGTCCGTTACAGCGCTAACTGCGAGGCTGTGACCCTTACCGTAATATCGGCAGGCGGCACCACTACTACAGTAGACCTTGCGGCAGTATCTAATATCGACAAGGTCGCTCCCACCCTCAGCGTAAAGGGTCAGGAGCTGTCCTCCGATGGCAGGACCGTAAGCGTGACCCTCCATTCTGACGAGGCAGCCATACTTGCCAAGCTCGGTAGCTACGGCACCGAGGCAGACGGTGGCTACGACTACACCCTTACCGTAAAGGCAAACGGCACCTACACCTACACCTTCGCCGATATGGCAGGTAACATCTCCGCTATCAGCGTGACTGTCAGCAACATAATCGACACCGACCTTAAGCTGGAATACAGCAAGGATGGCGTAGACTTCGTTGACGATGCTCTAAGTCTAAGCCTCAGCATAGGTGACAGCATCTACGTCAAGGCTAACCGTGACAGCGACATCAGCATAAACGGCGGCGAAAGCATCAGCGCTGCCGCAGGTGAACAGGTTGAGCTTACCATTACCGCAGGTATGTCAGGCCTCTGGCCCATCATCCGTGCCGAGGATGCTTACGGCAACGTAGTTCTCGGTCAGCTCGGTCAGGTTAAGCTTCCCGATGTCAAGGCGCCCGTTGTTGACCTGATAAATAGCATTGTTATTGTAAAGGTCGGCACCACCGCCTCCGAGCTTGAGGCAATTCTAAGGAGCAACGTGACCGCCTCCGACATAGATGCAAGCCTTAGCTACAGCTTTGAGTATGAGCTTGACCTTAACGTGGCGGGCAACTGTCAGGTAACCTATAAGGTTAGCGACAGCAGCGGCAACGAGACCGCTGTATACGGCATCCTCCGTGTAGCGGCAGCAGACGAGCCTACCGTTAAGGTGAACGGCGACATAGTTGTACGTGACACCATCTACGTGGCAGAGGGCGACAGCATTATACTTAGCGTAGATACTCTCGGCGAGCCCTACAGCGTGGTATACAAGAACGGTCTTAAGAGCGTTGGTCAGATGAAGATCGGCGCCACCGACCTTGTAAGAAACGCCACAAGCACCGACGAGATAATTCTCCCCTTCGAGGAGAGTGGCTATTACACCGTTTGCATTATCACTCAGGGCCGTGATTACTACAGAATCCAGATCTATGTGGAATAGGACTAAGACAGGAGGTAAGCTTATTATGAAGCGTAATATCAATGCGATAATCAAAAGGGCAACAGCCCTGCTGCTCATAGCTGTTTTGCTTGTAGGTTTTGCCCCTGAAACACTTTTGGATAACCTTCTGTCTGCCGGTGCAGAAACGGGATACCACGAGCTCAGTGACGGGTATCTCAGCGTAAAGGTCTCCAAGAGCAACGGCGGCTTCCTTGTGGACACCGTCGAAGGCGACAAGCTTAACAAATCCGATAACAACAAGTATCTGTTGTATCCCGATGAAAATTATGACACCTCCTTCACCTCCTTCAGGGTGAAGAGAGGTGCCACCACCGCCGAGTACGTGTTCGGCAGAGACTACAGCCATATGGGTATAGAAACAAGTGCAGTCACCGTTACCAAGGTTGATGACACCACTATTTCCGCAGTATGGACTGTAGACGGCATCAAATTTACCCAGCAGGTAGCACTTCTTGCGGTTGACAACTATCAGCACGGTATGGTCTACGTTACCGTAAGCGCTGAGAACGTCAGCGGCGAGGCTATTGATGAGCTTAAGGCACGTGTGCTTATGGATACTGCTCTCGGTCATCAGGACTACGCCGTATATATGGCGGGTCAGGCTGACGGCAGCTACACCACCATTAAGACCGAGCAGACCCTTACGGGCAGTGAGTACAGCAACTATTTCTTCGCTTATGATGACGAGATGGCTCCCTCTGTCACTGCTTATACGGTAAACGCCTCCATAGGCGGCGTTACCGTGGTACCCGAAAAGGTCACCTTCGCTCATTGGAACAGTCTTGCGTCCACCGTATACGATTATAACGTAGGTGCCGATGTTAAAAACAACCTTAACTTCACCAACCCCTATAATAAGGAATATCTTACCGCAGACAGCGCCTTTGCCATGTATTACGATATGGGCAGCGCTCCTGCCAACGCTCAGAGCACCAAGTCGGTAGCCTTCTATTACGGCGTGTACTCCAACGTAAGCGCAGAGCTGGGCTCTGTAGCCGTAAACTTTATAGGCCCTGCCGCTATGGAGCTTGCAGGCGATATAGGCTACGTGGATACCAACGGTGACTCTAACGGTAATATGAGCCTCACCGTTAAGATTCAGAACACCTCTGACGAGGTTTTGGATACTCTTGCCATAGCCTTCTATCCCGAAAGCGGTATGACGAGCTATGACACTCAGGGCAACCTCAACCTTGACGCTACCATAGCTGACCCTTATTACGAATTTCTTATCGACCTTCGCCCCGGCGAGGCTCGTGATGTAACCATTGATCTTGCGGTAGCCCCTTCTGATGTTACGGAGTACCGTAAGATAGGCGTTAAGATATTTGACGTTTCCGAAAAAATGGGCGGTCTTGGCAAGCTTCATCTGATGGATGAGGACCTTGTATTTGCCAAGGAGACCTATGTGCTTTGCCCCTCTGTGGATGGCGGCGTGCTCTCCTTCGTCAGCACTACTCCCGAGGTCGTTTACAGAAGCGGAACGAGGAGCCTGTTCATAGCAGGTAAAAACTTCGGTCTGCTTCGTGACTCCAGCCAGTATAGAGTTATTCTCCGTCCTCTTGACGGCGGCAAGGATATAGTTGTTCCTTCCGAGAACTTCATATTAAACAACGAGGACAATACTGCCAGCATAATAATCGAGGATACCCTCCCCGTAGGCACGTGGCAGATCATCTTCGACTGGGTGGATGCGGCTCTGTCCGATTCTACCTCCGACGCTCTGAGGTTTGTTGTGACCAACAACCCCTCCTATATCAGCGGTAACTACGGCGTTATAGGTATGAGGCGTACAGGTGACGGCAGCGAGGCTCTCCCTTGGTCCTACAAGCTTATTCTCGCCCGTGACGAGGATGAGTACAGGTCCAAGATAGCAGGCATATCCATGAAGGATATCATTTACGAGCTGAGAGGCGACTTCTCTGTTAAGGGTGAGAACGGCAAGATAGAAAAGCTTGAGGCTATCGCCCGTAAGGACGGCGACGCTATCGAAATCAGCGGCGCTATTCAGGTAACCGAGGGCAGGGTGACCGTAAGCATCGAGTACGATGATGAAGGCAACCAGACCGCCATCAACACCGATATCGACGGCAAGGTATACACCGTGGGTGCCAACACCAAGGTGTGGGAGGGCGTGTGCGCCATCACCTCTCTTGAGGAGGGCGACCTTGTTAAGCTCCCCATCTACAAGTATGACGGTACTGAGAGCAACCGTGTAGAGGATGCGGTTGCCAACACCAACTTTGTATCCCTTATGTGGCCCGGCGGCGCCAGCGATTTGCAGACCCTTGCAGGCATGCTTCTCGAGCTCCGCTACTGCCATTTCGCACTTATGGCTACCAAGCCCGGCTCCTATGACCCCGACCTTCGTGTGGTAACTTTCGGCGCCCAGCTTGACCCCAGCTTCCTTGTGCCCTCCACCTACGATTGGGGCATCATCTCTCCCTCTCCTACGGAGGAGGCAGAGGTAAACCTTGCAAATACCGATTATACCTCCGGTCAGCTCCGTGAGCTGGAGGATGAGTGCGGTGATGACCGTATGAAGTGGTACGAGGCGCAGGGCGGTACCCTTGCTCTTTACATCCACAACATATTCTTCGGCGGCAAGTTCATAGGCATAAACACCTCCGTTGAGGTTGGCTTACCCTCTTATACAGACGGTATGCCCGAGATAGGCGGTACCCTTGACCTTATGATAATGAATGGGGAATGGGGCATAGGCATCGAAGGCGAGGCTGATATTGAGGTTCTCACTATGGAGGCCGAGTTCCGCCTCCGCAGCTATAACGGCATCCCCGTGCCCGATAAGATAAGGTTCCACGTTGGCGGCAACCTTCCCGGCATCCCCATCGACCCCTTCGGCGTGTTCTGGATCCGTGGTATGGGCGCAGGTATAGATAAGATATACGAGACCTATTTTGTGTCCTCCACTATCCCGCCTCTTACCCTTATTTTGAGCGGTGAATTTGCATTGTTTGACCTGCTCACCGCAAGGGGCGACATCTCTATGTCGGGCAGAGGCATTGAGGCGTACCTTTCCAACATAGGCATCGGCGGCATAACCCTTATCGATAGGCTCGGCGGCTTTGTATACTGGTACCCCAGACTTAATATGAAGTTCGGTATCGATATCGATATCCTTGATATAATCTACGGCAGCGGCGCTATCGCCCTGCAGGAGATGCCCACCGGCTTTGAGGATGATACGGAGTTCTTCTGGGAGGGCTTCGTCACCGCAGGCATAAAGCTTCCCGCTCTGCTTGGCGGCTTTGAGATAGGCAGTGCCGAGCTTGGCGTAAATAACGATATGATATGGGGTGCGATCCACATCCTTAAGCTGGATGCAGGCGTTACCTACCATTGGGGCGGCGACGTTGAGTTTGCCTTCGGTAAATACGACGCTCCCGAGGCTACTCTTGTTCCTATGGCGCTCAAGAGCGCGCCCGTGTACACCGACCCCGCTACGGGCAGGACCCTTTATGCAAAGGCACTTACCAATGCAAGACTTTTGGGTACTACACTGAGCACCCCCATTGACGAAACCGTTATAAGCTCCGGCGCAGATAAGCGCACTCACCGCTTCGTTATTGATGCAAACGATGACGAAAACGCTATCCTCGTCCTTAACATACCTGCCGAGAACGAGGCAGAGGCAGAGGCGATAAAGAGCGAGTTTACCGTTACCTGCGGCGGCAAGGCGTACGAAATTGTATGGCTTGACAACGGCAAGGCTGCTGATTCACCCGAAAATGCAGGTGCCAACGCTATGATCAACTATGACGGCGAAACAGGCTATGCTACGATAACCCTTTCCTTCACCGAGGCAGACTCCTTCGGTAACGAGATAGTGGTTACCACCGCCAACGCCTCCGAGCTTGCTCTCTACGGCGTTGAGAAGATGGCTTCCATCGATTCCGTAAGCCTCAGTGCTGACGGAACAACCGCAGCTGTTAGCGGTACAAGGCTTGAAAAGCTTGATAACGTTTCCATCTACGCAATAGACAACGACGGTAACGCCTTCCTTCTCGGCAAGGCAGGCGAGGGCTATGACAGCATAGCAATAAGCTACCCCTCCGAGCTTCAGAGCGGCACCTACACCCTTAAGGCAGTAGGCACTCAGCTTGACGGGAACGGCGACGGCGTAGCAAGCCCCTCCGCAGAGGACAGCTTCAGCTATGTTAACCCCAACCAGCCTGACGCTACCGCTTCTGTCAGCATTGCTCTCGGCGGCGATTACACTATCGACGCAGAGGTAGAGGCAGTAGAGGGAGCAGAAGGCTATTACGTAAGCATTTATGAGCAGGCTACAGACGGCTCCCTTTCTTCCACCCTGTTCAGCGGTATGAAGGTGGAGGGCGAGAGCTTTACAGTAGGCGGCAGATATGATTCCGTCAGCGATGACGGCGAGACCGTTACCTCGGTAGGTCTTACCGCAGGCTGCAGCTACGTTGTTGCAGTAAGCGCATTCCGCACCGCAGAGGATGGCGGTATAATCCTTTCCGAGGAGACCCTTTCCGATGCCATCGTTATGGCAGAGCCTGTAAAGAGCGAGGCAATACTCAGCCTTAAGGATGGCGTAAGCCTTTCTGCAGGCTATGGCGGCGTTGATATTGATGCCACAGGCTCCGACTCCCCCGTTATCAACGTAAGCGGCGTTGACGGCGGCAAGGGCTCCTACAGCATCAACGGCGGCGAGGCAGCAGAATGGAACGGCGGCGATATCAGCCTCCGTGGTCTCGAGGACGGTATCTACACCGTAAGCCTTAAGGGCGAAAACGCTACCAAGGACAGCTTTGGTACCGTATACCAGTTCATAGTAGATACTAAGGCACCCACCCTCAGGATATCCTCTCCCATAAACGGCGGCTTCTTTGACAGCGAGCTTGTTGAGGTCAAGGGCACATCCGAGGCAGGCGCTACCGTAAGCGTTACCGTAGGTGACGTGGAAACCACCGCTGTGGCAGGTGAGGACGGCTCCTTTAGCGTAGCAGTGGAGCTTGATACCGCCACCGCATATCAGAAGCTTACGGTCAAGGCTACCGACGCCCTCGGCAACGAGAGCGACGAGTATGCTCTTACCCTTACAAATAAGCTCATAGGCAGTGAAGACGCCAAGGCTGTTATAGTAAGTGACGGCGCAGTTATCACCAAGCTTGGTGCAGCTCAGAACAAAAAGCTGTCTCTTGCGCTTAAGGTAGGCGATAAGCTTGTTAAGCTTCACGGCGGCGCAATGGGCAGTATGGTAGAGTACCGTGTGGACGTTAAGAAGGGCTCTGCAAGCGTTGACGAAAACGGCGTTATCAACGTTGCAGAGGGCACTGTAGGTATAGTGGTGGCAAGCCTCGATACCTATCAGGCGGCAGCCGTATTCGTAAGCAACGATCTGGCAGACGCTGCGGTTACCCTTGACATCCCCGAGGAAGGCTTCGTCTATGACGAGACCAAAAAGACTCCCGCAGTTCTTTCCGTAGTGTTAGGCAACGATCAGGTTCCCGCCACTGCCTATGACGTATCCTACAGCGCAAACATTGCCGCAGGTATGGCAATAGCCACCGTTACCGCAAAGGACGGCAGCGGCTATAGCGGAAAGATAGAGATACCCTTCTACATTGCTCCCGTAGCTGTGGGCACACTGGATATTGACGTAGCTACTCCCGTAAGGGGTGAGACCGCACAGACCTCTGTTACGGCTCCTGCAGGCTGCGCAGAGGCTGAGATAAGCTGGACTGTAAACGGCGAGCCCTTCGAGGGTGAGTTTACGGCTGATACCACTTATGTGGCAACCGTTACACTGGCTCCCTTGGCAAACCATACCTTCGACGCCGATACGGGCAGTGAGGGTTGGACCGCTACCCTTAACGATGACGGCACGCTTACCCTTACCCGTGAGTTCTACATTCCCCTTATTACCTACACCGTCACCTTTATGGCATACGGCGAGGTAGTTGCAGAAAGAACTGTAAACGAGGGCGACGCCCTTACAGATATCCCCGCTATTCCCGAAAAGGAGGGTTATACTCAGACCGCTCCCGTATGGGATGTAAGCGATTTCAGCAACATAATGAGTGATATGACCGTAAACGCTGTCTACACCAGAAACACCTACACCGTAACCTTTATGGCAGACGGTGCGGTAGTTGCAGAGAAGACCGTGACCCACGGCGACACTCTCAGCGATATCCCCTCTATCCCCGAAAAGATAGGCTATACTCAGACCGCTCCCGTATGGGATGTTACCAATTTCAACAACGTAACAGGCGATATGACCGTTAACGCTGTCTATACTGTAAACACCTACACCGTTACCTTTATGGCGGACGGCGCAGTAGTGGCTACGAGGACAGTGACCCACGGAGCATCTATTGACAGCCTCCCTGCTATCCCCGACAAGACCGGTCATGACCAGACTGCTCCCGTATGGGATAACACCGACCTTGACGATATCGTAAGCGATCTTACCGTTAATGCAGTCTACACCAGAAACGTATATACCGTAAGATTCGTGGTAGACGGTGTTGAGATAAGCACTATCAGAATGGAATACGGTCAGTCTTTGGCAGGCACTGCATTCCCTGCAATTCCCGAGAGAGAAAACTATGACGCAAGCTGGGACAGAACGGGTATTGACAGCATAGCCACCGATATGACCGTAACCGCAACCTACAAGCAGAACTACATTATTGGCGATGTCAACGGCGACGGCGATGTAGACAGCAGAGATGCCCACTACATCCTCAGATACGACGCTGACCTCATAGACGCTGACGAGCTCAGAATGATAGCGGCTGACGTCAACTGCGACGGCAAGGTTAACAGCCTTGATGCCGCTTTGGTGCTCAGGTTTGAGGCAGACCTTATCGAAAGCTTTGATGAGGTAAGAGTAAAATAACGGCGGTCAAAACTACGCTGTAAAACGTTTTTTGACCCCATAACAAAAGGGCACCTCCAAAGGCTTTAAAGCCTTTGGAGGTGCCCTTTTTGATGCTTAAGGCTTTAACCTTGCCTGACTTGCCTTTGACATTCCGTGATAAATGTGGTATAATAGCGAAAAACAAAGGCCTCAGGAGGAAAGAGATGAGCGATAAAAAGAAACAACTGTGGCAGACCCTTAAATTTACGCTGTTTTCCATATCTGCAGGGGTAATACAGATAGGTTCCTTCGCTTTGCTTGAGCTTTTTATCAAGGATTATTGGATACCCTATCTTATTTCACTGGTGCTTTCGATACTGTGGAACTTTACCCTGAACCGTCGCTACACCTTTAAGTCTGCGGCAAACGTGCCCGTGGCAATGGCTAAGGTCTTTGGCTTTTATCTGGTATTTACCCCTCTCTCCACCTATCTCGGCGATTTAGCCGAGGGCGCAGGCGTGAACGATTTTGTCATACTTGTAGTGACTATGCTTGCGAATTTCGTCCTTGAGTTCCTTTTCTGCAAGCTTGTGGTCTACCGTGGCAAGGAGGACACTCTGGTCAAATAAGCATTATACAAAATGAGCTGTAAAAAACACCGTTTTTTACAGCTCATTTTTTGTTATTTACAAAGAGCGGCTCTATGCTCCCTTTTTGATAAGCACCTTCAGTGCCAGATAGTCGTCGGTGCTCACAAGGGTGTCGGAGTTATAGTCTCCCGCCTCGTAGAACACGTCTTTAAGAGCAGTGTGCCCCGTAAGGTGGGTCTTTATCGCCATAAGGTCGGTGGCACCCGTTGCACCGTCACCGTTGATATCGCCCACAACTACCAAAGTGGCAACCCCCGTACCGCCTACCTGATTCACGGTACAGCCCGTGCCTACGGCGGCACTGTCCGCAACAGCGTTGCCGCTTGCATCCTTCACCGTGACCTCGCACTTGAACTGCGCCCTTATATCTTCTGCAGTGGTGCCAAGGCTTACGCCCCTGAGAGTAGACTCGGACAGCGTAAGCGCCGAGCCCGCAATAAGCTCAAACTGCGGCTTTGGCGCAGGCTCTACAACGGTGATGGTAACGGACTTTGTGTTGCCGAACCAAGCCACGCCGTCCCGCACCATGCCAAGCGTCAGCGTATAGGTGCCCGTCGCCGCAGGTGCCGTAATGCTTGCGGTAAAGGTATGTACTTCACCCGTATATACCGCAGCAGAGGAGGGGATAAATATGCGGTTGGTGTTGGGGCCGCTGAACAGGAAGGGGGATGCAGAATCATCCTTGTTACCAAGTCTGTGCTGAGTGGATTCTCTCCACACCTCTGCTCCCAGATTCTGCGCCAGCACGGATATGGTAGCGGTACTGCCCGCCTCCATCGTGGTAGGCACGTTTATCTCCATAACCTCTGCGTTCCTTGTGGAAGGCTGAACCGTGCCGCCCTTGCTTGCTTCATACAAGCCCATAAAGGTATAGGGGGACACTACCTTAAAGTTGGTGCCGGGGTAGTTTGCTTTCAGAGCATCCACGATATCGTTGATGACCGACGGCTTGGTAAGTATACTGCGGAACACGTGAAACTGCTTGCTCTTAGCAAGCTGACCGTTAATGGTCGCCGCCACTGAGGCTGCCCCTGCGGAGGTGATGCCGTTGCCGATGTCATAGTAGTTAACGTAGGGGGTGTTGCCGTACAGACCGCCGCCTGCAACGCCGCCCTGATATACCACGCCGTAGGGTGATATCTTGTTATATGCGCTCTGCACGGCGGTGGAAACGGTACCCGAGTTGCCGGCTATCAAAAAGCCCGTTATATCAATATCAAACCTCTCGTTGGAGGCGATATTGTGGTTGGTCCAGACAGTAAGCTCACTGCTCGACAGCTTCATAGGGTTAAGATAGCCCGTTCCGTTGTCGCCGCTTACAAAAAAGTCATTGGCAGTAGCTGTTTCGTACAGGTAGTTGAATACTTGGGGTACACGCTGTGAAAGGTCTGCGCATACGGGCCACGCCAAGGGGAGGGAACCACGCTCGGGGTCATCCCACATAGTGGGCAGCATACTGCTCGTCCAGGAGGCGGCGTCATAGTCGCCCATATAGAACATAATATATTCGGTGCTTGCGCTGTAGCTCAGATCGTCGTTTACGCCCTTGTTGTTTTGCTTCAGCTCGGGGTTAAGTGGTACCTTGCTGAAAACGGATGCATTGGAAAGCCCCGTATAGCCGTAGGCGTCTGCATCCACCTGCCCTAAGTATTCTGATATGATATCAACCATAGTCCATTCGGAGATAACAGGCTCCATAGTGGAGGAGCTGTCAGAAAAGGTGTTGTATTTGAGCCACCAGGGCACAAAACCGCTTACGGTAAACACCTTGCCTGCCGCCTTGGTCTGCTGGGCGGACAAAAGCTTGCGCAATGTGGCAAGGTCTGTGCCCACAGGCTGAGAGCGCTCGTCGATAGGAGCTATGGCTCCGTCGGGAGAAAGGTCAAAGAAAAACGCCTTTTCTGCTATAAAATAGTCTGCGTTGGGCAGCATGGTGTTCATCATATCGCTGTAGTGTGCAGTGGTAGAGGAGCCGCCCGTCACCGTATGAACAGTGCCCACTGTCTCAAGCACGGGGGTGTAGCTCGTATCGTCCACTACCGCAACACCGTACTCAAGCATAGGGCCAAACCATCTGACGCCGTCCTGCACCATCCTCGCCTTTATCCTGTAGTTGCCTGCCTTGGCAGGTGCGGTGACGGTGATGTTAAAGGTGTGGGTGCCGTTATTAGCAACGTCGCCGGTCAAAAATGCTCTGTTGCCGCCGTTGGTCCACACAAAGTCACTCTCCTGCTTGCCAAGACGGTAGCCTGCACCGCTCGTCCAGGTGTTGGTGCCGATATTCTTTACCGTTATGGAAATGCTGTAGCTCTCGCCGGGAGTCATCATAGTGGGTATGGTAGCCGCCGTGTATTGGCTGTTGTGGGTAGAGGTGTAGGTGTCCTCGGTAACAACGCCCTCTGTGCTGAGGTCAACGTTAGTGGTGTTGCCGTCTACCACCATAATGTCACGATACAGCTTGGTGCCAAACCATCTGACACCGTCCTGTACCATCTGCGCCCCAAAGGTGTGCATACCTACAGTGTTGGGTGCGGTTATGGTGAACTTAAAGGTGTGGACCCCAAGGGGAGCAACCTCTTTGGACAGAAAAGCTCTGCCGCCGGGATAGCTGGGGTTGACGCTGTCCTTCCATGTAAAGTCACCGCTCAGGGTGCCCAGTCGGTACGTAGAACCGCTACCCCAGGAGTCAAGCCCCGTGTTCTGTACGGTTACCTCTATCTCCGCACTGCTGCCAACTGTCATTACCTTGGGGTACTTGACGGATATCATACCTGCGCTCTGTCTGTAGCCTGATGTGCCCGTGTTGGTAGTGGAGGCATCAAGCACCCATGCGTCTACGCTGTAGGTCATCTTGGTGGCGTGGGTCTTGCCCGTGTCAAGATACAGGGTCTTTGCCCATATATAGGCATCGTTCTTGGCAGAGCCCGTGGAGGCAACAGAGGTGCCCGGTATGGTGCCGCTGCCCGTAAACTTGTTGAACAGATTTACCTTAACGTCGCTGTCCGTGTAGCCGTGCAGCATCAGTGCGTTGTACAAACTGCCCACAGAGGTATCAAACCTGACGGGCAAAAGACTGTCCGCACCTGCAACGGTAGACGCAACATTGCTTGTGGAGGGCACTGCCGAATCCCACAGCACAAGCCCCTTGGTATAAGGGCGGAACATATCAAGAAGCTCCCAAAAATCCTTTATCTCGCTTTTTGTGTAGGCGGACAAAAACTCCCCCTCCTCAGAAAGCTTGTTAAGCCAGTAGCTGTCCTGATCGTGGGCATAGCCGTTGAACTTGTAATAAAGCCTTGGCGTGTCTCTGTTGGCTAACCCCTGAAGCGCCGTCGCAAGCTTTAGGTAATCGTATCTTACCGTTCCCTCCGAGGGTAGGGAATTGATAAAGCTCTTCAGGTCAAAAACGTACAGGGTCTGCGCCGCCATAGCAGTGGTAGAGCTCAGGTCTATAAGCGGCTGCAGAATCCCCACCGCAAGGGCAAGGAAAAGCAAAAGTGAAATCAGCTTTCTGCGCATACACAAAGTCTCCTTTCAAAACATACAAAAGGGTAAAAACGGTTTTTCAAGCCAAAGCTTACATATATACCATTTTACAAATCAATTATACAGCCTGTAGCTCGTATTGTCAAGAAAATACCTGAAGTGCGGTCAATATAGCCATAGCTTTCCGAAAAAGCCTCTGTCTCATAAGAACAAAGCCAAAAGCACCCACAAAAGGGCGCTTTCGGCTCTTGATATATAAAAAGCTTACTGCTCTGTTTTAAGTCTCTCCTGCTCTTCCTTGACCATCTTGGTTATCCAAGAGCCCTCCTCAGCTTTTTTCGCCTCAAGCTGGGTGCCGCCTATAACGGATTCGTCGGCAAAGCTGTCAAACTCCCTCTGCTTGCCCGACAGTATCTCAAGCATACGCTCGTCTATGGTATCGTCAGCCAACAGCCGGTGTACTATAACGTCACGGGTCTGACCCATTCGGTAAGCTCTGGATACGGCTTGGTTTTCGATGGCGGGGGTAAGCTGGGGCTCGCAGAAAACAATGACGCTTGCCGCCTGTATGTTAAGTCCCGTGCCGCCTGCCTGCACCTGACTGACAAGCACCGCACCTGCCTCTGCCTTGTTGAAGGCGTCTACTATCTCTTGCCGCCTTGCAGGACTTATATCCCCTGAGATAGTATCAAGGCATACCTCACCCAAAAGCTCCCGCACCTTCTCAAGAGTGTTTCTGAAGAATGAGAAAACTATTATCTTCCGTCCTTGCTCCTTGGCATTTTCCCATATCTCCTTAAGTCGCATCGCCTTGGAGGAATCCTCAAGCCTGTCCACCTGCCACGATACCTGACGGATAGCCATAAGGTTTCCGCTGGCTACAGCCTCACGGTAGACAGCCTTTTCTGCAGAACCAAGGTCGCACCACTGCTCCTTCTCGATAAGCTCGGGCAGCTCCGTCAAAACCTCCTCACGGGTCCTGCGCAGATAAACGGGCGCCAGCTCCTGCTTGAACTGCTCGGCGGTGGATATGCTCTTTACCCGCTCAAGCCTTGCGTGGGTGTCAGGCTGCAGACACTTGACAAGAAAGCACATCTCGTCTACCCGATTCACAAGGGGCGTGCCCGACATATACAGCACGCTCTCCGCCTTTTTAAGCAGAGGCTGCATAGCCTTTGTCCTGAGAGCATCGGGGTTTTTGACGTAATGCGCCTCGTCTACCACGAGCATATCAAAGGTGAAACGCTCAGGCAGTGTAAAACGGCTTATAGATTCAAAGGTAGTAACTGCAATGTCTCCGTTTGCTCTCCAGTTGTACAGCGCCTCCTCGTCTGCCCCGTGTATCTTTGTTACTCCAAGGTGGGAATGCTTTTCTATCTCTCTGCACCAGTTGATAAGCACGCTGGCAGGACACACTACCATAAAATGATGCTTTCCCGCTGCCTTCAGCGCCGCCATAGCCGCCATAGCCTGAAAGGTCTTGCCAAGACCCATCTCGTCGCCAAGCAAGGTGCGCTTTTGATGGATGGCGTATTTGACGCCAAACTCCTGATAGCTACGGAGTGTCGCCTTCAGATATTTAAGGTCAAGCACCTCAGCCTCTATAGCCTTGAGCAGCTCTGCCGACAGCCCCGTTTTTGGTGCAACAGCGGTGCTTATGTTCTTGCAGTGCTTTTCAAGGGTGGTGTAGTAAACAGCCGAGTTCTCGGTAAAATGAGCACGGCGGTCTACTATATCCGCCTTGTCAGCCCACGTGTACCTGTCATATACGGTGCCCTCTCCAAACCTTTCGTAAATAAAACGCTCTAATTCCTCTACCGAGCTGATAACGCTTTCCTTCCTCCCTCCCGAGGTAAAAAACCAGCGAAAGCCGGAGGACGCCGCCTTAGCCTCCTTTACCATATTCAAAAGCGGCCTGTGGTTTTCGTTGAAAAGCCGCTTCATATCAGCCCTAAGCGAATCGTGGACTATCAGCACAAAAAGGGCAGATATCAAGGCATCGTCCGTGGGGGTAGGCGTCTCTGCGTTGATGCGTAGTGACAGCTTGGCCTTGGTGTTTTCTACTATCTGCTTTGTGGTCTCGTATATCTTTTTTGCGTTCTGCGCTCCTATGCCGCTTATAGCCTCTATCTGATAATAGGACAGGGCAGAAAGACGGTATATGTTGTTTATACCTGCGTTTCTCAGGTAGGAAATGCGTATGCCCTGCTTTCCCTGAGCAAGTATCTCCACGTCCAGCTCCGTAAGCGCCGCCTTGAACTTTTCGTTATAAAAGGCGTCCGCCGCCTGCCTGAGAGCTGTGACCTCCCTGCCCTGCGTATGCAATGCGTTATTCAAGGCGTTGTCAATACCAATTGCCCTGTCTATAAGCTTTTTTGTCTCATTAAAATCGGGCCTCGTGCTCATAACAAATCCCTCCTGACCGCAAGGGAGTACCCCTCGCATACCTTATGCCTATATTATATCAATAAAATAAATAATTTCAATGCTTTTGTGCATATAGGTCACTTTGTTTCCGTCCAAAGCTGATAATATATAGGCGCAAGACCTTATGCAAAAATCGCTTGGACTTTTATCTGTAAAACTTGCCGTGTACAGCGTATGATGATTGACAATTATATCGCTTTTTTGTATAATCATATTAGCAAAACGCTTAAAGACTACATATCCATGAACAAAGGAGGAATTGGACTATGAAAAAAATATCAGGACAAGCAAACCGCATTGTAAGCCTGCTTTTGTTGGCAGTAATGCTGTTGACAACCGTGCCTGTAGCGGTGTTTGCTTTAGGCGAGGAGTATATGCCTATAGCTCTGGATGAGGAGGCGCAGGTAGAGCTTAACGGCGTCGATAAAACTGAGACTGTTTTCTCCTTCGTCCCTGCGGAGACCGGTCTTTACAGCTTTTATTCTTTGAGCGACAATGACACCTACGGCTATATTCTGTCTGCGGAGGGTGATCTGATCGGCGAGAATGACGATAGTAGGTATGTGGACGGCAATAACTTCAGCATAACTGCTGAGTTGACTGCGGGCACGACCTATCTGCTTAAAGCGAGGCTTTATAACCAGACGATGGAAGGGAGTTTTACCGTCAAGGTCTCAAAGACCGTAACTGCTACATCCATAAGCTTTGGTGAGGATGATATTATTACCGACCGTGTGGGTGCTTTTCAGTCTGTGAACTGTATATCGACCCCTGCGGATACATATTGTGGTGAGCTTAGCTGGGAAATAAGCAACCCTGAGATGGCAGAAATCGTTGGTGTGGGCAGTAACCATGCGCTGGCTGTTTTCAAGTCCCCCGGTACCACCACCCTTACTCTCACGTCTTCTCTTGGCTTTACTCTCACCCGTGAGATCACGGTAATAGATGCCGAGGATATAGCCTTTGATACGGTAACAAAGGCGTCAAACGAAGATTACTACACCTGCTCCTACCGCTTTATCCCTACCGAAACGAACATATATGCGTTTTACAACGTGAGCAACATCGACACCCATACGATCATATATTTGTATGATGAAGAGTATATGCAAATGTCCACAGACTACGCCGATCCCGGCGAAGACGTTTATATAAGCTGCTTGCTTGAGAAAGACGCTACCTACTTCTTAACGGTCCTTTTAGAAGGAAAAAACAAATCTGTTGATGTGTGCATAAGCAAGAAAGCAGAGCCTACCGGTATCAGACTCGACAGAGAAAGCTATAACGGCTACAAAGGCGAGGACTTGCAGCTTGACGTTATTAAAAATGCGCTAAACGAGAGCCCCGAGGAGGTGACCTGGAGCTCTGACAACGATGCAGTCGCAACCGTTACCGGCGGCTTGGTCAGCCTTGTGGGAGAGGGTAGCGCAACCGTCACCGCCCTTACCGAAAGCGGCTTCAGCGCAAGCTGTACCTTTACCGTTGGTGGATATGAAACAATAAAGAGGGGCGAGACCAAAAACGTTACCCTTTCATGCAAATGCCGTAAGAGCTTCTTGTTCACCCCCGAGGAGGACGGTATCTACTCGTTCTTTTCTATGGCGGATGACCAGGATGTGAAAGGCTATATCCTCACGCTTGACGGCGATGAGCTTATGAGCGATGACGATTCAGGCGATAACCGCAATTTTGACGCAAGATATCCTATGACTGCGGGCACCTCCTACTTGTTTGAGGCAACCTATTTGAGTGATTACGTGTTCGGCAGCTTCGACGTAAGGGTAGTGCTTACTAATGATGACGGTAGCATAGCACACTCCTACATCGATTATGACTATGATGACGCCCATCATACCGCTACCTGCGAATTGTGCGGTGAGCAGCTTGACGGAGAGCATAGCTTTGATGCTGACGGACTCTGCGTTTGCGGTTTTACCCACGTACATAACGGCAGTTCGTTTTCAAAGGACAAAACCCATCATTGGGGTGATTGCCCCGATTGCCAACAATACGTCTTTGGGGAGCATAAATATAACAGCGAGAACGTATGCATCGTTTGCGGTTACTTGCTACATACTTGTGTCGCAATCGCAAATACATGGGATTATGATGACAGTAGTCACTGGGGTCTTTGCGTGCAATGCGGCGATCCTTTCAATGCCCCCCACGCTTTAGATGAGGACGGCGTCTGCGTTTGCGGCTTCTTTGTTCACACCTGTATCTCTGATACGTGGGAATACAATAATACGCACCACTGGGGTGATTGCACCTTGTGCGGTGATTTCTTTGAAACAGAACATACTGCGGCGGAGGGCGAGATTTGCGTTTGCGGTTATTTGATGCACGAATGCGTCGCAAGCGAATGGAGCATAGAAGTCAACTATCATAGCGGATATTGTGATATTTGCAAAGGATACATTTACGACAACCACAGCTATGACGAAAACGGCGAATGTGTTTGCGGCTATACAGAGCATGATTGCGTTGTCAATGAATGGGACTACGATGATTATGCCCACTACGGTCTCTGTGTGGTCTGCGGCTTACAAGTGGTCGAAGAGCACATTTACGATGGTGACGGCGTTTGCGCTTGCGGATATTTTCAGCACGAGCACGTAGAGGGTGGATATGAATATACAAATGCCGAGCATTGCACCGTATGCACTCTTTGCGGCATACAAGTGAACTATTATCAGCACGAATACGATGAAAACGGCGTATGCGTTTGCGGACGAGAAAGACTTAACGGCGTGTGCATAGGTGACACGTGGCTGAGTGACGGGGACTACCTTACCGTGGACGGTGATCTGGTCACCTCCAAGCCCTCCGTAGGCTATGCTTATCTTTACGATGAGATCCTCGTTCTTCATAACTTTGCGTACTCAGGCGAAAACACCGATGAACGCATCTCACCAAGCCTTGTATATACCGAGATGGACCTTGAGATAAGGGTAGAGGGTGTAAACTCCCTGCTTTGCATAGACGGCGACTGCATCTTTGTTTTGGACGGCACACTTGACCTGACGGGTGACGGTAGCCTCGTGGTATTTGCCGACGGTGGCTTTGACGGCATAGACACAACCTATGACTTGACTGTTGATGTAAGCGTGCTCGCAATGTATGCCACTGATAACGGTTTTGAGGCAGGCGGTAACCTTACCATAAACAGTGGCTACTACTACATCTATGCCGAGGATGACGGTATCGACGCAGGCGGTAACATTGTGATCGATGACGGCCTCTTCTATATCGACGCCGAGGACTACGGCATAGACACAAGCGGCAACGTGATTATAAACGGCGGTGACTTCTATATCGTTACTCACGACGATAACGGCATAAACTCTGACGGTTCGCTTACGATAAACGGCGGATACTTTGAGCTTTACACCAATGACGAATGCATCAGCTCCGTATACGACGTAGTTTGCATAAACGGCGGTACCTTCATCTTCGAGGCGGGCTACTTTGATTATGCAGTGGAGGCAGTCGGGATAGTAATGGGCGACGCCTTTACCGGCTACACCACGGTTGATACGGAAAACGGCTACTTCGTGCTGGCAGATAGAAGCGGCGGGGAGATCGGACGCGGCACGCTAAAGGCTGATAACGATGATAAGATACAGCTTAAGAACCTTTGGGTTTCCTTCTTCCAGGATTGCGTAACAGCCCTTGACGGCAAGCTTTTCATATCCGATATACCCGTTATAGATGACGAAGACAATATCCTTGTTGAGGGTGAGGACTATATCGTATACCTTGCCCCCGCCAAGTTTGAAAGTGACAGAGTATATTGCCTTGCGGTCGAGGGCATAGGTGACTACTGCGGCACCGTGTTCACCTTGATGACGATCGCTCCCTGTCAGGGCGACGTTAACGGCGATGGCAAGGTAAGCAGCCTTGATGCCGCATTCGTGCTGCGTTATGACGCCGATCTCCAAGAGCTTACCGAGCAGCAGCTTGCGGCAAGCGATGTCACGGGCGACGGCAAAGTAAGTAGCCTTGATGCTGCTATGATATTAAGATACGATGCAGATCTGATAGAAGGCTTCAATGCTAACTAAGTAACATTCACATAATGTAATAAAGGCACCTCGGGCGCATTAAAAATGCTTGCTCGGGGTGCCTTTTTTGTTGTCTTATCTTATCTATTCCCCCGCAGGTCACCCACGATAGCATAGACAGTAGCATTGAATCTGTTAACGGCCTTGAGAACGAAAAATGGCTCAACGGTTGCTACGCCCCTGCAAAGAGCGTTGCGGGCGAGACTATAGAGACCTATGTCCCCGTAGTCTTCGACCTGCCTGAAAGGACTAAGCTGTAAAGCTCCGTAATACAAAAGCGCCCACGCAAGTCCAAAAGCCTTAGCGTGGGCACTTTTATCTTGTTTGTTCTTGCGTATACAACCTTACAAAACCTCGCAAAAAAAGCTTGTCCCCCTTGCGCACGGTCAGAAAAAACACAGCTAAAACAGCAAGCCCTGCCGGTAATAATGTGACCCCGTGACATAAAACCCCTTTGCAGTGTTTTTCGCACTTTTGTCGCAATAATTAAGCGGCTTTGCCGTCCGTTTTATAGCTCTGTTCAATTAAAAGGACAAAGCTTTTTTCTTTGAAAAATCTCTTATATAGGTATGGAACTGATGATCCTTCACACTTGCTCGACCTCATGTATGTATCAATCTCTTATATAGGTATGGAACAACAACATTTAGTTATTATCATTATTATAACAACAATTTATAGCCTTGTCAAGTGGTGTTTTTTAATAAACCCATCATTGTGTTTAGTTAATCGCATTGTTTTACTTGAAGATAACGGTTGGTTTGCAAAATTATTGTCAAGTAAAAGTGCCATCGACTAAACATTTTTCACTCAAATGCCAAAATACGACACATTGCTGCCAATTTGTCAACGTCTCAAACACCTGATAGTATTTACTCCCGAGAGCGACGTCATACAAAAAGCTGATTGCCCGGGCGGTGCCTGTTAACACAAAGCCCCCGTACCGTTCTGACGCTTTTTTGCCTTTCGTCTTTTGGGTTCCATACCTATATAAGAGATTGGTTTTTTATTTACGGTCAAGGGTGCTTGGCTGTTTTCTACTGCTTGCAGAGCGTCTGCATAATGGGCAAAACCGTCAAAAAAACATAAAGTAAAGCCTCCCGCAAATAAATATTGCAGGAGGCTTATCTTCGTTTCAACGTTCAGGCTCTATTCGTCTTCACTTGAAGCTTCTTTTTGCAGTTCCTCAAAAAGGTCCTCAATAATCGCCCATTCTTCCTCCGTTTCAACAGGAAGGAGCTTGGATACATCAAAATCCGGATCATAAATTGATGCAAACACTTTGGTGTTTCCGTCCTCGTCAAGAGAGTTGTCGGTATAAACTATGTAGTTTTTACCGGTTTCTTTACTTTCGAAGGTGAAAAGCACCTCGCACTCCACTTCTTTCCCCTCGTCATTAATAATGTTAAACTTCATGTCTTCTTGTTTCATTTTTTATTCCTCCGTTTATCGTTTTTGCGTTTTTTATAGCTCAAGCAAGGCTTGTTCTCGCCTGCTGCCTTTGATACATTTCAAGACCCCAAATGCGTCGCTCTTTGCCTCACTTACACCCACCATTTCACGCAGTATATCAGATTGCGGTCAAAATGCAGTCACGCAAGAGGATCGCCATCGAACCGGGCGCCCTTTGAGTCTTCTGCAACAACGATCGACGCCCACGGACAAAGCTCTCGGTAATTCCGGTCAAATACGATATGATAAGGCGGCCCGCAACGATCGTTGACAGACATATAAAGATGTCTACCTTGGCTAATCAGATTTATCGCTTCACGATTTGGGATTTTTGGGTTAAGTTGGTCAAAGATATCCTTTGTGATCTCGTATAGGTCATATGCCATACCGCCCCCTGTCTCTGCGGTGTAGCGGTCGTTTTCTTCATCATAGCAGGCTTTCCATGAGCTTGTTTTCTTGAACACCATAATCATTCACCTCAAATCTATATATATATTAAATCATCTGTTTTCTTTACCGATAAAGCTCGCCGAAATAGGCGGTCATTTCTTTGTCAGAAAGGCCGAAATAGCTCTTCAGCTCTTCCAGCACCCATTCGGTACGTTTACCGTTTTCGGTATATTTGCGCACCCGTCTTATCGCCCTTTCCCAAGTGGCAACCGTAGTGCCCCAACGCATTCGGTCATTAGGTATTTCCGATTCGATAGCTGCAACCAGCTTATCCAGAACCCCACCGAAATATTCGTCATTCAGAATGGTGTTCATCAGCTCTGCATAGCGTTTCAAAAACGCATCTTTCCCCTCGGTACTTTCAAGCAAAGCATTGATAATGGGTGTGTCACCATGCTCATGGGAAAGAATACTATCCAAAGGAACATCGGTTGTGTGGTAAAACGCCCAGTCAAGGTCATACCACATCCAATGCCATTTGCCGTCACCCTCCGAGGTACGGAATCTTCTTATATTCGCCAGATCTCTGTCGCCCATATAAAAGCGGCAGCAGTACCAATCTATGAGGCTGATAACGTCAATGCGTTCTGCCAGATATTCATAGCTTTCGGTTTTGGACATATCGTGGCTGTTTATGTAGTCCCACAGAGCCTTCTGTTAGTGTTCATAGGGACATTTACTGACAGTATGTAGGTGCAGTAAAGGCGGATGGCGTTTGTCATCCGACTTTACTGCGTTTATCCCGCCTTGTGCAGTGTTTATGCAGGGAGCAGTTTCGGTTGTGCCACGGACACTGCTACGATCTGCAGCTGTTGCTGTTCGGCTTCAGCCGCATCGTCGTAATCCCATTCACCGATGTCACGGTAAATGATACGGATTTTTTGAGCGGAGTGCCGTGAGTATTTCACGGTGCGTTCTCCGATCTCGATCCTTGCGATAAACAGGCGCACGATTTCGGGTGTTAATTTGTCAATGGTTTTATACCGTTTTGCTTTCTCAATGAAAGCGTCTACGTTGGCAGACGACGATTTCAGTTTTTCCAAGCGTTCCTCTTTCAGCGGGAGAGCCTCGTCTATTTCTC
>JAFXEB010000006.1 GCA_017521025.1 Clostridia bacterium | reverse complement strand
AGCCTTCTCCTTAGAGGAGAAGGTGGCGCCGTAAGGCGACGGATGAGGTGTAGGCTGCGAAAGCAGCCGTTATCTCCGCTCACCGTTTAAAATCAGCACTACTTGTATGGCTTTCGCTACCCGTCCTGCGCCTTGCCGTGATGTCTCCGCTCTGTATGAAAGCTTATGCTTTTCGCCTTGTGACTGTTACGCCCTCTGCGGAGGGGAGTGCGCCGTTTCTTTTGCTTTATCTCACTGCTTTGGGAACCGTTACGCCGCCCTAAGGGCGGCTACACCTCATCCACCGACTCCGTCGGTCCCCCTTCCCCTCGAGGGGAAGGCTTATAGAGGTGTCTGCTGTAACCGTTTTTTCGGTCCCACCCGAAAACACCGCAACGTTTTTGAACGAGGGTTTTTGGTGGGGGAATGGCGATTTGAGGGGCGTGAGGCGTACTACGGTGCGTCGAGCCCCTCAAAGCGTCATAGAAAAAACATATATCAAATCGTCATAGAAAAAATATATATCAAAGCGTCAAAATATATATCAAATTGTCATAGAAGAAATATATATCAAATCGTCATAGAAGAAATAAATATATTATCAAAAACAAATGTTAGTATTATATCTATCCTATATCTATTATATCTGATATATCTCCTATTTTTTCGGTCCCACCCGAAAACACCGTTCAAAAATTAGTGGCAGCCGTGGCAATGCCCACAATCACCGCCGCAGCTACTCTCGGTCTCGGGGATGATATAGCTCATTATAGTCTTGTTCACGTCGTTAAGCAGAGCGTTAAGTGCGTTCTCTGCGGCGGCGAGACGCTTCATACTGTTGGCAGTCATTATCTTCTCGTAAAGCGCCTCTACTCTTGCGGAGATGCTCTCAACAAGGGTCTGGTCGGCGTCGGGCTTCATCTGCTGTTCGTCAAGGAGCATACGCTGTACGTTGTACTCGCTTACGGCAGAGGTGATCTCGGTATCGGCGATATACTCCTCTCTTGCGGCGTTGTATTCCTTTACGGTGTCGTCGTCCTGAAGTGCTACGCCTACGGAATCAAGTAATGTCTTAAGATAATCGGTCATGGTATTTATTTCCTTTCAAATTTAATTAACTGTTTTGTTTCTCTTATATCAATGCATCGCCCTCAAGGGTGTACGCCGCCGCAGACCTTACCTTAACGTCGATAAAGCTGCCTGCCGCCGCCTTTCCTTGGTCTGCGCCCTCGGGCAGGGTAAAGCTTATTATTTTATTATGTCCCGTTCTGCCCCTGAATATACCGTCCTCAGACCTGCCGTCGGACAGCACCCTCAAGGTCTGCCCTACGAAACGCTGATTAAGCTCCTCGGCACGCCTGTTTTCCAAAGCGGAAAGACGGGCAAAGCGGTCGGTCTTTACCTTGTGGTCTATCTGCTCCATCTCGGCGGCGGGGGTGCCGGGGCGAGGGGAGTAGACGAAGGTGAACAGCATATCAAAGCCTACCTTGTCCACCGCATCCACGGTCCGGTCAAACTCAGCCTCCGTCTCTGTAGGGAAGCCGCAGATAATGTCGGAGGACAGCGCTATATCCTTGACCCTGTCCTTTATGTACGCCGCCTTCTCCATATACTGCTCACGGGTGTAGCGGCGGTTCATCAGAGAAAGCACCCTGTTGTCCCCCGACTGCATAGGCAGATGGAAATGGGGAGCGATACGGGGGTTCTCCGCCATAGCCTCTACCAGCTCGGAAGAGGCGTCCTTGGGATGGGAGGTCATAAAGCGTATCCAGTACTCGCCCTCAAAGCTTGCCGCGCGGCGAAGGAGCTCGGGGAAGGAATAGTCGCCCTTGTAGGAGTTTACGTTCTGACCAAGGAGAGTTATATCCTTATAGCCTGCATCCACCAGCGCCTTTACCTCCGCCAGCACGTCCTCACTGCGCCTGCTGCGTTCCCTGCCCCTGACGTAGGGCACCACGCAATAGGAGCAGAAGTTGTTACAGCCGTACATAATGGAGACCCAGCCACGGAAGCCGCTTTCACGCCTTACGGGCAGCCCCTCGGCGATAACGCCGAACTCTGAATGAGGCAGGTTGCTTACGTATATCTGCTGTTTCTTGCCCGAGAGGGCGGCGGCAACCATAGAGGGCAGCCTGTGTACCCTATCGGTGCCGAAGATAAAGTCAATATAGGGGTAGCTTGCCAGAATCTTCTCACGCCTGTGAGACTGCTCAGCCATACAGCCGCAGACAGCGGTGATAAGAGAGCGGTTCTTCTCCTTAAGCTTGCGTATATAGCCTGCTTTGGACAGCGCCTTAAGCTCCGCATGCTCACGGATAGCGCAGGTGTTGAAGATAACAAGGTCTGCATCCTCTATCTTTTCCGCCACGCCGTAGCCCATCAAAAGGCACAGCCCCATAAGACGCTCGCTGTCCGCCTCGTTCTGCTGACAGCCGAAGGTGCTGATATACGCCTTCTTCCCGCCGCCTATAACGGAACGGAGCTGATGACACAGCGAAAGCTCTTTTTCTATTTCTTCCTGTGGTACAAACACGTTTTTAAGCATATAAGCCGCCTTTATTTATCAGAATATGGTCGCAACCTGAGTGAGCCCCTCTTTAAGACCCTTGTTGAAGATAGGGCTGTTCTCGTCAAAGCTGTTGTAGCCTACACCGCCAAGAGCGGTAGTGGAGTGGATATACAGCCCATCGCCGATATAGATGGCAACGTGACCGGGGAAGAAGAGCAGGTCGCCCATCTTCGCCTCCTCAAGGGTGGTGGCCTTTAAAACGGGACTTTTTTCAAAATGGGCGTCACGGTGGAGCACTACGCCGTTCATATAGTAGCTCATAAAGGCAAGTCCACTGCAGTCGATACCGCCAACGGTCTTGCCGCCCCAGCGGTAGCCACTGCCCAGATAAAGCTTTGCCGTGTCAAGCACGGACTGCCTGAACTCTGCCTCGCTCCTCCTTCTGTCCTTTTCCTCAAGGGGCATTATGTTGCGACGATGGATATAGCAGGTCTCACCCTTCACCGTCTCCACCTGCCCATAGCGCTCGGTGCCCCCCTCGACTATGCGTATCTTAGACCCACGGGGCACGCAGTAAAGGGCGAGCAAGCCGTTCTTTGGCTCAGGCAGCAGGTCGCCGAAGCCGCTTGTAACAACGTGGGTGGGTGCGTAGTCGCCGAAAAAGAGGTTTGCCCTGAGAGCGTATCCCTCGTAGCCGTACTCGGTGCGGACACGGCAGTAGTCCCCCTGCTCCTCAAGCACCTCCGCCCACTGACCGTAAAAAGCCTCGTCCACGTGCTCGGTATTGGGGTCTGCCTCTCTGTACAGAGGGCAAATAGCTGTATTGAAAAATACCTTCATATTAAAAAGTACACCTTTCTCTTGTTTTTATGAAAAAACGGCAAAATTTACGCCGTGTATTATCCTGCAAAAGGGATAAAACTAAGATAAACCTAAAAAAAAGGGGAAAAATCTATAAATGAAAACCGCAATATGCCTGTTTCTTGCCGCCCTTGTTGCGCTGACGCCCGTAGTGACATCGGCTGCAGGGGTAGAAAACTGGTATTTCAGATTCAACCAAGGGGCAGAGCGACCCACCGTTATGGGAGGCAGTGAGCTGCCCGACAAATACGGTGCCCTCTATATGGGTGCCGAGGACGAAAGGGTCATATACCTGACCTTTGACGCAGGCTACGGGAACGAGAGTCTGCAAAGCGTGCTTGACACGCTGAAAGCCTCAGGCGTTACCGCCACCTTCTTTATTCTGCCCGGGCTTATAAAATACAACCTGCCAATGGTAGAGCAGATGATAGCCGACGGGCACATAGTAGCCAATCACAGCTACAGCCACGGCAATATGGGGCGCATAAACGATATAGACGCCTTCAAAAAAGAGCTGACCGCCGCCGAGGACTGCTACAGAGAAGCCACGGGAAAGGAGCTGGCAAAGCTGTTCCGCCCCCCTGAGGGCGCCTTTTCCGAAAACACACTGCGGTTCTGCAAGGAGCTTGGCTACACCCCCGTGTTCTGGTCCTTTGCCTATGCGGACTGGGACAACGGAAAACAGCCAAACACCGACGCCGCCCTTAAAAAGGTGCTGTCCTGCCTGCACAACGGAGAGATAATGCTGCTGCACCCCACCTCCGCCACCAATGCCGCCATACTGGGCGACCTGATAAGGGAGGCGCAGTCACAGGGCTACCGTTTCGGCTCCCTTTCGGAGCTATGCAGTATAGGCTGACAGCCTCTATACCACGGGTCTTTCTGCATCCAGTGCGGCAAGACCCGTGCCACCCATAAGACGCTTGAGACGGGCAGAGTCATCACCGTAGCTCAGCACGCCTGCAAATACATAGTCGCCGCCCTGCCTTTTGATAACGGCGATATCGTTGTAAACCTCGGGTATAGAGCCACTTTTGCCGTAATACTCAAGGTCTGCGGCGAAGATATAGCGCATAATTCGCTCAAGGCACTTGTGGCGTCCTGCTATGTCCCTGCCCTGAGGATGGCTCACGATAAGGCGCATTGCCAAAAGGCAGTCGTTAAGGCTGGTCAGGTTGTCCTCGCCACGCTCTACTGCGGCGTAGTCCAGCATCTTTCTGCCAAGGACGGTGTTTTTTGTGCCCAGTATATTCCTGCAGAAGCCGTTTATCGCTTCCATAGATGCGTCAAGTATCAGTGCGTTTGTGGCAGAGTTGTCGCTAAATCCCATCATATATATGAGCAGCTCCCGCACGGTGGCACGGGTCAGCTTAAGCTCGGTCATAATGCTTGTGCCGATAAGCATGGACTTTGGCAGCTCTATCTCCCTGTCAAGGTCTGCACCCGTGGAAAGATAGTAGGCAAGTATGTATATCTTTATAATGCTTGCGCTCTTAAAAGGCTTGTCAGCGTTATGGCTGTACTTTGCCTCCCCCTCATACAGGGGGCAGACAAGGCAGGAGTTGTACTCGTTAAATAATCTTTGTATATCCAAGGCCAATGCCCTCCTTGCTTAATAATATATTGTCACCCTCAAAGACGGTGCTGCCCTCGCCGGGCATCTTATGTACTAAATAGGGCGGGTCAAGGTCATAGCAGGTGATGCCCACAGCCGCACCGAAGTGCGCCGCCGCAGTAACGCTTACGCCGCCCTCCATCATACAGCCAAGCATACACTCTATACCGTGCTCGGCGGCAAGCCTTTGTATACGCATACCCTCGTAGATGCCGCCGCACTTCATAAGCTTTATATTTATCATATCGCAAGCGCCCATGCGTATAAGCCTGCCCGCATCAGCGCTGGAGAAAACGCTCTCGTCCGCAAGTATACGGAAAGGACAGCGACGGGTGACCTCTGCCATCCCCTCAAGGTCGGTGTAATGAACGGGCTGCTCGATAAGCTCGATATTGTAGCCCATCTGCTCCGCCGCCTCGGAGATATACACGGCATCCTCCACAGACCAGCCCTGATTTGCGTCAAGGCGAAGCACTGTTTCCCCACAAATAACGTCCCTTAACTTTTCCAACCTTTCCACATCAGCCATCCTGCCGCCCCCAAGCTTCACCTTAAGAGCGCTGAAGCCAGCATTAAGGTGCTCTCTCGCCTCGGCAACCATCGCCTCGGGAGTGGAGAGAGAGACGGTGGCGTCGGTTTTCACACACTTGTCCTCATTTTTCCCACCAAGATACACAAAGAGCGGCACACCCTTTTCCTTTGCCAAAAGGTCATATATAGCGATATCAGCCGCCGCCTTGGGGCTGGTGTTGTGGAACAGCACGCTCTGTACCATAGGCAAAAGCTCGGCACTTACGGTCTGACCCACCAGCAGAGGCTCGATAAA
Source organism: Clostridia bacterium (assembly GCA_017521025.1). Lineage (GTDB taxonomy): Bacteria > Bacillota > Clostridia > Oscillospirales > CAG-382 > SIG636. Next base: position 19,542 of record JAFXEB010000006.1, on the reverse strand, counting down.
ATCCTTTACTGCGCAGGCGATACTGCCCACAGTGTCCCCCGTGATTACAGGAGTGGGGGCACAGGCACCGTAGCCGTACACGCCCTCGTCGGTGGAGATACGAAGTACGTAGTCCTTTATAACGTCTATCCTGCGCCTTGCAGTGATAAACGGCTGTTTAAGCGGTATATTTTCTTCAAAAAGCTCAATACCCGTGATTTTCAAAACACATTCCCCCAAATAGTTATTCAACTTATATTATACTACAGCTCCCCACGATTTTCAAGTCCTTTTAGGTGTTTTTAGCCCCTGTCCAAAAAAGGCATAGAAGGGACATCACAAAGCCTTCTCCCGGAGGGGAAGGCTTTGGGGTGCTTCTGCTAAAAATTTTGCTCTTTCGCTTACGGTAGCACTCGCAGCCTACACCTCATCCGTCGCCTACGGCGCCACCTTCTCCTCTAAGGAGAAGGCTTTGGGGTGTTTTCGCTCTCTCTTTTGCTTCTGCGTGCGTCTTAAGCCTATCCTACTTGTACCTCTGTTTTAGCGGAAACATTTCTAAGCCTTCCCCTCGAGGGGAAGGGGGACCGACGGAGTCGGTGGATGAGGTGTAGCCGTCCTTGGGACGGCGTAACGGTCCCCAAAGCAGTGAGATAAGGCATAAAACAAAGCGCACCCCCTCCGCAGACGGCGTAACAGTTCCCAAAGCGAAAAGCGTGAGCTTTCATACAGAACGCAGACATCACGGCAAGGCGCAGGACGGGTAGCGAAAGCCATACAAGTAGTGCTGATTTTAAACGGTGAGCGGAGATAACGGCTGCTTACGCAGCCTACACCTCATCCGCCGCCTTACGGCGTCACCTTCTCCTCTAAGGAGAAGGCTTTGGGGTGCTTTCGCTCTCTCTTTTGCTTCTGCGTGCGTCTTAAGCCTATCCTACTTGTACCTCTGTTTTAGCAGACACATTTCTAAGCCTTCCCCTTGAGGGGAAGGGGGACCGACGGAGTCGGTGGATGAGGTGTAGCCGTCCGCAGACGGCGTAACAGTTCCCAAAGCGGACAGAAAAGGCAAAAGAAAGGGCGCACCCCCTCCGCAGACGGCGTAACAGTCACAAGGCGAAAAGCGTGAGCTTTCAGACAGAGCGCATACATCACGGCAAGGCGCAGGACGGGTAGCGAAAGCCATACAAGCAGTGCAAGCAAAGCACGGCAAGCGGCAACATAACGGCTGCTTTCGCAGCCTACACCTCATCCGTCGCCTACGGCGCCACCTTCTCCTCTAAGGAGAAGGCTTTGGAGAGTATCCTCTCTCTTTACTGTCTATGCGCCGCCGAAAAATACCACAAAAAACTAAGGGGCAAGGGCTAAGACCGCCTTTCCGGTTTTTCAATAGCATATATCTCCCCAAGCCTTCTCCCTCTGTTTTAGCAGACACATTTCTAAGCCTTCCCCTCGAGGGAAAGGGGAAATAAAAAAGTAAAACGGAGCAGAGCTGCTCCGTTTTGCTACTTCTTGTATGAAACGTTTATCTTAGATGAAATGTTTATCAAAATTCAGCGGTCTGCGCCGTTTTCACCGCAATCAGCCGTGCTTTTTTTCGAGAGATATCACGATCTTCCTCTCAGCGTCCTGACCTACGGAATAGGTGGTAACGCCCTCGATATTCTGTATCTCGGAGTGGATGATACGTCTCTCGTAAGGGTTCATAGGCTCAAGCGTAAAGTTTCTTCTTGTACGGAGCACCTTTTCTGCGATACGGCGTGCCAACGCCCTGAGCGACTCTGCACGCTTTTCTCTGTAGCCCTCAACGTCCACGGTGATACGGTAGAAATCGTCCTTATCCCTATCCTTGTTGGCGGCGAGGGTCGCAAGATACTGTACGGCGTCAAGCACATCCCCATGCTTGCCTATAAGGATACCAAGGTCATCACCGGTAATGCTTATAGCCGCACCATCCTCGGTCTCGTCACCCATATTGATATTGGCGCTGATGCCCATATTGTCAAGCAGGGTGTCTACAAAGCCGTAGGCGATCTCGGCGGGGCTGTCCTCATGCCATACTCTTACCTTGGCGTTACTGCTGCCTATGCCGAGGATGCCTTTTTTTGCTTCCTCAAGTACCTCAAACTGTACCTTTTCTACGGAATAGCCAAGCTCCTCTGCGCCCTTTTCAACGGCAAGCTCAGTGCTTTTCGCAGAAACGATAGTTTCCTTTATCATAACTGTTTTTTCCTTTCTCAGTCGTCCTTAAGCTCGGGGCGGTCTATCTTGTTATCGCCCTCGGTCTCGGACTGCGCTTTGGTCTTGCCCGACTCTGCCGCCTCTTTCTCAAGCTTTTCACGGCGGCGACGGATCTTTTCAGCCCTCTCCTCGCTTATGGCAAGGTCATCGTAGCTGGTATCGTCCTCATCCACCTCGATAGTAACGAGCTTCTTACGCTTTTTAGCCTGCTTTACCTCGTTTACTGCCTGCTTCATCTCATCCTCGGTAAACTTGGGGGCGGGATAAAGCTTTACAAGCACGAGCTTTTCGCCTACAGCGGTAATGCTCCTGAATATCCAGTAGATACCTACAGCCGCAGGGAAGGAGAAAGAGAACCAAGTGGACATAAGAGGCATCATCCAGCGCATAAAGCCGCCGTTCATGGGGTTGGGCTGATCGGGGTTTGTTGCAGGCTGGGTGGTAAGCTTTCTCGTGATCTCGGAGGAAAGGAAGCTGGACACGAATACCAGCACAGGGATAAGCAACAGCCAGTTCAAGGAAAAGCTGGGCATATCAAGAGTGGTGGTATTGCCGATAAAATCAAAATTGGGGAGAGCGTGGGCATTGTTGTCCTTGCCCTCTGCCACTATGCCCTTTTCCTCAAGCATAGCGTTGAAATCGTAGACAGCCGCAGAGCTGTCGGTGGAAAGCGCATTCTCCTTATAAATAAGGCGGTCTGCATAGCTTGCGTTCTTAAGGTCACCGTAAGGGGTAACGTCAAGACCTGCAAGGGCGCCCTCTACCTTGGGAATATTGTACTTACCGTCCTTATACTCGAAATCAGCCATAAACTTGTCTACGCCAAACTGCATAAACTTGATAAGCTCGGTCTCGGTAAAGGTAATGGCATTATCGTCGGTTATCTGCTCACGGATAGTCTTAAGCTCCTTGATGCGCTCGCCGTACTCCTTGTAATCAAGAGACTCGGCATCAAGAGTCTTCATCTTCTCCTCATAAGCCTCTATCTGGAAGCCTGCCACCCTGTAAGCCTCTTCAAAATAATCGTAGATAACGTACTCACTCTCACCAACGTTCTTATTATTAAGGTCGGTGGTGTAGGAAAGAGGCATACGGACAACGCCGAAAAGAGCGAAGATTATAGGAAACTGGATAAGCAGCGGCAGACAGCCCGCAGTGGCACTGTAGCCCTCCTCCTTATACATCTCCTGTATCTCCATATTCATCTTCTGCTGAGTAGCACGGTCATTTCTGCCCCTGTACTTGTTTCTTATAGCCATCTCCTTGGGTCTGATGGTAGCCATTTTTACAGAAGACTTCTGCTGCTTGATGCCCAGTGGGAACAGTATTATCTGCATAACCAGAGCAAAAATAAACAGCGCAACGATATAGTTGTTGAAGGATATGCTGTAGCACATCTTCATTATCCAACCGATAAGCGTGTACAAAATGTTCATCATAATGAAAAGTTACCCTTTCTTCTTTTTCCTTTGGGGTACCGGGTCGTACCCGCACTTGCAAAACGGATTACAGCGAAGAAGCCTGTATAAAGCCAAAAAAAAGCCCCTGAAAGCACCCCATTCGTTTATAGCCTCGATTGCGTACTGAGAACAGGTCGGTCTGAACCTGCAATGCGCCGCAGTGCCCGATGAGATATACTTTTGATAGAGCTTTATAAGATACACAAGTATTTTTTTCATTTTTTTAAAGAGTTTATAAGCGTACCAAAATCGCCCCGTAAATCCTTGTACCTACGGAAGCGATACTATAAAAACAGGGCCGCCTTACGAAATGATGCGTGCAGCTGCTCACAAAGCTCGGTGGAATTATAGTTTATGCACGACTGTCTGGCGACTATTACGATAAGATACCCCTTTTTGATAAACGGGTAAAGAATGCGGTATGCGTCTCTCATCCGTCTCCTGACGGTGTTGCGCAACACCGCATTCCCTCTGTTTTTAGATACGGTGAAACCGACAGCGGTAACGTCCTTATTACGGTTTCTCAGCACATAGACCGCCAAACCGTCCGAAACGTAGCCTCTGCCCCTTTCATAGACTTTTAAAAACAAATGATTTTCCTTTATAACAGGAAATTTCACTGCCGTCGTCCTCTGTAAAACTTAATAGGTGAGTCTTATTCTGCCCTTTGCTCTTCTTCTCTTAAGCACTTTTCTGCCGTTGGCAGTAGCCATTCTCTTTCTGAAGCCGTGCTCCATCTTTCTATGGCGCTTCTTAGGCTGGTATGTTCTTAACATCGGTATTTGCACCTCCTTAAATAACTGTAAATGCCGAGTCTTCGCTATTTTTAAGCAGCAACATATATTTTATACACAAAAACGGCTTTTTGTCAAGGCTTTTTCTAAAGTTTTTCTAACTTTATTCCCGACTTTAAATAAATACCCGAAAAAAATGTGGGAAACTCTTTACAATATACAAATGTTATGTTATAATATATAATAGAGTATAGTGTGAAAAACAGCGCCGTCGGCTTTCGGCGTGCGGAAGGATAAAAGGTACGTAAAATTATGGGATTCAGTAACGATATTATTTTTCAGGGCGTTATAGATTACCTTATGGACGAGATGGATTATCTGGACATAACGGTAAACCTTTGGATAAAGTGTATGACCCTTTACGAGCTGGACGGGGGCAAGGTCACGCTTCTTTGCGATAACGATTTTAAGCGCAACCTGTTTATGTCCAAGTATATCCGTGACGTGACCAAGGCGTTTATGGTTGAGCTTGACCGTAAGGATATAGATATAACGGTCATCACCAAGCCTGAGCTTGAGGAGAGACAGAAGAAGGCGAAGGAGAAGGAGGAGAAGGAGCGTAAGGAGGCGGAGCTTGCGGCAAAGAGGCGTGAGGAGCTTCCTATGGTGAACCCTGCCTATACCTTTGAGAACTTTGTGGTGGGCTCCTCCAACAGGGTAGCATACGAGACCAGCCTGCTTGTGTGCCGCAATCCTGCGGAGTATTACAACCCTCTGTTTCTGTACGGCCCCTCGGGACTTGGCAAGACCCACCTTTTGTTTGCCATAATAAACGAGATACTTGACAAGCGCCCCGACTTTAACGTGGTGTACATAACCTGTGAGGAGTTTACTAACCTGCTTATAGATTCCATCTCCAAGAAGACCGACCCTACGGAGTTCCGCTCAAAGTTCCGTAACCTTGACTTTTTGCTGGTAGACGATATCCAGTTTTTAAAGGGCAAGCGTGCGGTGCAGGAGGAGATGTTCCACACCTTTGAGGCGCTTTTCAATAAGGGTAAGCAGATAGTTTTCGCTTCGGACAAGCACCCCTCGGAGATAGAGGATATAGACAAGCGTCTTTCCTCCCGTTTTTCCGCAGGCGGTCTTATAGATATCGAGCCACCGGATACAGAGCTGAGGCAGGCTATCTTCAAGCGCAAGGCTGACAGCTACGGGGTGGAGATACCCAATGATGTGCTGCTGTTCCTTGCGGAGAATATCAAGACAAATATCCGTCAGATAGAGGGTGCCATAAAGACCCTGAAGGCTCACAGCCTTATCGGCGGCGAGGAGATAAGCTTTGCTATGGCAAAGAGAGTGCTTTCCGAGTACCTGAAGAAGGCGGAGGCAGACAATATCAATTCCGAGAAGATACTTAAATATATATCCATGCGCTGCGGCGTGAAGAAGGAGGATATAACGGGTGCCAAGCGTGACGCCGCTATAAAAAACGCCCGTCATATCTGCGCTTATCTGATGAGGGATATGCTCAATATGACCTTCAAGGAGATAGGCACCATACTCCGCCGTCACCACTCCACCATAATGGATTCCTGCGAGAGGATAGAGAACCAGATAAAGACAAGCGAGACGTTCAGACGGGAGATGGAGGAAATAAAGAGGGAGCTGGAGGCGTAGGTGGGATCCTATGTGGGTTTCTGAGCAGGGAAAGGTATAGGGAAAGGCTGTGGGTATCGTAAAAACGCCTATTTTGCCGATTTAAGGCAAAAACAGTTTTCCTTTTTCCCCAAAAGATGCTCCACCGTAGCTAACAGACTTTTCCACAGGAGAAAAGGGCGAAAAAGTAAGGTATAAAGCCGCTTTTTCACTTTTCCGCATTTTCCGCAGCATACTATTATTAGTACTACTATTTTTCCTATAAAATATCCGATAGAATGATACTCTATATGCGCGTGTGCACGCGCGTACGCGAGGAGAGGAGAGACAGATATGGCGATGAGATTTACATCAGACAGGAAAACTCTTTTATCGGCGGTAATGCCTGCGCTTGCGGCATCCTCCAACAAGAGCACTCTGCCTGCCCTTGAGGGACTTTTGTTTGAGCTAAAGGGCAACGAGCTTACGGTTTGCGGCTACGACCTTGAAAAGGGCGTAAAGACCTATTCCACCGTGCTTGGCGAGGGTGACGGTGCGGTAATACTTAACGCACAGAAGATCTCGGCTATAATAAGGAATTTTCCTGACTGCGATATAAGCTTTGAGGCTAACGAAAAAAATACCGTTACCATCAGCGCAGGGATGAGCGAGTTTTCCGTTCACGCTCTTTCGGCAGAGGCGTTTCCCAATCTGCCTGAGCTTTCGGGCGATAAGAGCTTTCGCATCAACGCAGGGCTTTTGAAGGAGATAATAAACTCCACCTATTTTGCCGTAGCTCAGACCGATGCACGCCCCATACTTACGGGTGAGTATTTTGAGATAAAGGGAGACAAGCTTACCGTTGTTACCCTTGATAACCACAGGCTTGCCCTTCGTGAGGAGACCAGCGCTATTGCCGCCGGCAGTAATGCTGAGATGAAGTTTATCGTCCCAGGCAAGAGCATATACGAGTTTTCAAAGCTGCTTACCGACGGTGAGGAGACCGTGGTGGTAGAGTTTACGGGGAAGCACATCATAATGAAGGTGGGCAGTGTCATATTCTTCTCCCGTCTTTTGGAGGGTGAGTTTCTGGATTACAGAAAGGCTATCCCTTCTCAGAACAGCATCTTTGTAAAGATAGACCGTGAGCTGTTTATAGACAGTGTGGAGAGGGCATCGCTGCTTATAGACGATAAGCTGATAACTCCACTTAAATGCACCTTTACGGGTGGCAACCTTAACATATCCTGCTCCACCCGTTACGGCAAGGTGAACGATAACATCCCCGTCTACAAGGACGGCGACGATATAGAGATAGGCTTTAACAACCGCTATCTGCTGGATGCGCTCAGAGCCTGTAAGGATGAGCTGATACTTGCATCTCTCTCCTCGCCCCTTATGTCAATGGTCATAACGGCGGCAACGGAGAAGGAGGGCAGCAGGTATCTGTATCTGGTAGTGCCGATAAGGCTTAACGGCTACAATGCAGGCTAAAGCACTGAGGCTTATCAATTTTCGCAACAACCGCTACAGCGAGATAGAGTTTACCGACGGGGTAAACGTGCTGTACGGCGAGAATGCGGCAGGCAAGACCAATATACTTGAGAGCATATTTTATTTCGCCTCGGGCAAGAGCTTCAGGAGCTGTAAGGATAAGGAGCTTATTATGTTCGGGGAGGAGGCAGGTGCCGCTGAGCTTTGCTTTGCGGACGAGCGGTATGAGACGAGGCTTGGCGTAAAGCTTTACAGGAGCCGCCGCCGTGAGTTTACACGGAACGGTAACGCCGTTACAAAGCTTTCGGAGTATCTTGGCGCCTTCCGTTCAGTCATATTCACCCCCGACCATCTGAACCTTGCCAAGGGTCAGCCCGAGGGCAGGCGGCGCTTTATAGATCTGGCTATATGTCAGAGCTATCCACGCTACGTTACTTATCTTAACGAGTATAACCGCACTATGGCTCAGAAAAATGCACTGCTGAGAAAAGAGGGTGCAGAGGGCTATAAGGCGGATATGATAGGCGTGTATAACGAGCGGCTTGCGGCGGCAGGTGCGGCGATATGCTTTAACAGACGGCGTTTTCTGTCCCAGCTTGAGGAGACGGCTGCTTTACTTCAGGAGGAGATAAGCGGCGGCAGGGAGAAGCTGAGCATAAGATACAACGGCTGCCTTGAGGAGCTTCCCGAGAGTGCGGAGGAGACGAGGCGTGCCATGCTAAGCTTCTTGAACAGCAAGGCAGAGGCTGAAATTTTGCGTGGGATAAGTCTTTTCGGCGTACACAAGGATGACTTTACCCTGAGCATAAACGGCAAAAACGCAAGGTTTTTTGCGTCTCAGGGACAGCAGAGGAGCGTGGTGCTTTCCTTGAAGCTTGCGGAGGGAGAGATGTCACGGCGGATAACGGGTGAGTATCCCGTATTTCTGTTTGACGATATACTCAGCGAGCTGGACGAGGGCAGGCGCAGCATAATACTCAAAAAAACCGAGGGCAGGCAGGTAATCATTACAGGCTGTGAGAAGGACTATTTTTCCGCCCTGCGTGTACAAAACCGCATAAGGGTGGAGAAGGGTATGTGCTTTACGGAAAAATGAAGCTAAGGAGAAAAACAGGGCTTTATGCATTTAGGTAAGAGCGAAACTGTCCGTGACCGTGAGGTGGTGGGCATATTCGATATAGATAAGGCAACTCTGTCGGAGGATACAAAGCGTTTTCTGGCGAGGATGCAGAAGGATTTTAAGGCAGTTAACCTTGCAAGTGACCTGCCCGGCGCCTTTGTGGTGACGGACGGGGAGTTTTCGGACAGGGTTTATATAACATCACTTTCCGCCTCTGTTCTGAGGAACAGAGCCGTGGGGAGAGACGAGGAGATAGGATAAATGGCAGAAAATTATAATGAGAGTCAAATTCAGGTCCTTGAGGGGCTTGAGGCGGTGCGTAAGCGCCCGGGTATGTATATCGGTACCACCTCTATAAGAGGTCTGCACCATCTGATATACGAGATAGTGGACAACTCTATAGACGAGGCTCTTGCAGGCTTTTGTAAGAGCATTACCGTTACTTTGCTAAAGGACGGCAGCTGCTCGGTTCAGGATGACGGCAGAGGTGTGCCCGCAGGTATGCACGCAAAGATGGGTATACCTACCCCCGAGGTAGTGTTTACCGTGCTCCACGCAGGCGGTAAGTTCGGCGGTGGCGGCTACAGCATATCCGGCGGTCTGCACGGCGTTGGCGCATCGGTAGTTAACGCACTGTCAAAGAAGCTTATTATGCGTGACTGCTTTGACGGCTATGAGTATACAGAGGAGTTTGAGTACGGCAAGGTAACAAGCCCCTTTAAGAAGGTGGGCGCAACGGAGAGACACGGTCTTTTCGTTCAGTTTTACCCTGACGATACCATATTTGAAGAGGTCGTCTTTGACTTTGACACGGTAAAGACGAGGCTGAGAGAGCAGGCTTTCCTTAACGCAGGTCTTTCCATAACCCTCCGTGACGAGCGTGGGGAGGAGCCTGTGGAGATAAATCTCTGCTATGAGGGCGGTATAAGGAGCTTTGTTGAGCATATCAACACCAAAAAGCACGAGGAGCTTTTGCACCCCGATATCATCTACATAAACGGCGGCAAGGGTACCTCTGTTGCCGAGGTGGCAATGCAGTACAACGCCAGCTATACCAATACCATCCTCTCCTTTGCCAACGATATCCGCACCGTAGAGGGCGGTATGCACGAGACGGGCTTTAAGGCGGCGCTCACAAGGGTGCTTAACAGCTACGGCAAGAATCACGGCATACTCAAGGGTGAGGAGAAGCTTACGGGTGAGGACGTGCTGGAGGGTCTTACCGCTATTATCAGCGTAAAGCTTGAGAACGCACAGTTCGAGGGTCAGACCAAGTCCAAGCTGGGTAACGCAGAGATGCGCACCATAGTTGACAGCATGGTTAACGAGAAGCTGACCGAGTACCTTGAGGAGAATCCGGGCACGGGCAAGGCTATTATAGAGAAGGCGATAAGCGCCGCAAGAGCGAGAGAGGCGGCAAGGAAGGCGAGAGAGCTTACACGCCGTAAGGGTCTGCTTGAGGGCGGCAGTATGCCCGACAAGCTGGCTGACTGCAACGAGAGACGGGTCGAGTATACCGAGCTGTTTCTGGTAGAGGGTGACTCTGCAGGCGGCAGCGCAAAAGAGGGCAGAGACAGTAAGTTTCAGGCAGTGCTTCCTATGAGAGGTAAGATACTGAACGTAGAAAAGGCAAGGCTTGACAGAATATACTCCTCCGTACAGATAGTGCCCATAATAATGGCGCTGGGTACGGGGATCGGCGATGAATTTGATATATCTAAGCTGAGATACGGCAAGATAATTATGATGGCGGATGCGGACGTGGACGGTGCCCATATAAAGACACTGCTTCTGACCTTCTTTTTCCGTCATATGCGTCCCCTTATCGAGCAGGGTCATATATATTCCGCAATGCCTCCTCTTTACAAGGTAGAGAAGGGTAAGCAGAAGAGATACGCTTTTTCCGACGAGGAGAGAGACAGGATAATAGAGGAGTTTGGAGAGGGCGGTCCAAAGATAAAGATACAGCGCTACAAGGGTCTTGGTGAGATGAACGCCGAGCAGCTTGCAGAGACGACTATGGACCCTGCCTCCAGAACTCTTTGTAAGGTCACTATAGAGGACGCTATAGAGGCAGACGAGATATTCAGCATACTTATGGGCGACAACGTTGAGCCGAGACGTGAGTTTATAGAGCGTAACGCCAAGTATGTTACCAACCTTGACGTATAAAGGGAGGGCAGAGGATGGATAACGAAAACAAGAACGGCGCACAGGGCGGCGTTGACAAGGAATATGAGCATCATCATACCCAGCATATACTGGATGTTGATATAAAGGAAGAGGTAAAGAAGGCGTATATCGACTACTCAATGTCGGTAATAGTAGGCAGAGCCTTGCCCGACGTAAGGGACGGTCTCAAGCCCGTACACCGCCGTATACTCTATGCTATGCATGAGGACAAGCTGACCTATGATAATGATTACCGTAAGAGCGCTACTACCGTAGGTAACGTGCTGGGTCGCTATCACCCCCACGGTGACGCCGCTGTTTACGATACTATGGTGCGTATGGCGCAGTCCTTCTCCCTCAGATATCCTCTTATAGACGGTCAGGGTAACTTCGGTACCATAGACGGTGATAAGGCGGCGGCTTACCGTTATACGGAGAGCCGTATGACCCGTATCTCCAACCTGATGCTGTCGGATATAGAGAAGAACGTGGTGGATTTTCTGCCCAACTTCGATAACACCCGTAAGGAGCCTGAGGTGCTCCCCTGCCGTTTCCCCAACCTGTTGGTAAACGGTACTATCGGTATAGCCGTCGGTATGGCGACCAACGTGCCGCCCCATAATATGTGTGAGGTCATCGACGCACTGTATCACCTTATAGATAACCCCGATTGCACCGTGCCCGACCTTATGCAGTTTATAAAGGGACCCGATTTTCCCACCGCAGGCACCCTTTACGGCGTTTCCGGCGTTTATGAGGCGTATATGACGGGCAGAGGCAGGGCAAAGGTCCGTGCCGCCGCCCATTTTGAGGAGAAGCACGGCAGGACGAGCATTATCGTCACCGAGCTGCCCTATCAGGTAAACCGTGGTATGCTGCTTCAGAATATGGCAGAGCTGGTAAAGACCAAGCGTCTCGAGGGTATCAGCGATATCCGTAACGAGTCTGACCGTAAGAAGGGTATGCGTATCGTTATAGATGTTAAGAAGGACGCTAACCCTCAGATAGTGCTGAACAATCTGTATAAGATGACTCAGCTTCAGGACACTATTCCCATAAATATGCTGGCGTTGGTAAACGGCGAGCCTAAGACGCTTAATCTGAAGGAGGTACTGACCCATTACCTGAGACATCAGGAGGAGGTTATTGTACGCCGTACCCGCTTTGATCTGGCAAAGGCAGAGAAGGCTGCGCATATCTACGAGGGCTATAAGAAGGCGCTTGACTTTATAGAAGAGATAATCAAGACCATCCGTGCCAGCGCAAGCATTGCAGACTCCAAGGTAGCGCTTATGGAGCGCTTCGGCTTCAGCGACGTTCAGGCGCAGGCTATAGTGGAGATGCAGCTTGGCAGACTTTCCGGTATGGAGCGTCAGAAAATAGAGGATACCCTGAACGGTCTGTATGCACAGATAGCAGAGTATAAGGCTATCCTTGCCGATGGCACCAAGGTCACAGCCATTATTAAGGACGACCTTGCGGAGGTAAAGGAGCGCTTCGGCGACGAAAGACGCACAAGAATTGAGACCGTTGATAACGAGATACTTGACGAGGACCTTATCGAGCGTGTGAACAGCGTTGTTACCGTGACCCACGGCGGCTACATAAAGCGCCTGCCTGCCGACACCTATCAGGCACAGCACCGTGGCGGCAAGGGGCTTACGGGTATGACCACCAAGGAGGAGGATTTTGTGGAGCAGGTTATAGTCTCCCACAGCCACTCCTTCCTGCTGATGTTCTCCAATCTGGGCAGGGTCTACCGCAAGAAGTGCTATGAGATACCCGAGTCCGGCCGTACCGCCAAGGGTACCCACCTTGCAAACGTGCTGCAGCTTGCCGAGGGTGAGAAGATAACCTCGGTCATCCCTGTGGAGGGCTTTAACGAGAACGAATATCTGGTTATGGTCACAAAGCTGGGCGTTATCAAGCGTATCAGTCTTATAGAGTATCAGACCCGCAGGACAGGCGGCTTGTTTGCTATAAACCTTGACGAGGGAGACGAGCTTTGGTTCGTGCTTAAGACCCACGGTAACGACTGCGTTATCGTTGCCACCCATCTGGGCAGGGGCATCAGGTTTGAGGAGACCGACGCAAGGAGCATGGGCAGACAGGCAAGGGGCGTTAAGTGTATGACCCTTGAGGAGGGCGACTTCATCGTAGGCGCCTCGGTCATCAGTGAGGACGCTATTGCCGCAGGCGCAAAGATAATCACCGTCAGTGAATACGGCTACGGCAAGAGATGCGAGTTTGATGAGTTCAAGATACAGTCCCGTGGCGGCAAGGGTATTTGCTGTCACAAGCTGTCGGAAAAGACGGGCAACCTTGCAGGTATATCCGTTGTATATCCCGGCGATGACGTTATGCTGATAACCGACAGTGGCATTATCATCCGCTTTGCCGCTGACGAGATACCCGTATACGGCAGGGCAACAGGTGGCGTTATAGTGATGCGCACAGGCGCCGACGCCCGCATTATCGGCTTTGCCGCAGTAAAGCCCGAGGAGGATGAAGAAGAGACCGAGGGCGAGGTCAATGAGGAAACAAGTACCGAGGAAACGGTGGAGGAATAAGCTATGGCTATTAAGACCTTTATTTTTGAGAACTCTGCAAGTAAGGAAAAGCGTCACGCTCAGGTTCAGAACGCTCTGCGTGAGTACACGGGCATCGACAGCGCCGAGATAACCTATACCTCTAAGGGTAAGCCTATGGTAAAGGGCACCCCCAATGATATCTATGTGAGCGTGACCACCGCAGACGAGGTAATGGTGGTTGCATTCTCCCCCAAGCCCATCGGTATAGACGGCGAGCACATGGCAAGGTTTGAGAACCAGACCATCGACCGTAAGCTTGACTATATCGCATTGGCAGAGCGTTTCTTCACCTCTGACGAGGCAGAGTACGTACGTGACGGCTCCGCTGAGGAGGCTGAGCGTTTTGCACAGATATGGGTGCGCAAGGAGGCATACGTCAAGTACACGGGTGAGGGTATGTCTGCCTTCTCCGGCTTCAGCGTGACCGACGGCATCAAGATGTTCAATAAGGTAAACGGCGTCCCCGTGAAGAAGCTGAACGTGGTGTTCCCCGGCAGCAATGAGTATATATTTATGGTTGCCTCCGAAGACTCCGAGGGCTGATCCGAGGGGTGACAATAGCGCAGAGCACGGAATTTTGAACAATTTTACTTTTCAAACAATTTTACTTTTCAGATGTTACGAATCGGAGCAATTTTGCTCCGATTCGTTTTCTTTGTTGTTTATAAAATTCCGCTTTCCACGAACTTTACCTCTCGCTGTACAAGGTTGGGGTCCCCACAAAAACGCAGTTTTTGAGGGGTGGTAGTTCGGGGTCCCCGCAAAAACGCAGTTTTTGAGGGGTGGTAGGTCAGGGTCCCCACAAAAACGCAGTTTTTGAGGGGTGGTAGGTCGGGGTCCCCACAAAAACGCAGTTTTTGAGGGGTGGTAGGTCGGAGTCCCCACAAAAACGCAGTTTTTGAGGGGTGGTATACAGCTTCGGGTCCGGTTCTTGAAATCTGCGCCATTTTCCCTCGCTCGGAGTGTGCAGACGGAGGATGGGATATTTGAAAAGATGTCCAATACGTATAGAGCAGACGGGTTGCGATTTTGAAATAACAATGCTGTGTTCCGAATAGTGCAGAACAAAACAACAAGCGGAAACGCAAAAAAGCCTTCCCCTTGAGGGGAAGGGGGACCGACGGAGTCGGTGGATGAGGTGTAGCCGTCCTTGGGGCGGCGTAACCGTTCCCAAGACGGGGAGTGTAAGTATTACGGAGGACGAAGACTGTTAAGAGCAAGCAGCGTATTGAAGGCAAGCGGTTTAAGGTAGGCGGAAACATAACGGACGCTACGCAGCCTACACCTCATCCGCCGCCTTACGGCGCCACCTTCTCCTCTAAGGAGAAGGCTTTGGAGAGTATCTTCTCTCTTTACTGTCTATGCGCCGCCGAGGAATACCACAAAAAACTAAGGGGCAAGGGCTAAGACCGCCTTTCCGTTTTTTCAATAGCATATATCTCCTCAAGCCTTCTCCCTCTGCTTTAGCAGGCACCTCTCTAAGCCTTCCCCTCGAGGGGAAGGGGGACCGACGGAGTCGGTGGATGAGGTGTAGCCGTCCGCAGACGGCGTAACAGTTCCCAAAGCAGTGAGATAAGGCATAAAACAAAGCGCACCCCCTCCGCATACAGTGCGAAAAGCGTGAGCTTTCAGACAGAGCGCAGACATAACGGCAAGGCGCAGGATGTATTGTACAAGCAGCACAAGCAGCGCAAGCTTTAGACGGTGAGCGGAGATAACGGCTGCATTCGCAGCCTACACCTCATCCGTCGCCTACGGCGCCACCTTCTCCTCTAAGGAGAAGGCTTTGGGATGCGTCTGCTTAAGGTTTTGCTCTTTCGCTTACGGCTGCATTCGCAGCCTACACCTCATCCGCCGCCTTACGGCGCCACCTTCTCCTCTAAGGTGAAGGCTTTGGGGTGCTTTCTATCAATATTTTGCTTCTGTCGCCGAGGGCTTGACATATTTTGCGTTAATGGCTGTTTTTGCTTACTCTGCCCGGGTTCCCTTGCTTTTACCGATTTTTTTTGCTTTATTTCTCAGCGCATCCACCACAGCCTTGCCTACAAGGGTGCCGTCATTTTTGCCGCCTATATAGCAAAAGTTTTCTTTGTCCTTGCCTTTAGAAAGCAGGGTTTCTTTTTTATTTGCCACAGGTCATACCTCACAAAAAAAGGGGGGGCATAGTATTATGCCCCCTATAGATCTTAAATTTACTCAGCCTTTGCGCCGTAGTTCACGGTAGCGGAGGTGGTAACGCCCAGAGCCTTCCACTCATCCTCGGTGCCGCCGTAGTTGATGGTCTTAACGCTGCTTGCGCCCTCAACTGCGGTGGAGGGGAGCTTTGTCACGCCCTTGGGCACGAAGAGCTCGGTTATCTTAACGCAGTTGTTGAATGCGTGGTCAGCAACGGTCTTTACGCTGTCGGGGATAGAAAGGGTGCCTGAAACAGAGGGGTCAACTGCAAGGAGAAGCTTGCCGTTGTTGATAACAAGGACGGTACCGTAGGAGGTAACGTTGCCCTCAGAATCGGTGGTGGGCTCACCCTCCCAGTTCTCGGTGTTGGTGTACAGCAAGCTACCGTCGAAGGCGCCGAGGCCGATAACGTCAACGTTCTCGATGCCGCTGATGCCTGCAAGGTCGAGCTTGGTGCAGTTCATAAATGCGTTCATACCGACGGTCTCAACAGACTCAGGGAAGCTTACTGCAGTAAGACCTGCGCCCTTGAATGCGTTCATACCGATCTCGGTAAGAGAGTCGGAGAAGGTAACGGTAGCCAAAGCGGTACAGCCGTTGAATGCGTTCTGAGGAATAATGGTGAGCTTGGAGAGGTCTGCGGAAGCAAGAGCCTTACAGCCGTCGAAAGCAGACTCGCCTATTTCGGTAACGCCCTTCATAGTGATGGAGGTCATACCGCTGCAGCCCTTGAATGCGTTCTTGCCGATGGACTTAACGCTGTCGGGCAGGGTGATAGAGGTCATACCGCTGCAGCCGTTGAAGGCGCCGCCGGCTACGAATACAACGCCGTTTGGAACGGTGATGTCGCCCTTTGCAATAGCGGTATCAGCCTCGATAAGGTATCTGTTGTTTATATAGAACACGCCGTTCTGCCAGCTATTCTGGTTGTTGTATATAGCGGTGTTTTCAAAAGCGGACTCGCCCAGATTCTCAAGAGCGGTGGAAAGGGTCACGTTGTTAAGAGCGATACAGTCCTTGAACACCTTTGAACCGAGGGCAGTAACGCTGTCGGTCATGGAAACAGAGGTAAGAGCAACGCAAGCCTCGAATGCGCTGTCACCCACGGTAGTAACGGTGGCGGGGATGGAAACAGAGCTAAGTGAGGAGCAGCCCTTGAAATCGGATGCGCCGATAGTGGTAACGCTGCCCAGATTTACGGAGCTTAGTGCGGTACAGCTATCAAAGCAGTTCTGATCGAGGGTAGTAACGCTTGCGGGGAGGGAGATAGCGCTGAGGGAGGTACAGCCTCTGAAGGTGAGGTTAGCAATGGTGCCGAGACCGTTGCCAAGGCTTACACTGCGGAGAGCGGTACAGCCTTCAAATGCGCTGGCACCAAGGGTCTTAACGCTGTCAGGCAGGCTTATGGAGCCAAGTGCGGTACAGCCCTTGAACACGCCGCTACCCATATAGCTTACGCTGTTGCCGAGGCTTACGCTCTCAAGAGCGGTACAGCCTGCAAACGCACTGCCGGAAAGGGTAACAACGCTGTCGGGGATAGAAACAGAGGTAATTGCGTTGCAGCCGTTGAAGGCAGAAGCGGCGATACAAACGGTGCCGTCCTTAACGGTGTAGCTGCCCTCGAGAGAGGGGTCTGCGCTGATAAGGTACTCGCCGATATAGAGAACCTTGCCGTCCTCCCAGTTAGCCTCGTCAGTATAGCAAGCGGTGCCGTCGAAGGCGCCGAGGCCGATCTCGGTGATGCTGTCGGGAAGCACGAATTCGTTAAGGTTTGCATAACCCTGAAATGCGCCGCCTGCGATAGAGGTAACGCCGTCAGCGATGATGACCTTGGTCAGCTTGTCACAGCCTGCGAAGCTGTTTGCGCCAAGGGTATAGAAATCCTTATAAAGGGTGATCTCGGTAAAGCTACAGCCCTTGAATGCGTTGGCACCTACGCCGGTAACGCTCTTGGGCAGAGAAAGCTCGCTTATACCGGTACAGTCCATAAATGCGCAGGAGCCGATGGTTTCGGTTTTTTCGGAAAGGGCGAGCTTAGTGATACCTGTACAGCCGAGGAATGCGCCGTTGGGGATGGCGGTAAGGCTTTCAGGCAGGCTGAGCTCGGTAATACCCGTGCAGCTATGGAAGGCGTTGTAGCCCATAGTGCTGAGGGTAGAGGGAAGGGTAAGAGAGCTTACGCCCTTAAGACCGTAAAAGGCGGTGGAGCCGATAGTGGTAACACCCTCGGCAAGGCTAAGCTTGGTCACACCCTCGCAGCCGTAGAAGGCGCCGTCGCCAATAACAGAAACACCTGCGGGCACGTCTATCTCGGTAAGACCCTTACAGCCATAGAAGGCACTGTTGCCGATGGTGGTAAGGGAGGAGGGGAGCTTAAAGCCCTTCAGTGCGGAACAGCCAAAAAATGCGTTCTCGTCGATAACCTTTACCTTGCTGCTGAGGGTCACGGTCTCCAGCTTCTCACAGCCGTAGAAGGTGGCGTAGTTAACGGCGGTTATCTTGTCAGAAAGGCTGACAGCAGTAAGCTCCTCACAGCCGTTGAAGGCATCTCTGCCCAAGGTCTCAAGGCTCTGAGGGAGGGTTATATCGCTGAGAGCCTTACAGCCGCTGAAGGCAAACTCGCCTATCTCGGTTAGACCCTCGGGGAGGTTTATCTTAGTAAGTCCGGAGCAGTTCTGGAAAACGCCCTTTTTGATAACAGTAAGACTGTCGGGAAGAATAACCTCGGTAAGAGCAGTCTGACCCGCAAGACACTCCTCGTCAATAACGGCTATGGGGTAGCCCTGATACTCAGAGGGAATCTCAAAAACAGCGGGAACAGTGCCCTTTATCTTTGTAATAATTACAGAGTCGGAACCATAAAGCTTGTACTCAATGGTATAGGGGGCTTTTTTGTTACCGGTCTCTTCCTCGCCACAGCCTGCAGCACAGATAAGGCAGGTCAAAAGCAAGAGACTAAGAAATAAATAACAAAGCTTTTTCATAGGGTATCCTCCAAACAATTTGATACAAAGTCATTATACACCTTATATAAATCTTTGTCAAGAGGGACTGAGCGGTGAAATGGCTCGGCAGCGCTGAATTTTAAATTACATTTCACATAAGGAGGCGGCAAAAGGGCGCAGAGGGCTGTCTTTTCCGCCGTGACTTGCGATATGCTCCATTTAAGCCACGGTTTGCACATAGATGTGTTCTCCGACGTGACTTGCGCTATGCTCCATTTAAGCCATAGAACGCAGAAGGCTGTCTCCTCCGTTTTAGCTGACACTTTTCCAAGCCTTATTCTCTGCTTTAGCGGACACATTTCATTTTAGCGGAAACATTTCTAAGCCTTCCCCTCGAGGGGAAGGGGGACCGACGGAGTCGGTGGATGAGGTGTAGCCGTCCTCGGGGCGGCGTAACAGTTCCCAAAGCGGATAGAAAAGGCAAAAGAAACGGCGCACCCCCCTCCGCAGACGGCGTAACGGTTCCCAAAGCGGAGAGAAAAGGCAAAAGAAACGGCGCACCCCCTCCGCAGACGGCGTAACAGTTCCCAAAGCAGTGAGATAAGGCATAAAACAAAGCGCACCTCCTCCGCAGACGGCGTAACAGTTCCCAAAGCGAAAAGCGAGACCTTTCAGACAGAGCGCATGCATCTCGGCAAGGCGCAGGATATATTGTACAAGCAGTACAAGCAGCGCAAGCTTTAGACGTTGAGCGGAGATAACGGCTGCTTACGCAGCCTACACCTCATCCGTCGCCTACGGCGCCACCTTCTCCTCTAAGGAGAAGGCTTTGGGGTGTTTTCGCTCTCTCTTTTGCTTCTGTGTGCGTCTTAAGCCTATCCTACTTGTACCTCTATTTTAGCGGACACATTTCTAAGCCTTCCCCTCGAGGGGAAGGGGGGGACCGACGGAGTCGGTGGATGAGGTGTAGCCGTCCGCAGACGGCGTAACAGTTCCCAA
>JAFXEB010000005.1 GCA_017521025.1 Clostridia bacterium | reverse complement strand
CACTGGGCGGAGGGGTTGTTCTCATAGTGACAATCCCCCAGTCACCGCTGTGCGGTGACAGCCCCCTTTACACAAGGGGGCCTTAGTGCGCACCTAACCGCATCTGCGGTGGTGGGGCACTACACGCAAGAGAAAGAAAATACGATGAGCCTATAGGCTCGGCCGGTATTATGCCCTAAGGGGGCCTGTGCATACCACCGGCACGGCCGGTGGTTATGATTTCAGCTATGAATGAGCTTCCCCTAAGGGGGGGAGGCTTTGGCGAGTGCTGTTCCGTCTCCCCGCTGCCGAGCGGCACGGCTGTGGCAGGACACACCGACCCGAAGCAATAGCTCTGCAAGAGACGTTAGAGCTGAGGGGCGGTGCCGTCCACGTAGGCTGTATAGTTGTGGGTGTATATTACAAAGCCGGGGGCAGAGCCCGAGGGCTTTTTCACAAACCTGACCCTTGTGTAATCCACCGCTACGGAGGGTGCGCCGCTCAGGGATGAGTGGTAAGCCGCAAGCTGTGCCGCCTGGGTGTACGCCTCTGCCGAGGGCTCCTCCCCGTGGGCGTAGAGTATAACGTGAGAGCCGGGTGCGTTCTTTACGTGGAACCACAGGTCGCCCTTATCGGCACTGCCCGTAAGCTCGTCATTTTGCAGATTGTTTTTGCCTACCTTCACGGTGTAGCCGCCGTCCACCTTATACACAAAGGGCTGAGACCTCAGCTTGAGCTTTCCTCTTGCCTTGCCACGGATATAGCCTGCACGCTCAAGCTCGGCACGCAGGTCGTCAAACTCGCTGTCGCTCTCTGCACGGCTTACTGCGTCGGCAACGCTCTCCACGTACAAAAGCTCCTTCTTTGTCTTTTCAAGCTGCTCCGTCATCGCCGTCTCTGCGTTTTTCAGCTTGCTGTACTTTTTGTAATATGCCTTGGCGTTGGCAGAGGGTGACTTGCGCTTATCCAGCGCAACCTCTATTTCTTCCCCCGTTTCGTAGTCCGTAAGACGGGCGCTTTCCATCCCCTGCTTAAGCAGATATATGCTTGCTATTATAGCATCGCCCTTCCGCTTGTATTCCTCTTTCTTTTCGCACTCTCTCAGGGATTCGAGCTGTAGGGCGGCTTTCTTTTCCACACGGGTGCGGAGATTTGCCACAAGGCGAAGCAGGTCGGCGCTGTGGCGGTCGTGCTTCTCTTTTTTGCCCTTCTCCTCAAAATAGCCGTCAAGCAGTGCGGAAAGGCTCTCACGCCTCTCCACGGTAAAGCCCTCGCCGTACTGGCTTAGCCTTGTGTAGGAGAACGCCACGGTCTCTCCCTTGCTGTCGGTGACGGTGCAGGGATAGCTCTCGCTGCAAAGCAGCTCCTCAAAGCTCTGCCACAGCGCATCCGTATCCGCCTCGGCAAGGGTCTTGCCCAAAGCGCCTGCACGGTATGCCACCTCCCTTGCCACAAGGGGCGAAAACAGGGCAAAGGTCTTCAGTATAAAATCCCCTGCCTCCCTGTGGGCGTTTGCCTCCGCAAGGGCTGTAAACTCCGCCTTGCTCACGGAGTGGGGAAGCACCTTGTCCTGCTTTGGGGGTCCCTCGTAGGGGAGCCCTACCATAACGGTACGGGCGGCAAAGGTCAGGTCGGTAAGATACAGTGCGCCTATCACCCTGTCCTTGTCCGTGTCGCTCACAAGCAGGTTGGAGTATTTGCCCATCAGCTCGGCGTATATGCGGCGGTGGCAGGGGTAGCCAAGCTCGTCCTTGCTCTCCACGTCGATACACACTATGCGCTCCCCCTCGGGAGCGAAAACGTCCGCCACCCTGCCGTTTTGCAGGTGCTTTCGCATCAGCATACAAAAGGACGTGGGCACAGGGTTCTGGGGCGGCACCTCGCCGCAAAGGCAGACCCTTGCGTTCTTTCTGGAGGCAGACAGCAAAAGGTTGTACTTTTTGCCGCCGCCGTAAAGACGGAACAAGAGCTCCTCGTCCCCCGTCTGGTTTATCTTCTCTATTTTTGCGCCTGCTATGGCGTCCTTAAGCTCTGCCGCAAGCCGCAGGCAGAACAGTCCGTCTATTGCCAAGGAAAACCACGCTCCTTAAAACTTTTCGTCAAAATAGGTCACTACCCGGATGTGGGGAAAGCCCTCTCCGATAATGCGCTCAAGGGTAGGCAGCACTATGACCTCCGTGCGGTAATGGGTGGCACAGATAAGGTTCATCCCAAGGTCACGGGCGTCAAGGAAGGTGTTGTGCGCCGCCTCGCCCGTAAGGAAGGTGTCTGCCCCCGTCAGGTATGCGTTATAAAAGGCGCTTTTACCGCTGCCGCCTACCACGGCTATGCGATGGACGGGTCTGCCCACGTCCATGCCCGTTATCTGCCTTGTGCTAAGTGCCGACTCAAGCCTTGCGGCAAGCTCACCGAAGCTTATGGGCGAGGGAAGGGTGCCCACTCTGCCAAGCCCGTTTTCAAAGCTGTCCTCTATCTCTATGCCAAGCAGGGCGCAGAGGGTGTCGTTCACTCCGTCCTTGGCGGCGTCAAGCCTTGTGTGGTAGCCTGCAAGGGCAATGCCCGCCTCTGCGGCGGCTATAAGGCGCTTGCCCACGGCATCGGTATCCCTCAGGCTGTAAAGGGGCGCAAATATAGTGGGATGGTGGGTCACAAGGAGCTGTGCACCTGCAGCCTTTGCCGCCTTTACCGACTCCAGCGTAACGTCCAGCGCAAGCATTATTTTAGTAACCTCTTTTTCCCCGTGGGGTATCAGCGAAAAGCCGTCGTTATCGCCGGGCATGGAAAGGCTTTTGGGTATCCTCTCCTCAAGATATGTCATAAGCTGATTTACCGTTGCCATAAGAGTATCTCCCTTTTTCGATATATTAAGTAGCAAAACCGTCTATATTATACCCCCAAGCCGTCTTTTTGTCAACGGCGACAGCCAGTGACAAAATATACGGGCATAGGATAGTACAATAGCCACCACAGTAAGGAGGAAAAACCAATGGAATACAAGGTAAACAGAGAGGGTGGCGTGCTGACCCTTTCCCTCACGGGGGAGCTTGACCACCACGGTGCGGCATCGGCACGGACAAGCCTTGACAGGGAGATACGCCTTGCCGCCCCGAAAAAGGTGGTGCTCGAGCTGAGTCAGGTGCATTTTTGCGACTCCTCGGGGCTGGGGCTGATAATGGGGCGCTACAGATGTGCCACTGCGGCAGGTGCCGCCTTTGCGGTAAAGGACCCGTCCCCTGCGGTGGAGCGGATAATGGCGCTGGCAGGGCTGGGCAAAATAATAAAGACCGAAAGGAGCGTGAAAATATGACGGCGATTAAGAAGAAAAAAGCGGTAAAGACCGACAGCTTCTCCCTTGAGATAGAGGCGAAAAGCGCAAACGAGTCCTTTGCCCGTATGGCTGTGGCGGCGTTTGTGGCAAGGCTCGACCCTACGGTGTCTGAGCTTGCGGACATAAAGACCGCCCTGTCCGAGGCGGTGACAAACGCCATAGTCCACGGCTACAGAAACAGCAGAGGCGTGGGGCGCATACGCATAAAGGGCGCTGTATACGAGGGGGGCAAGGTGGTGCTTGAGGTAAAGGACAAGGGCTGCGGTATGGCAGACGTGGAGCTGTGTCTGCGACCCCTTTACACGGGTGCCCCCGAGGAGGAGAGGAGCGGCATGGGCTTTACCGTTATGGAAAGCTTCTGCGACAGCCTGCGTGTGCGCTCCGCACCGGGTAAGGGCACCACGGTGGTGCTGACCAAGCGGCTTGGCGGCGGTGCAGAGTGAACGAGGACAGCCTCTTTGCCGCCGCAAGGGCAGGCGATATGGATGCCACTGCAAGGCTCGTGGCGGACAATATGGGGCTTGTAAAAAGCCTTGCTTTGCGTTTCCGTGACAGAGGCACCGAGACCGAGGACCTGATACAGATAGGCACGATAGGGCTTATCAAGGCAATACGTGGCTTCGACACAGGCTTCGGCACTATGTTCTCCACCTACGCAGTGCCCCTTATCACGGGTGAGATAAAAAAGCATCTAAGGGATGACGGTATAATAAAGGTAAGCCGTGAGATAAAGCGGCGGGGCGCACTGCTCTGCCGTGAAAAGCAGCGCATTATGACCGAAACAGGGGAGGAGCCACGGATATCCGAGCTTGCCCGCATCAGCGGCATGACCGTGGAGGAGGCAGTGCAGGCACTGGACGCAGTGGCACCCGTTGCCTCCCTCTATGACAGCGGTGAGGGAGAGCTCAGCCCCGAGGAGCGGCTGTGGACGGACAACGTGGCGGCGTTCGGTGAGCGGCTTGCACTGCGGCAGGCGGTGGAGGCGCTACCCGAGGAGGAGCGCAGGATAGTAATGCTCCGCTACTACAGGGGGCTGTCCCAAGGGGAAACCGCCCGTATACTGGGGCTGACGCAGGTCAAGGTCTCCAGGCGTGAAAAGCGGATAATGGAAAAGCTGAGACAGGCGCTGCTGTAGTGTCCCTTCCTGCGAAAAAAGGAAGGAAAGCAGAAGGCGAGGAGGCGCTTTAGCGACTTAACGTAAAATCGCTCTAAAAGGCTGTTGTGCATATTGAAAAACAAAAAGCAGGCAAAACGGTCATAATATCGCTGTTTTTTCGTCATTTCACCGAAATTTTTGTTGATTAACTATTTTAATTTTTCTTTAATTCGGGGGTTTTACCATCAGTAATGACCCGTGGTGTCTCTGCCTTAGGGCGGATAAGACTTGCACTGTGGGCAAATAAATTTTGGGAGATGCATTTTATGAAAAATGCCAAAAGGCTTGTTTCAGCCATCCTGTCGTTACTGCTGGTAATGACCCTTATCCCTGCGGCATCCTTTGCCGGCGCCGAGGAGCTTTCCGACCAATACAGATTAAGCATATCGGGCAGCTATATCTATAACCTGCCTGCAGGCACCACTGTTGCGGAGCTTATGGCAAGCGTGTACGAGACCGCCACCTTAAAGACCGCAATGGGCGGCACTGTTGACAAAACAAGCCAGTCCGTGGTCTCCACGGGGATGGTGCTTTGCTACACCAACGCAGAGTATATTCTTGTTATCACAGGCGACGTAAACTGTGACGGCAGTGCCTCCTCTGTGGACTATGTGCTCATCAATCAGGCGATAAAGGGCAAGGCAGACCTTTCCGGTGCCGCTCTTGCCGCCGCAGACATTGACGGTGACGGCGACGTTTCCTCTGCGGACAGCCTTGCTATAAGAAGCTACGTAAAGGGCACCCTGCCCCTCTATAGCGGCGGCTACCTCACCGAGGAAGAGAAGGCGGCGGCAGTGGTGGTAGACCCCACCGTTTCCGAGGAGGAAAGCTCCGCTGAGGACAGCTCCGCTGAGGACAGCTCCTCTGCAGACGAGCCCGTATCCAACTACGCCTCCATCCATTTCAATAACGGCACCGTAGAGACCGTCGGCGAGGGCGTTACCGCCGTTGACAACTACGCCTACGTTACCGCAGCAGGCGAGTACACCGTAACGGGCAACACCGACAACGGCTACGTACACGTTTGCGCAGGGCTTGAGGACAAGGTTACGCTGGTGCTCTCCGGCGTAAGCATTACCAACACGTCAGGCGCCGCCCTCTACTTTGAGCAGTGCAAGCGTGCCACCCTCGTCCTTGACGAAAACACTACAAGCACCTTGGCTGACGGCACTGCCACCACCCTTCTTGATAAGGGTGCGGTGTTTGCCAACGATACGATAGAAATAAACGGCACGGGCAGTCTGACCGTAACGGGCAACAGACAGCACGGTATAGTAAGCGATGACGATATCATCATAGAAAACGGCGCCGTGACCGTTACGGGTGCCGTTAAGGACGCCCTCCACGCAAATGACGATATCACCGTAAACGGCGGCAGCCTTACGGTTTCGGCGGCAGGCTCCGACGCTCTCGAGAGCGAGGGCACCGTTAACATAAACGGCGGCACCCTGAGCCTTAGCTGTCCTTCGGGCACGGGCATCAAGGCGTTTACCACCTATTACGGCAAGGGCGGCACCGTAAACGTGCTGACCAGTGCTGACGGTATCAAGTCCTCGGGCGATATCTATATAGAAAACGGCAGCTATCAGATAACTACTACCGACAACGCCGTAAAGGCTACGCTAAGCACCAACATAAGCGGCGGCACACTGAAGGTTCCCGCCTCCGACACGGCAGTAAAGGGTGACAGCGCAGTTAACGTAAGCGGCGGCACCCTTGAGCTTAACAGCTCCAACAACGCTATAAAGAGCGACCTTTCTCTCAACATAAGCGGCGGCGACATAACCGTAGTCTCCACGGGTGACGGTCTCAAGGCATACTCTCTTGATACCGCTACCGCCACGGGCGAGACCCGTACAAGCTACACCTACGGCAGTCTTAACGGCAGTGTCTCCACCTCGGGCTGTTATCTCTGGACCACCGGCTCTGTAAGCAACACCGCCGTATATTGGTTCGTCGCCATCTGCGATGACAACGGCGCAGGCGGATACACCGTAGCCTCCACCTACGCCACGGGTACCGCCAAGAACTTCACCCTTTCTACGGGTCAGATAGCACTGCTTACCCATCAGGACAACGCAAACTACGCCGCCACCTGCCTTATCCAGACGGGCGACACCGTGACCTATGACAGCACTACAAGGCTCGTCACCGTTACCACGGGCGGCAACTATCTGGGCGACCTGAGCATCACGGGCGGCAACCTGCACCTAACCACTGCCACCGACGCTATGCAGGCAGGCGCAAGCATCTATATCAACAACGGCGACACGGCACGCACCACCTCTGCAGGCATCGGCACAAGCGGCGACTATAACATCTATATCCTCTCCGCAGGCGGCGCATCCGCCTCCTTCGACAGCGCCTTAGGCAGCTATAAGGCTATCAAGGCCGACGACTCTGTGGTTATCGACAACGTGGACCTATACGCCTCCACTCCCGAGGACACCCTCCGGTCCGATGCCTACATCGAGATAAACGGAGGCGACCTTACTATCTACAGCGGCAGGGACGGTATCGCCTCTGCAGGCTCCCTCCTTATTACGGGCGGCAGCTTCTATATCAAGACGGGCGGCGGCTACGGCGGAACCAATGACAGCGTCTCCTCTTATAAGGCTATCAAGGGCACGGGCTCTATCTCCGTAACGGGCGGTAGCTTTGAGATAAACTCGCTGGATGATGCGGTACACTCCAACGGCGACTGTACCATCTCGGGCGGCACCTTCTCCATCTACAGCGGCGATGACGGTATCCACTCCGACACCACCACTACCGTAAGCGGCGGCGATATTACCGTAAACAAGTGCTACGAGGGCGTTGAGGGGCTTACCATCAACCTGACGGGCGGCACCGTGCGCATCACTGCCTCCGATGACGGCATCAACGCCGCAGGCGGCACCGACAGCAGCTCCACCAATCCGGGCGGCGGCGGCTTCAGGCCCGGTATGGGCAGCACGGGCGGCGACACCTCCAAATACGCCCTTAACATCGGCGGCAGTGCGTATGTCTGGGTGAACGCCACGGGCGACGGTCTGGACTCCAACGGCTCCCTCACCATAAGCGGCGGCACTACCATAGTACAGCAAAAGGGCGGCGGCAACACAGGCTTCGATGCAGACGGTACCAAGCTGGTAAACGGCGGTACATTCATCCTCGTGGACGGCGGCGATATGGCAGAGTATCCCTCCACCTCCTCCGCTCAGTACACCTTCTCCACCTCTGTAAGCGGCAGTGCAAACAGCCTCGTCTGCCTCAAGAACTCCGCAGGCAGCGCACTGTTCGTCTTTAACCCCGTCATCTCCTACTCCCGTCTTATGGTGTCCACGCCCGATCTTGCCAGCGGCTCCACCTACTCCGTCTATACGGGCGGCTCCTGCACGGGCACCCTCAAGGACGGACTCTATACAGGCGGCAGCTATTCGGGCGGAACGCTGAAGAAGAGCATTACTATCAGCTCCAAAGTCACCAAATAGTCTGAGGGCGGTGAAATATCCGTGGAACGCAAAAATTGATAATTTTGGAACAAATAAAGAAACAAAGGACGGAATTATGCCGCCCCTTGTACGCATTTTTATATAATTTTTGCTTTGAACGAACCTCCCCTCTCGCAGTACAAAGTCGGGGTCCCCGCAAAAACGTAGTTTTTGTGGGGTGGTATACAGCTTCGGGGTCGGTTCGTCCAATCCACGCACATTTCCCTCGCCCTCAGCGTGCAGACGGGTGAAATATCCGTGGAACGCAAAAATTGATAGTTTTGGAACAGATAATGAAACAAAGGACGGCGCACGCCGTCCTTTGTACGTATTTTTATCTAATTTTTGCTTTGAACGAACCTCGCCCGTTTTAGCGGAAACAATTTTAAGCCTTCCCCTTGAGGGGAAGGGGGACCGACGGAGTCGGTGGATGAGGTGTAGCCGTCCGCAGACGGCGTAACAGTTCCCAAAGCAGTGAGATAAGGCAAAAGAAACGACGCACTCCCCTCCGCAGACGGCGTAACAGTTCCCAAAGCAGTGAGATAACGCAAAAGAAACGGCGCACCCCCTCCGCAGACGGCGTAACAGTCCCCAAAGCGGAAAGCGAGACCTTTCAGACAGAGCGCATACATCACGGCAAGGCGCAGGACGGGTAGCGAAAGCCATACAAGCAGCGCAAGCTTTAGACGGTGAGCGGAGATAACGGCTGCATTCGCAGCCTACACCTCATCCGTCGCCTACGGCGCCACCTTCTCCTCTGAGGAGAAGGCTTTTTTGTGTTTCCGCTTTCTCTTTTGTTTTTAGGCTGTACCGTGGTATGAACATTCAAGGAAAAGAAAGTCCCCCAATAAGCCGCAGCTTAAAGGGGGGTTGTGCATATTGTATCAAAGCCGCAGCTTAAAGGGGGGTTGTGCATATTGTATCAAAGCCGCAGCTTAAAGGGGGGCTGTGCATATTGTATCAAAGCCGCAGCTTAAAGGGGAGCTGTGCATATTGTATCAAAGCCGCAGCTTAAAGGGGGGTTGTGCATATTGTATCAAAGCCGCAGCTCGGAGGGGCTGTATACAGTCTATCAAAGCTATTGCTCAGAAGAGGTATATATACAGGCTAAATGCATTACTCAAGGCTGTACTTTGACATATAGCTCTCGTACATATCCTTGAATTCGCCATCGCCCTTCTTTGCGGCACGTAGGGTCTCGTGGATGTTCATATGGTTCTGGGAGATCTCAAGCACACAGCCGGCGATGTTGGAGCAGTGGTCAGAGCTACGCTCCAGTGCGGCAAGCAGGTCTGTCCAGACAAAGCCTACGTCGATGGTGCACTTGCCTTGCTGAAGCCTTGCGATATGCCTTGTGCGCAGGGTGTCCTTTATGCTGTCTATGACCTGCTCGAGAGGCTCTATCTCCACTGCGGCGGCAAGGTCATTGGACTCAAACGCCGTAACGGTCCTGTCAAGTATCTCCTCCATAGCGGAGGTCAGCACCTTAAGCTCCTCTATCGCCTCAGGCGTAAAGCTCTGCTTTTTGGCGTGCATCTCCTCTGCGGCGGCGGCAACCTCAACGGCGTGGTCGGATATGCGCTCAAAGTCGCCTATTATCTTCAAAAGCTTTGCCGCCTCGGCGCTGTTCTCACCGCTGATACGGCGGGTGCTGAGCTTTACAAGATAGGTGCCGAGAATGTCCTCGTAGTGGTCACTCTTGTCCTCCTTCTCCTTCACCTTTGCCATAACGGCACTGTCAAAGCCGTAAAGCAGGCCCATAGCCTCCTTCAGTGCCAAGGCAGAGACGTGTGCCATATCGCAGGCGATGGTGTGACAGCGCTGAAGCGCCATAACGGGGGTGGCAAGCAGACGCTCGTCCAGCTCCTCTACCGTGTCGGGGTCCTTGCCGTCGGGCACGAGGCGCATAACCAGCTTCTCCAGCACGCCCGAAAGGGGCACAAGCATAAGGGTGCACAGCACGTTGAACACTGAGTGCGCTATAGCTATGGTAAGGGGCGACGCCACCTCGCCCAGCCACGGGATATGGACGAAGCTCTTTACAACCGTAAAGGCGGCAAGCAGTACGGAGGTGCCTATTACGTTAAAAGAGAGGTGAACCAGTGCGGCACGGCGGGCGTTTTTGTTTGCGCCCACGGAGGAAAGGAGAGCCGTAATACAGGTACCTATGTTCTGACCCATAATGATGGGGATAGCCATACCGTTTGTCACCTGACCTGCCAGCGACAGAGTCTGCAATATACCCACAGAGGCGGAGCTGGACTGGATTATGCCCGTAAGCACCGCACCTGCCAGCGCACCGAGCAAGGGGTTGGAGAACACGGTGAACATCTGCCGAAAGCCCTCAACGTCCTTGAGGCCCGATACGGCACCCGACATAATATCCATACCGTACATCAGCGTGGCAAAGCCCAGAAGGATGCTGCCCGTATCTCTCTTTTTGCCGCCCTCGCCGGACAGAAAATACAAAAGACCTATCACCGCCAGAATGGGGGTGAAGGAGGAGGGCTTGAAGAGCTGTACCACAAAGTTATCACTGCTGATGCCCGAAAGGCTCAGTATCCAAGCGGTAACCGTGGTGCCCACGTTTGCGCCCATTATTACGTTTATTGACTGGCGCAGGGTCATTATGCCCGAGTTTACAAAGCCCACCACCATAACCGTTGTGGCAGAGGAGCTCTGGATGATGGCCGTTACGCCAAGACCCGTAAGCAGACCTGCCCATCTGTTAGTGGTCAGTCTGCCCAACAGGTCACGGAGGGCACCGCCTGCACGGCGCTCAAGCGCCTGACCCATTACGTTCATGCCGAACAGAAACAGCGCAAGTCCGCCGATCAGCTCAAGCACCGAAAAAACGTTGAATTCGCCCATTTTTTACATAACCTTTCTGTTTTCCCTCGGAAAACCTCTTTTATTGTCCTTTTTTATCCATTGTGATTATAGCGGTCAATTATGCACGCTGTCAAGGCATTTGTGTTAATATTATGTGAATAGGGGAAAAGGATGAGAAAAATACAAAAATATGTCGGGCACACTTGTTTTTTTGGCGAAAAAGAGTTATAATAACCGTGTGTTTTTTGCTTTTGTGCAAAAAAGTACGCAAATTTAAGCTTGTTTTAACGGTGCTTACAGTTTATTTTAAGAAGAAAGCACTATTCTAAGGCTACAGACGGGGCGGCGCTTTGCCCCCTTATCCTACCCGACAGAAAGTGAGCAAAGGCTTATGTACGATGAAAAAGACGATGTTTTGAAGGACAACAGCGAGGAAGAAGCCGCTACCGCCACTGCCGATAAGGCAGAGGGCGCTGCCGCCTCCGCAAGCGAGAATGCGGGTACCCCGGACACGCCTTACGGCGCTCAGGCACCTCAGGGCACGCAGAATCCCTACGGCGGCGTGTACGGCACACAGGGCAGACCCTACGGGCAGAGCCCTTATAATATGCAGGCACCCCGTGGTACTGCCACGCCCCCTCCTCAGAACAGATACACCTATTATTCCGACGGCAGCTACAGATACAGTAGTCCTGCAGCCCCCACAGGTTCCCCTTACGGTGCATCCGCCCCAAAGAGCGGCAAAAGCAAGGCAACGGTAGTGCTTGCAGTGCTTGTGGCAGTGCTTTTTGTGGGCGTGCTGGCGCTGGGCGCATATATTCTGCTTGATGACAGGCAGAACGATGATGACCGTCTCCCCTCCTTGCTTGACGGTAACAGCCAGACGGCAAGCGACGGCGCAGAGGAGAGGGAGGAGAGCGTTTACGAGTCCGTGCCCGAGGTAGTCACGGTAGCACCCGTGCCCGACGAGAGCTTTGACAGCCTTGTGGAGCTGTATAACAAGTGCTCCCCCAGTTGTGTCAGCATCATCTGTACCGTGGAGTACAACAACGGCTTCTTCGGTGTGCAGATGGGCAAGAGTCTGGGCAGTGGCTTTATCGTGGAGGGCAAGGACCCCAAGAGCGGTAAGGTGGAGAAGTATATCATCACCAACCACCACGTTATTGAGGACGCAAAGAGCATTACCGTAAGGTTTTACGATAACAGCGAGTATACTGCTACTCTTATCGGCTCCGACGAGATGACCGATATCGCCGTTCTTTCCATAGACAAGGATGATATGATAGCTCTTGAGATAGGCGACAGTGACAGCCTTAACGTAGGTGAGTGGGTGGTTGCCATAGGCACTCCCTCCGACGAGGAGCTTGCAGGCACCATGTCCTACGGCATAGTAAGCGGCGTTGACAGGGATATTCAGATAACCAACGATTACGGTACAGTCATAAAGACTATGACCGTTATCCAGACCACTGCCACTCTCAACCCCGGCAACAGCGGCGGTCCCCTTATCAATATGGCAGGTCAGGTAGTGGGCATTAACGCTATGAAGCTGGCAGAGAATTTTGAGGGTATAGGCTTTGCGCTCCCCTCCACCTCCGCCATGACCATAATCAACAGCCTTATCGCCTATGGCGAGGTGGTTGACAGGAACGACAGCTTTGCGGTGGGCGCCGCCAAGCTTGGCATACAGGGCGGCACCGTTACCGACGCCGTAAGAGAGGACTACAGCCTCAGTGACGATTGTCCCGACGGCGTGCTTGTCACCACGGTAGACCGTGGCACCGCAGTATACGAGGCAGGTCTTTCCGCCTACGATATCATCACAAGCTTTGACGGTACGGAGATTACCACCATAGAACAGCTTCAGGAGGCGCTTTCCAAGGCAGGCGCAGGCAAAACGGTGGAGATGACCTTCTACCGCATGGGCAGGAGGGGCGAGGCAGGCGCTTATCACACCATAAGATTTGTGCTCGATTCCGCAAACTGAGGGAAAGTAATAAGGTAATAAAATAATATAAGGGGCTGTAGATAAGCAAGGGTTATTTAACAGCCCCTGAGCTTTGTTTATATATAAAATAACGGATAACGGGAGAGTTATACTGTTTATGAAGGCTATAGTAATACCCGACAAATTCAAGGGCACTATGGATGCCCGTACAGCGGCAGAGGCTATTGAGAGAGGCATAATTTCGGTTATGCCTTCTTGTTCTGTTTTAAGCCTTATGGCAGCAGACGGGGGCGACGGCACCGCCGACGCCTATCTGCACAACGTGGGCGGAGAGCGGCGCACCCTCGCCGTAAGAGGTCCCAACGGTCAGAGGGTAGAGACCTATTATGCAAGGCTCTCTGACGGCAGTGCCGTTATAGAGATGGCAAAGGCAAGCGGACTTGCCGTAGCCGAGGAGGGGAGCACCCCTCTGCACACCACCACCTACGGTACGGGCGAGCTTATAAGAGCCGCCCTTGACGACGGCTGTCGCAGGCTTGTTATCGGTATCGGTGGCAGTGCCACCAACGACGGCGGCGTAGGTATGGCGGCGGCGCTTGGCGGCCGTTTCCTCGGGGCAGACGGCAGGGAGATAGAGCTTACGGGCGGTGGTATAGCCGCTCTTGCGGCGGTGGACCTTTCGGGTCTCGACCCAAGGATAAAGGAATGCCGCATACAGGTCGCCTGTGACGTGGACAACCCCCTCTGCGGTGAGCGGGGAGCGGCGGAGGTCTTCTCACGTCAGAAGGGGGCGGACGAGGCGGCTGTAAAGACGCTTGATGCAAATCTCGGGCACCTTGCCGCAGTGGTAAAGGCGGCAGGCTACGGGGATATGACGACCCTCCCCGGGGGCGGTGCGGCAGGGGGTCTCGGTGCGGGCCTTGCCGTGTTCCTCGGCGCAAGCCTTGAGGACGGGGCAGGACTGCTGCTTGAAGCCTGCGGGTTTGAAAAGCACGCCGCAGACGCTGATTTTATAGTGACGGGCGAGGGCAGCCTTGACAGCCAGAGCCTTGGGGGCAAGCTCCCTGCGGCGGTGGCCGCAAGGTCGGGGGGCAAGCCCGTGGCGGCTATAGGCGGCAGGGTATTGCTGAGCCGTGAGGAAATAGAGGGCGCAGGCTTTTTCTGCGTGGAGCAGGCGAGCGAGACGGGGCTTGACTGGGAAGAGATAAAGCGCCGCTGTGTAGCCGATCTTGAGAACGCCGCCGCAAGGGTGGCAAGGAGGTTTTTATGAGAGCCTCAGAGCTTATCATGTACATAAAGGACGGTGGCTGTGACAGCGCACTTATAGAGCTGTACGGCAACCTCAAGGCGGCAAGAGTGCGCCTTTTGAATCTTGCTATGTCCTTCGCCTGCCGTTTTGGCGATATGGAGGGCGTGGCGGTGTTTTCCGCCCCCGCAAGGACCGAGCTTATCGGCAACCACACCGACCATAACGGCGGCGTGGCTGTGGGTGCGGCTATAGACAAGGATATATTGGCGGTAGCGGCACCTGCCGAGGGTGAGGTGCGCATCTACGAGGGGGACAGCCTTACCGAGGCACGTCTTTCGGAGAGTGCCGAAAAGGGTAGCTCTGCGGCGCTGGCGGCGGGTATGGCACGCCGCTTCGGCGGAGGCTTTGTCGCCGTGACCGACAGCCTTATCCCCTATGGCAAGGGACTTTCCTCCTCTGCCGCCTTTTCGCTGCTTTGCGGCAAGATTGCGGACAGCTTCTATGGCGGCGGCAGTGCCACTGCTATGGAGCTTGCGCTGGCGGCAAGGGAGACGGAGAACGCAGACTTTGGCAAGGCCTGCGGTCTGCTTGACCAGATATGCTGTGCCTACGGCGGCACGGTGCACATAGATTTTTCGGGCGAGCTGCCCACGGTCACACCTCAGAGCTTTTCTGCCGAGGGCTTTTATATGTATCTCGTGGACACGGGCGTTCATCACAAGGGGCTTGAGGCGGAGTATGGCTCTATCGCCGAGGATATGAGGACGGCGGCAGGCTATTTCGGCAAGGACGTTCTGGGGCAGGTGGACCCTGCCGTTTTCGCCGAGAAAAAGGAGTACCTGCGGCTCAAGCTGGGCGACAGGGTGTACAGACGTGCGCTCCATTTCTTTGACGAGAACAAGCGTGTGGCGTTTTTCTGCAGACGGGCTGCCATGGGTCAGACCGCAAACTGCCTGTACGCAGTGAACAGCTCGGGCATATCCTCACGCACCAACCTCCGCAACGTGCACAAGGAGGCAGACGAGGCTACAGCGGCGCTGAAGGACATAGTTACTGCGGCACGCATCCACGGCGGCGGCTTCGGCGGCGCACTGCAGTGCTACGTAAGGGCAGAAAAGCGTGGCGAGCTTGTGGCGGCTATGGAGAAGATGTTCGGCAATGGCTCGGTCATGCCCGTAAGGATAAGAGAAAAAGGAGTTTGCCGTTTGGAGTATGGAGAAAAAGCTTAAAGCCTATACGCTGTTTTCCTCCTCCAGAGGCAACAGCACATATATCTGCTACGGTAAGGACTCTCTGCTTATAGATGCAGGCGCATCGCTCAGGGGGATAGAGACGGGACTTGGCATACTTGGCACCTCGGTCTCGGCGCTTGGAGGAATACTTGTGAGCCATGAGCACAGCGACCACACCAAGGGGCTTGGCGCCATCTCAAAGAAGCACGGCGTACCCATCTACACCGACCCCCAATGTATGGAGGTCATCGCCACCGCCGCTCCCGAGGCGGCGGCCTTGCTTGTGCCCACCCTTGCAGGCGACAGGGTGGTGATAGGGGATATCGCCGTAACGGTGTATCCCACCCCTCACGACAGCGTGCGCTCCTTCTGCTACAGGATAGAGACGCCCGCAGGCACCCTTGGCTACGCTACGGATATAGGGCATATCAGCGACAGCGTGGAGGATGCGGTATTTGGCTGTGACAGCGTGCTTATAGAATCCAACCACGATACAGCTCTGCTGAAGGCAGGGCCCTACCCTCAGTTTCTTAAAAAGCGAATCAGCGGCAGTCACGGGCACCTCAGCAACGAGGCCTGCGCCTGCCTTGCGCCCGTGCTTGTCCGTTGCGGTACAAGGAGCATAACTCTTGCCCACCTGAGCGAGACCAACAACACCCCCCGCCTTGCCGCCGAGGAGAGCGAAAGACGGCTGAAGGAGTACGGGATAAAGCTGTTTGGCGAGAGCTATGCAGGTGACGTAAGACTGCAGGTCGCCCCCGTCAACAGGATAATGGAGATAACCCTTTAGACCCCTACAGCGGATTTGGCATAAGGTCTCTTTTCATAGCGCCGATACGGGCGGCGATGTCTCTTTTTGCTGCCTCAAGGGCGGCGCCGTCCTCTGCGCACAGGGCGGCTTCATCTATAATACGTATCAACGCATCCACCTCCGTCTCCCTTATTATAAGGTGCAGGCGGAGGCGTTCTTTTTCCAAAACACGGGCGGCGGCATACAGCTCCTCTGCGCTCTCTGCCTCTGCTACCGCCTGCTCTGCCTCCTTCAAAACGCCGTTGCCGTACAGGGCACAGAGGGTGACGGCACACAGGGTAAGGAGCATCACCGCAAGCGAAACGATAAAGCCTTTCATTTTCCATCCTTCACCTCGTAGCTCAGAGTACCCGTATCATCAATACAAAGATAGATAAGCTCCTCCATTTTGAGCCCCTCCTCCTTAAGCACTCTCTCAAGCCAGCGCCCGTCTCTGCCCGTACTGCCAAGAGTTCGTGCCTGCACCTTGCCGTCCAGCACTACGGGGTGCCATATACCACGCTCTGCCGTCGCTACTCCAAGGTCGGCAGGAGTAAGGGTTGCGGCGGCAGCACGGGGCAGTACGCTGATAGCGCCGCTTTGCTCAAGTATAACGTAATCTGCCTCCCCCGGCCCCCTGTAGCCTGCTATGCGGATGGCGGCAAAAAGCTCGTCGGTGCTTATGCGTGCACGGTCAAGGCTTTGGGTCTGTATGCGCCCTTTGCAAACCAGCACAAGAGGCTGTCCCTCCATGGCACGGCGGTAGGCAGAGCTTGTGCGGCAAAGGTGGGCGTTTATCACCTCCAGCGAGCAAAGCAGCGCTACTCCCAGAAGTCCGTACAACAGGGGAGTGTCCGGCTGTGTTATGGGCATCAGCGCAAGCTCGGACAGCATAACCGCAGACACAAATTCCGAAAGCTGTATCTCGCCTATCTGCCGCTTGCCCATAAGCCGCATACCCACGTTCAAAACCGCAAAAAACAGCAAAGTGCGCAGTAAAAAAACGGTCATAAAAAACACCTCTGTAGGTTATTCTTGTAAAAATTACGGATTTTTATGCGAAAAGGCGAAAAAAAGGGTGACAAAAGCGCAAGTGTGTGCTATAATGTATTCTGTATAAAGATAGAATGGATGGGTCTGTAAATGGCTGACTATAAAGGCAGAAAAGATAAAAAAGAGCACAAGCCCTACAGGGGCGACAGAGATGACAGGCAGTACGCCTCCGCCCCGGTGCAGGAGAGCGAAAACCTTGTTGCCGGCAGAAACGCCGTGAGAGAGCTTTTGAAAAGCGGCAGGGCGATAGATAAGCTGTTCATACTCAAGGGGCAGAGAGAGGGTCTGCTTACCGTCATCTACGGTGAGGCGGTAAAGGCAGGCGTGCCCGTGGTGGAGACGGACAGGAACGCTCTTGACCGTATGGCGGCGGCAAATCAGGGCGTGGTGGCGCAGATACCCGACAGGGAGTATGCAAGCCTTGACGATATCCTCGCCTTTGCGTCGGCTAAGGGAGAGGCGCCCTTTGTGGTGATACTCGACTGTGTGAGCGACCCGCATAATCTGGGCGCTATCATCAGGACTGCGGAGTGCGCAGGCTGTCACGGAGTTATCATCCCCAAGCGCCGCAGTGCACTGCTTACCCCCTCGGCGGTAAAGGCGTCTGCAGGTGCGGTGGAGCATATCCCCGTTTGCAAGGTTTCAAACCTTTCCTCTGCTATGGAGTATCTTAAGCAGAACAATATATGGATATATGCGCTGGAGGCGGACGGCGAGCCCTATGACAGCCAAAGCTTTGACGGCGGCGTAGCCTTTGTCCTCGGCAGTGAGGGCGACGGCGTGTCCAGACTTGTGAGAGAAAACAGCGATTTCGTTCTGAGCATCCCTATGTACGGACAGCTCAATTCCCTTAACGTATCTACTGCGGCTGCGGTGATACTGTTTGAGGCGGCAAGGGGTCGCCACAAGGGGAAATAGGATTTTTTAGTTTTATTTATAATAAGGGTGTGTATAATATGTCTGACGAGATGAAGGAAAACAGCATACTTGCCATAGACGGTATACTTGCTTCCGCCGCCAAGGATGCGGCGGCGGCGAAGGGCGTTGCCGCTCCCGACTTCAAGGCGGCGGCAGAGGCTGAGATAGCCGCAGATGCCAAGGAGGAGAAGAAGGAGCCATCTCCCGCTGCCCCTATTACCGAGGAGCAGGAGCTGATCAACGAATACAGCGGCAAGGAAAAGACCGACCCCAATATGAGCACCCGTCGCCTGCAGGAGCTGCTTGAGGCTCATTCTGACGACGATAAGACCCTGCTTGAGTATTTTCGCAGGGGGGGCAGACGGGGCAAAAAGCAGGTAGAGCATATATTTGCTATGATGGACGGCAAGGCAGACGAGGAGGACGAGCCTGTAGTGGAGGGCGTTGCCGACGCCGAGGACGAGGAGGCTGAGGCGCCCCGTTTCTCCGACGAGGTACCTGTTAAAAAGCGCTTCGTGCAGGAAAAGCTTTTCAGCTTTGGCGATACTGTGCAGATAGAGGACCTGCCTCTTGACAGCGGCGAAAAGGCTACCTTTGACGAGGATTTTGCCGCACTGAGTGACAAGATAAACAGCGGTCAGATAAAGATAGAGGACGAGGAGGGCGAAAACCGTGACCAGCTCACCCTCGGCGTAGATGACGAGGAGGATGCTGTGGGCGGCGCCTCCGAAAGCGATAAGGACCGCAACCTCCGCATGATATTCGATATGATGGAGGAGGATATCAGCGCAAAGCGTGATGACCCCGAGCTCAACTCCAGTGAGCTCTTTGACCGTGCCTCCTCTGCCAAAAAGGTCAAAAAGCGCAGAAAAAAGGCCAAGGCAGAGAAGGAGAAGGCTGAAAACGCCTTTGAGTACAAGAGCAGGGAGCAGAATACCGAGATAGCCACTATGCTTAACCGTGCCGTGGCTATGAGCAGGCTCAAGCTTATCGGCGTTGTACTGCTTACGGCGTTTATACTGTACCTTGAGCTGGCAAGCTACCAAAGCGGCAGGACCCCCTATCTCAGACAGGGCAGATTCGGCGCTGTTTATATACTTGCCGACCTTCAGCTTTTGTTCTTTATTATAATGATAATGTCCGAAAGCTTTATGAACGGGCTCCGTGCCTTTGCTTCCTTTAAGCTTACCTCGGACAGCGTTATGGCGGCAACCATGCTGGTCTCAACAGCGTTCTGTCTGGTCAGTCTGGCTGTAGACCCCACTGCCATAGACCTTAAGCTATATAATCTCACCGCCGCCTCTGCCGCCGTGTGCAACGCAGGCGTAAAGTTTTTGCAGTGTAAAAAGGACCTGTACAGCTTCCGTGTCATTGCAGTGAAGCGTGCAAAGTTCACCGCCCAGTCCATAAAAGGCGAGGCAGGCGAGGCAGGCGAGTTTGCCAAGTACCTCAGCGAGAGCAGTGATATATTTACGGTAAAGAAGGCAGACTTTATTTCAGGCTTCTTCTCCCGTACCACCAAGCGTCCCAAGAGCGAGGATATCTTCAATTTCCTGGTGCCCGTTACCGCCGCCCTTTCCATAGTTCTGTTCCTTGTGAGCTTTATCCTTAACGGTGACGGCTACGGCGCCTACTCTGCGGCTACCCTGCTTTTCTGCGCCGCAACCCCCCTTTCCTCCTACTTTATGATAAGCCTGCCCGTTATCGTTGCCAACCTTACCGCAAAGCGCTACAACGGCGCCTTTGTGGGCAACGCCGTGGCTGAGGAGTATGCAGATGCCGCAGTGCTTTCCTTTGCGGATACCGAGGCGTTCTTGCCCCACATGGTCAGCATAACAGGCGTTAAGACCTATGGGGACTACCCTATCGACAAGGTTATGATTAGGCTTGGGATGCTCTTTGATTATATCGAGGGACCCCTCAAGACCGTTACCGCCAATATGCTGGAGAGACTGCCCAAGCCCGACAGTATAAGGCTCATAGATTCCGCCGCAGACGGTCTGTATATCGTTATGGACGGCTGTGACTACTATCTGGGCAAGCTCAGCTATATGCGCCATTGCAGGTTTGACGCCCCCGTGGACGAGACCGACGAGGTCTACTCCAGAAACGTGGGCACGGTCATGTATATGGCGATAAACGACGCAGTAGTGGCTAAGGTCTACGTGAAGTACGCCATCAACCCCGAGTTTGACAACCTGCTTCGCAGTATGTACAAGGCGGGCGTGTGCGTGGGCATCAAGACTCTTGACCCCAATATCAACAACGAACTGCTTCAGAAAAGCATTAAGTATAAGCAGTGCCCCGTTGCAGTCCTGAAGGGCGGCGTGCCCGAGGATATGAACGGCACCGAGAAGGAAGTGGATACGGGTATGGTCTCCGGCTCCTCCCTCCATAGCTTCCTCAAGCTGTTTATACTCTGCGACCGTGCCCGTCACGCCACCAAGAGCAACTGCATAATCAACATAGCCTCCATCGCTGTGGCAATATTTGCGGTGTTCTTCCTTGCGCTGACAGGTGCCGCAGGTGCCTACGGCAGCAGCGCAGTGTTGCTGTTCCAGCTTCTGTGGCTGGCACCTATGGCAGTGCTTTCCTTCCTGCTTTAAGGGTTTTTTCGCTCAAAAAGCTGTCCTTTGTGTGTTTTGCACAAATTCGGGAGCAATTATTTTACAGTCGGCGAAAAAAATTCTTATAAAATGCTATTGAATATTTTTGTAAAATCCTTTATAATAATTAAAACTGTCTCATTCTGTCTCAGTCTTTTGGTTGGGGGAGTGGGGCGGCTGTTCCCCGTAAGGGCGACGTAAATGCAAAAAACAAAATACATATATATTTCGGAGGACAAACAAGTGGCAAAATATCAATCTGAATCCATTAAAAACATTGCGCTGTTAGGACACAGCGGCGACGGCAAAACCGCATTGGCAGAGGCTATGCTTCTCCTTGCAGGCGCTATCGACAGAGTCGGTGGCACTATGGACTTTGATCCTGAAGAGAAAAAGCGTGGCACCTCCATCTCCGCAAGTCTTGCGGCTTTTGATTGGAAGGGCAAGAAGATAAACCTTTTGGATACCCCCGGTATCTTTGACTTCGCAGGCGAAGTTAAGCAGGCACTCCGTGTTGTTGACACCGCAGTTCTGGTTGTTGACGGCAAGAGCGGCTTCAAGGTAGGCACCGAGCTTAGCTGGGACTACGCTGAGGGCGTTTCCAAGTGCTTCTTCGTAAACAAGACCGATGATGATAACGCTAACTTTGACAGCGTTCTTGAGGGTCTTAAGGACCAGTTCGGTTCCTCCGTATGCCCCGTTATCGTTCCCTGCGAGACCTCCGGTAAGGCTAAGAGATTCTGCAACCTTATCACCGGCGAGGCCTTCGAGTATGACGCAAAGGGTAACGCTAAGAAGGTTGATTTCGACGTTTCCGCTCTTGAGGACTATACCGCAGCTCTTACCGAGGCTCTTGCCGAGACCGATGACGAGCTTATGGACAAGTTCTTTGAGGAAGAGCCCTTCACCAAGGAGGAGATGCTCGGCGCACTCCGCAAGGGTCTTAAGGAGGGCATCGTAGTACCCGTATTCTCCGGCGCAGCTACCACTCTTGCAGGCGTTGCAAGCTTCCTTGACGTAGTTGCTGAGTCCTTTAAGTCTGCCGCTGACAAGACCGAGGATGGCGGCATCGCTCTCTCCAAGGACGGCGACACTGCACTTCTCGTATTCAAGTCCGTTGCAGATACCTTCGGTAAGAAGAGCTTTTTCCGTGTAATGAACGGCTCTGTTAAGAAGGATAGCCAGCTTCAGAACCTCAGAAGTGAGCAGAACGAGAAGATCGCAAGGATCTACACCTGCGTTGGCGCTAAGGAGACCGAGACCGACGATCTCGCTTTCGGCGATATCGGCTACACCACCAAGCTCGTTGCAACCAACACCGGCGACACCCTCGGCGGCAAGGATGCTTTCGCAGCTATCGACTATCCCAAGCCTTACTACCGTCAGGCTATCGTTCCCAAGAGCAAGGGCGACGAGGACAAGATCTCCGGCGGTATAGCTAAGCTCCTTGAGGAAGATCCCACCATCAAGTATGAGAACAACGCTGAGACCAAGCAGATGCTGGTACACGGTCTCGGTGATATCCATCTCGAGGTCGTTTCTCAGAAGCTCAAGAGCCGCTACGGCGTTTCTATCGAGTATACTGAGCCCAAGACCGCTTACAGAGAGACTATAAAGAAGACCATCCAGACCGACGGTAAGCACAAGAAGCAGTCCGGCGGCTCCGGTCAGTACGGTCACGTTAAGATCACCTTCAGCCACGGCGAAGAGGACGGTCTTACCTTCACCCAGAGCGTAGTTGGCGGCTCTGTTCCCAAGAACTTCTATCCCGCAGTTGAGAAGGGTCTTCTTGAGGCAATGCAGAAGGGCGTTCTTGCAGGCTTCCC
The DNA here is from genome assembly GCA_017521025.1 of Clostridia bacterium. Taxonomy (GTDB): domain Bacteria; phylum Bacillota; class Clostridia; order Oscillospirales; family CAG-382; genus SIG636. The sequence goes on along the minus strand of JAFXEB010000005.1, from coordinate 24,640 downwards.
CGTAGTTAACCTTGCGGCAGACCTGTTCGACGGCTCTTACCACCCTGTTGACTCCAACGAGATCTCCTTCAAGCTTGCTGCTATCCTTGCATACAAGCAGACTATAAATGCAAACCCCGTTATCCTTGAGCCCGTTGGCTACCTCAAGGTTCTTATCCCCACCTCCTACTCCGGCGACATTATGGGCGACGTTTCCAAGCGCCGTGGCAGAATCATGGGTATGGGCGAGAGCGAGCGTAAGGGCTACACCGTTATCGAGGCTGAGATACCCTCTGCTGAGATGAACAATTACGCTATCCAGCTCAGAGCTATGACTCAGGGCAGAGGCAGCTACACCTTCGATTTCGTAAGATACGAGGAAGCTCCCGGCGAGATCGCCAACAAGATCATTGAAGAGGCTAAGAAGGCTGAGGACTAATCGTCCATCCCTTCCCCCCCTCTTATTAAGCCACGCCCCGAATCCACGGGGCGTGGATACACCTATAGCAGAAACGAGGACAGTGTTTATGCGTACTACTAAAAGAATTATAGCTTTACTTTTATGCCTCTTTACCGTGGCATCCCTTGCCGCCTGTGTCAGCCAGTCCACTACGGACTTTCTTGACAAGGTGCCTGAGTTCAGCACCGACGTTGAGTCTGAGGTTGAGTCTGTGGCAGATCCCGAGCCCTCTGAGGGTCAGACCCGTATGCCCGTTGTGAACAGCGTGTTCAACACCTCCGCACACACCGTAGCTATCAGCGGCACCTGCGAGAGCGGCGCTACCGTAAAGGCAGCTCTTGCTACGGGCGGCAGCTCTACCGTTACCGCCAAGGGCGAATCCTTCGTGCTTGAGCTGACTCTCGGCGACAGAAGCGAGTATATGGTAAGTCTTACCGCTACCGCAGAGGGCAAGACCGAAAGTATGGCACGTGAGCTTACCGCTAAGCCCAACCTTAACACCAGCGGTAACCTCGTATATCCCACTGTTCTTGCAGATAAATTCGTGCTGTTCAGCGAGGATTCCATAAATGCGCTGAGCGAGGAGAACATCCGTAACAACGGCGTGGCAGAGGACTTTGCTTCCGAGTGCCAGACCGTTCTTAACACCCTCAAGAATGCAGGCAGTACCGAGCTTATATACGTTATGGCTCCCTCCAGAGCAAGAGTGCTTGCTGACTCCCTTCCCGAGGGTGTTGAGGCAGGTGCGGTATCTCTCTATACCCAGACCGTAAAGGTTCTTAAGGATGCGGGCGTTACCGTTATCGACCTTAGTGACGCTTTCGCTGCTGCAAAGGACTATCCCCTTTTCTATGACACCCACAGCGGTTGGAGCGATTATGCCGCCTTCGTTGCTTACACCGAGCTTATGAGCTACATCGCTCAGAACGAGAAGTTTGCCGCCGCAGCCCCCGCAGGCAAGGACGGCTTCGATATCAAGACGGTGGAGGGTGCCCTTCTCGGCGACCTTGCATACCATTACGGCCTTGATATAAACGCTTTCTCCGAAACTGTTTACGATTTTGTTCCCAAGGCAGACCTTAATATAGGTGACACTTGGGCAGACAACGAGGAGACCCCTGCAGAGACTCCCGAAAGCTCTGAGGAGGAAAGCGCCGAGGCAAGCTCTGAGGAGGCAAGCTCTGAGGAAAGCAGCGGCGAAGCAAGCTCTGAGGAGAGCTCTGAGGAGGCAAGCTCCGAGGCAGAGGGTGATAAGATTCCTGCGGATATCGCCGACGGTCTTATCAAGATAAGCGACGTTAAGCTTAATCTCGCTGATAACGACTACCGTTTCTATGACAGCTATTTCTACTCCAAGCTCTATGACGTGGACCCCGATGACGTGCTTTGCGACAGCAAGTTTGGCTTCTTCACCAACCGTAAGGAGCTGCCCTCCGCACTCATTTACAGGTCTGCTGACTGTGCGCCTATTACCGATATGCTTGCCGAGCGTTTCAACAACTCCCTTTTCTGGAACGTTGACAACTACAACGTAGTTGCAACCGCAGGCAGTGCTTACGCAGGCACCACCGGTAACAAGAACGTTGACTATATCATCGTTCTTATCACCGAGGATGAGCTTACCAAGCTTTACGACTAATGGTAGTATCAAAACGTATTAAAACTATTGAAAGCCTTGTGCCCTCGGGCACAAGGCTTTTGGATGTAGGCAGTGACCACGCCTTTTTGCCCATATCGCTGTTTTTGCAGGGGCGCATCAGGGGCGCAGTGGTCAGCGACGTGAACGAGGGCCCCCTCGCCGCAGGCAGAGAGAACGTGGCAAGGCTTGCACCTGCCCTACTGCCGCTGACCGACTTTGTACTGTCCGACGGCTTTAACGCCGTGGACAGGGACAGCTACGACGCAGCGGCTGTATGCGGTATGGGCGGCGAGCTTATTGCCCGTATCATAGACGAGGCGGGTGATAAGGCTCGGGTGCCGCTGGTACTGCAGCCTATGACACAGGCAGACAGGCTCAGGTCATATTTATGGGAACACGGCTTTGAGATAAGGGGCGAGCGCTTTGCCACCGAGGGTCGCCGTCCTTATGTAGTTATCGCCGTGGAGTACACGGGGGAGAACACCCCATATAGCTATGCCGACACCTATCTTGGCAGGCTTCGCCCTCAGGGTGCCGACTTTTCCTCCTATGCCTGCAAGGTCCTTGCGGCGGCTGAGAAACGGCTTATCGGTGCCCGCAGATCAGGCGACGGGCGTGAGATACATCGTATAGAGGAGCTTATCAGAGAAACGAGCAACTATTTTTAGATTCCGCTTTGCAGGGTACATCCGGCTTGTACCCTGCTGTTTTTTTGCGGCGGAGTGTCGGGGCCGTAAAGCGCCTCGGTAAAATGCTTCAGCGCCTTGTCCTTGTCACGGTAGATGGTGGAGCGCTCCTTGTGGTATTTGCTCATAAGCCTGTCAGCCACGCCCTTGCCGCCCGTTATGTAGAAGGCGGACAGCAGCTCCTTTTCATAGGCACTCAAAGGCTCAAACCCACGCTCTATGCAGTTCAGGTTGGTCTCTATGGTCTTGCGGCGTGCACGCAGATCGTCGCACAGGTCAATAAGCTTAACCAGCTTGTCCTCGTAGCGGCTGGCACCGCTCCCCGATACGGGCGCAGGGCTGTGGTGGGCGGTGGCGACCGACACCTTCGCCTCCTCAAGCATGGTTATCTCGTCGGATAGATTGATAAACGCCACCTCCATGCGGCGCTTGTTTTCAAGTAGCTGTGTTGAAAATACTCGGTAATCCATTTTCCTTCCTTTACAGTAATATTTTTGCCGCCCTCCTTCTTGCAGGGGGCGCTATTCCATGGGCGCACGCCTTCCTTCCAAAGACTTGTCTGCGCCTCCTTGCGGTGCACCTTGCGTATTCGATTGACTGCATTATAGAACATTTGTTCGGTTTTGTCAATACCTTTTTCCAAGGTTTGGATACAATGGACAATATAGCACCAAATGGCACGGAATGGCACGGGATGACACGGGATGGCAGGATGGACAGGGCGTTTACGCATTTTTGTGAGAGACCGGGGGGTGGGCTTTGGTCAATTGAGCCAAAGGGGAAGCGGCGAAATTGTCTAAAACGCCGATTTTTGCCCCCCCATGTTGCAAAAATTGCAAGGAAGTGGTAGAATATAGGCGATAAAGAAACGGCGGAGCAAAACACGGTAGGCAAAACGGAAATTGCGTTTTTTGCGCCGCCTTGCCTATGAAAGGAGAGCGCAGTATGAGCTATATTAAGGTAATATCCCTGCTTTTGATATGTACTCTTGCCTTGGGGCTTTGCGCCTGCGGCGGCGAGGAGGGCACAGTAAGCGGCGTCTCACAGTCCGAGCAAGGCTCCGAGACGGAGATAAGCCACAGCCTGTCTGAGGATGCGTCCGAGGAGAGCAAGAGCGCAGAGAGCGTAAGCGGAGGGGAGAGCACAGAGGAGGAGAGCGACAGCGCAAGCGCCGAGGACAGCGTTGACCTTGACAGCAGTGCCGATGAGAGCGGTGAGCAGGTGAGTGACGTCCCCACGAGGGAGGAGGGCTCTGAATACTCCGAGCCTGAGAATAAGGGTGAAGATGACTCTGAAGAGAAGGTCTACGGCGGTGTTGCGAGCTCCGAGGAGGACAGCACTCAGGGCGGCGAGGAAGGCGTGGTTTATTCCACCGGCAGGGGCGTTATGGGCTCCGACGGCGCTGAAGGTCATGTATACAGCGCAGATTCGGTGAACTGCCTTGATAATTGGGAGCAGATAGTGGAAAGCTACGGTGAGGACAGTCTGTACTACGTGCTGATATTTACCGATTCCACACAGTACCGCAGGCAGGTAAAGGAGTATAACGAAAGCCTTATTTTGAGTGAGGAGTATGACGAAAACGGCAAGCTGATAAGCCGTAGCTTTAAAGAGTACAGCTTTGCCGATACGGTAGCGGCGCACAGACAGCGTTACGAGGCAGACCTTGCTATGCTTAAAGACTTTGGTATAGAGGGCGAGCTTCAGTGGATATCTGCTACCGATAAGAGGGTGGACCACCCTCGGTCGGACAACGCACTGTGCCATTACGCCTTTGCCGCTTACGTAAGGGGCGGCGAGCTGCTTGAATATATCCGCAAGGCGGAGATAGGCGGCTTCTTGTTCCTTATGCCCGAGGGCTGCACCGCCAACAGGTACTATTGGGGTAGCCTGTGGTGGCAGGACGAGGAGACCAAGCAGATGAACGAGCTTTACGGCACCGACGATTGGATGACCCACGCAGGCAGTGCCGCAGGACCCATAAGTCAGTACCTTTCTTATGACCCAAGCTTCTGACGTGGGGTAAGCGGGCTTTACAGGTAAAATACTGATATAAAAGAGGGCAGTAAAGAAACAAAAGCTTCTTTACTGCCCCTTGCTTGGCTTATAGGAGGCAAAGGGTTTAAAGCATAAACTTTTCGCCCATTGCCTTAAAGGCGTCCTTCGCCTTGCATTTCATAACGCCGCAGACCGAGGTCTTGCTCTTTATCATCACCGCAGTGATATATGCAGAGGCGGCACCCACCATCATGCCCATTACGGCACCGCTCATTATTGCTATTTTACAGATATTTTTCATCATTTATCATCTCCTGTGCCTTTATTGTTGCCAAATGCGCCTTTTTTATGTAAAAAACCTTTAAAAAAGGTGTTGACAAAGGGGGCAAAAGGCGTTATAATATATAGGCGTCCGTAAAGATGCGGATAATAACACGGGGGTGTGGTACCTTGCGGCTTGACATACAACAACTGCTTGCCAATGACGGTGGCACCCTATGTTTTGAGTTTTCACTGCCTGTGGGCGGCGTCTCTCCCGACGTGGTGGAGGGTACGGCGTCCGTCAAGGGTAAGGTGGTCAACCACGGCGGCTATCTGCTGCTTTCGGCAGATACCCACATTACTGCGTCGGTCCTCTGCGGCAGGTGCGGTGAGGTGTTTGGTGAGGTCATAGGCTTTTCTACCGAGCGCCCCGTGGCACGCAAGCTTTCTGACGGTGACAATGACGAGTACCTTGTTGCCGACGAGGATGGCTTTCTGGATCTTGACAGCTTTTTTGAGGAGGAGCTTTTGTTGGAGCTGCCTACCAAGTTCCTTTGCAGTGAGGCTTGTAAGGGGCTTTGCCCCAAATGCGGCGTAAACCTTAACAGTGGCGGCTGTAGCTGCAGCCATAAGGAGGTTGACCCGCGGCTTGCGGTTTTGAAAGCGTTGCTTGAAAACGGCTGATATATATTCCTAAAGAGAGGGAGGTGCTGGAGAATGGCAGTACCGAAGACAAAAGTGTCCAAGGCAAGAAGAGATAAGAGGCGCTCTTCCGTGTGGAAGCTGGATATGCCCGGTATGACTAAGTGCGCTAAGTGCGGTGAGTACAACCTTGCCCACAGAGTATGCAAGAGTTGCGGCTCCTACGCAGGCGAGGAGATCATCAGCAAGGACAGTAAAAAGGCATAAGGCTTTTGTTAAATGCGGTGAAGGTCTCCGTCTGTACGGGGACCTTCCGAAAACGCGTGCCCTTATCCGAGCGTTGGCTTTGGAGACAGGCGCGCCTTTTGCGTTTATGGCGGTGTTTTTATGGTAAGAATAGCATTTGTGGCAAAGGGTAGTCCTGCGGAGAAGGCAGGACTTTTGGCGCATGACAATATAATAAGCATCGGCGGCAACCCTATCAACGACGGGCTGGACTACTATTTCTACACTACCGAAAGCGTCCTTGACCTCCGCATCGAAAGGGCGGGCAAGGAGCTTGAGCTCAGGGTGTGCAAGGATACCTATGAGCCCTTCGGTGCCGAGTTTGAGACCTATCTTATAGATGCTCAGAAGCGGTGCCGCAACAACTGTGTTTTCTGCTTTATCGACCAGAACCCTTCGGGGATGAGGGAGAGCATCTATTTCAAGGACGATGACGAGCGTCTCGGCTTCCTTCACGGCAACTACGTCACCCTTACCAACCTTAAGGATGAGGATATTGCCCGTATTATTAAGATGCACATTTCTCCCATAAACGTCTCCGTCCATACCATGAACCCCACCTTGCGCTGTGAGATGATGGGCAACCGCTTTGCAGGCGACAGTCTGCGCTATCTTACCGAGCTTTCGGAGCACGGTATAGCCATCAATGCTCAGCTTGTGCTGTGCCCGGGGATAAACGACGGGGCAGAGCTTGCCTACAGTATGAGGGAGCTATATAAGCTCAGCTCACTGCAGAGCGTTTCCGCCGTACCCGTAGGGCTTACAAGGCACCGTAAGGGGCTGCCCTCCCTGCGCCTGTTTACTGCGGCAGAGGCGGCGGCGGTCATCGACCTTATCGAGGACTTTGCAAAGGGCTGTGTGGCAGAGCGAGGCGTGCGGATGTTTTACGCATCTGACGAGTTTTATCTCAAGGCAGGCAGACCTCTGCCCGAGGAGGACGAGTATGACGGCTATCCTCAGCTTGAAAACGGCGTAGGTATGCTCCGTTCCCATAGGGAGGAGTTTATGTGGGCGCTGGAGGATGCCTGTTTGGAACCATCGGAGATTATGGCGGCTGACGTTGCTATTGCAACGGGCTATGCCGCTTACGGACATATATGGGAGCTTGCAGAGGCGGCAATGGCGGTCTACCCTCAGCTTACGATAAGGGTGTACAGGGTGGAGAACCGCTTTTTCGGCGACACCGTTACGGTCAGCGGACTTGTGACGGGGGGCGACCTTTTGGAGGCTCTGAAGGGGCAGGAGCGCCCCGACAGGCTTATTCTGCCCTGCAATATGCTGAGGCATCAGCGTGACCTGTTTCTTGACGGCGTAAGCCTTGAGCAGGTGGAGGCGGCTGTTGGAGCCCCCGTGCTGATTGCAGAGAAAGACGGCGCCGACCTGCTTTATAAGCTGCTCGGTGTCAGCGAGGAGGACCTTGTATGAAGGGTACAGTTGCCATTATAGGCAGACCCAACGTGGGTAAAAGCACCTTTTTTAACAAAATCACGGGCGAGCGTATCTCCATAGTGGACGATACCCCCGGCGTGACCCGTGACCGCATTTATGCGGATACAGAGTGGAACGGTAAGAGCTTTGTGCTGACCGATACGGGCGGTCTTGAGCCCAAGGCAGGCACAGAGATACTCCGTCAGATGCGTGCGCAGGCAGAGCTTGCTATCGCAGGTGCAGACGTTATACTGTTTATGACCGACGTGCGTGCAGGCGTTACCGCAGATGACCGTGCCATCGCTACCATGCTTATGAAAAGCCGTAAGCCCGTTGTGCTTGCGGTGAACAAAATAGACTCTACAGGCGCACTGCCCCCCGAATATTACGAGTTTTACGAGCTGGGGTTGGGTGAGCCTATCGCCCTTTCCTCCGTACACGGCACGGGCAGTGGTGACGTGCTTGACCGTGTGGTGGAGGAGCTGCCCGAGTATGAGGAAGAGCCTGAGGAGGAGGGCGTTATCCGTGTAGCCGTTATCGGCAAGCCCAACGCAGGCAAAAGCTCTATGGTAAACCGTGTGGCAGGGGAGGAGCGTGTTATCGTCTCCGACGTGCCCGGTACCACCCGTGACGCTACGGATACCCGTATCGAGAACGAGCACGGCAAGTACGTGTTTATAGATACCGCAGGCATCCGCAGGAATGCGAAAATAGAGGACAATATAGAGAAGTACAGCGTGCTTCGTGCCCGTGCGGCAGTGGAGAGGGCTGACGTTTGCCTTATAATGTGCGATGCCAAGGAGGGCGTTACCGCTCAGGACGAGCGCATCGCAGGTATCAGCCACAACGCAGGCAAGGGCGCCATTATCGTTATGAACAAGTGGGACACGCTGGAGAAGGATAATTCCACCGTACCCGCTTTTAAGAAGAAGGTCTACGATGCCCTTTCCTATATGACCTACGCTCCCATAGCCTTCGTTTCGGCTAAGACGGGGCAGAGGGTGGATAAGCTTTACGAGATGATAAACGCTGTTTACGATAAGTCTATCCAGCGCATCTCCACGGGCGTGCTCAACGACGTGCTTAACGACGCCATGAACAGGGTACAGCCTCCTACGGACAAGGGCAGAAGGCTTAAGATATACTATATGACCCAGACGGGCATCAAGCCGCCCACCTTCGTCATATTCTGCAACAGCGCAGAGCTGTTCCATTTTTCCTATCAGCGCTATATCGAAAACTGCCTGCGTGAGGTCTTCGGCTTCGAGGGCACTCCCATAAAGCTGATAATCAGGCAGAAAGAGGACGAATAAGGCTTATTTTAAGCCGTTAACGGAGGTTTAGCCGTGTGGTGGTATAATTGGATATCAAGCAAAATAGGGCTCAGAGCGCTCCTTTTCCCCGATGGCGGTGTGGCAGATTGGTTTGTGACACTCAGCTTACTTGGCTGTGTCATAGTGGGCTATCTGCTGGGCAGTATCAATAGTGCCATTATCACCTCTAAAAAGCTGTATGGCAAGGATATACGCTCCTTTGGCAGCGGTAATGCAGGTCTTACCAATATGCTCCGTGTCTTTGGCAAAAAGGCGGCGCTGTGGACCTTGGCAGGGGATATGCTCAAGTCCGTGCTGGCGGTGCTTTTTGGCGCACTCATCTGCTACAGCAGCGAGGAGGGCGCTTATCTGGCAGGTCTTTTCTGCGTGCTCGGTCATATTGCGCCCATATACTACCGCTTTAAGGGCGGCAAGGGCGTGCTTTCTTCGGCAACGATGATACTTATACTTGACCCGGTAGTGTTTTTATTGCTGATACTCACCTTTGCGCTGGTGCTTTTCATATTCCGCTACGTCTCTCTCGGTTCGGTGCTGGCGGCGTTCCTTTACCCCGCTTACGTGTACCTTATTGAGACTGCCATTATGCATCAGATGCCCGGCTTTTTCAAGATGCTGTTCTCCGTAGTGCTGGCGTTTATGGTCATATTCATGCACCGCTCAAACATTGCACGCCTTGCAAACGGCACCGAAAACCGCTTTTCCTTTAAGTCCAAGCCTAAGAAGGATGAGGACGACGAGGACGAATAGTAAAACAAAACTGTACTACCCTGCGGGGCAGTACAGTTTTTTGACTCACATAAAAGGAGGTATGCTTCCGTGATTTACGCTGTCAGCGACATCCACGGCTGTTACGGTAAATATTTAAGGCTTATCGAGAGTATAGACCTGCGCCCCGAGGATACCCTTTACGTCCTCGGTGACGTGGTGGATAGGGGCGAGCAGGGGATAGATATACTTCTGGATATGCAAAAACGCAAAAACGTCGTCCCCCTGAGAGGCAACCACGATTTTATCGCCCTGCGTTACCTCCGTGCTATGGAGCTCCCCTATGACGGAGAGGAGGTTTGGGAGCTTGCGGACAACTGCCGTATGTGGCTTGCTGACGGCGGCGCACCCACTCTGGAGGCGTATATTCGGCTCTCTGACAGAGAAAAACGAGGGGTGCTTTCGTATCTGCGCAGCTTTTCGGTCTACGAGGAGGTGGAGGCGGGCGGAAATCGCTTTTTCCTCTCCCATACCGTGCCCGACAAAAAACGTATGCAAAGCTTTGATACCCTGCTGTGGCAGGAGTTTATAGTGGGCGAGCCTGAGTATGACGAGGAGTATTTCCCCGACCGCTATATCGTAACGGGGCATACCCCTACGGGGCTTATCGACCCTGCCTCAAGCGGCAGGATATTCAGGCATAAGCGGCATATCGCCATAGACTGCGGCGCAGTCTTCGGCAAACCCCTCGGCTGTATCCGACTGGACGATTTTAAGGAGTTTTATGTGGATTAGGGGATAATGCAATAAAAAAGCAGGACTGTAAGGGGTTTCTTACAGTCCTGTGCTTTTGTGTATAGGGGCTTTCTATGCAAACTTATAGTTCTTAAGCAGGGCGGCGAAGGGGTTGTGGGTCAGGTGGGCGGCGTGGTTTTCGTCCGTGTAGTAGGGGCTCAGCTTCATTCCGCCCTCGGCGTTCATCTTTGCGAAAAGCAGGGCGGTGTTGTGGGCGTCCACCAGCGCATCGTGGGCGCCGTCCTCATAGAATATACCTGCGATATTCAGCGCCTCGGAGAGGGCATAGGTCTTGGGGGAATCCATCTTCTCGCCAAAGGTCTTTTGGCAGTCCACCCAGGTGTCCAGCAGTGCCTCCATACGGGGCAGGCTTATATTCTTGCAGGCTGTCTCCTTGCGTATCTGCCGCTCGTCGTTGTCGCTCCAGGACACAAGCACCGCATCCTCGGGCAGCCACGCCAAAAACGCCTCAAGCGCCTCCTTTGCCTCGGGCGCATCCTTCACGTGGGCAGGGCTTATACCCGTAAGCTTCTCTATGTACTTGTCGATGGTGCCGAACACGGGGCGCACATAGGTCTTGAACTCGTCTGTTATTTCATATTTTTCGTCAAGCCTTACTGCGCCTATCTGTATAAGCTCGTTCTTCAGCTCGTAGTGCTTAGGCTGCTTGCTGAGGGGTATCTTGCACATTTCCAGATCTACTATTACGTAAGTGCTCATTCACGTCCTCCTCAAATTATGACGTCTGTATATATAGTGGCAACGCCACCCACGCCGCCGCCCTGTAAACGGTGCGCCGACGGGGTGTGTTGCTTTTTCGTTACGCATATATTATAAAACAAAACTCCGCCCCTTTGAATGACAAAAAGTACAAAATAACGCCCCTTATTCTTCACATTTTACAGGAATAAGGGGGTGCGGGCATATTAAGTCTGCGACAGCCTTTTGCGCAGCTCGGCGTAACGGAGAGGGTCTATCCTGCCCTCTGCCAAGCCTTGCTCCACCCAAAGCCGCAGTCCCTCCGCCGCAAAGGCGATCCGCTCCAGCTCTGCCTGTATCTCTACGAAGGCGGCAAGCTCATTCTCCTTAATAAGGCTGTCAGCCGAAATGGATATAAGCCTTCCACTGCTGTCACCCAAGCTGTTCAGCGAATCAAGCGTCTCAAGTACAAGCTGTGCCAGCTCCTTAGGCTCTATTGCCCTTACGGTCTTCCTGCCGATGGGGCAATCCTCGGCGCAATAGCGGTTGCACAGTATGGGTGCATTGTACGCCTTGGCCATAGCAAGCACGTCCTCGGGCAGTATGGGCTGCTTTCCGTTTTCCAGCCGCTCAAGCCTTTCGGGGGTGATGCCCACCATCAGCTCGCTTGCCGCCTCACGGGACAGCTCAAGCCTTTCACGGGTGGTCTGGTATATGCTTTTGTTTTTCTTTACGGATGCTTTGCCCATAATATCACTCTTTCTTTTCCGGTTGACTTGATTATAGCACAAAGCCACTCTTTTCACAATAGCAAATGCACCGTTTTGGCAAATTATATGCAATAATGCCCCTGCCGTAGCATAATAGCTATTGCAAATCGGGAGGATCGGGTGTATACTGAAAAAAGTGGCTCAGGGGCATAAGCTCCCCATATCAGGAGGTATATATTATGAAGCAAAAGGTATATGATTTTTTGAACAACGCAGGCATCGCCTACGAGGTTACAGAGCACGCACCTGTATATACTATGGAGGATATGGAGGCTCTTGGCTTGCTTGAGCTTGGCACCGTTTGCAAAAACCTGTTTATCAGGGACGCCAAGGGCAAGCGCCATTTCCTTATCACCGCCCATAACGATACAAAAATCAACCTGAAGGAGCTGGGCGAGACTATCGGCGCAGGCAAGGTGAGCTTTGCCTCGGCAGAGCGGCTGGAGAAATATCTCGGTGTCACCGCAGGCTGTGTGTCCCCTTTTGGCGTGCTGAACGATGTCGGGCACGCCGTTACCGTGGTGTTTGACAAGACCCTTGTGGGCTGTGAGCGTGTGGGTGTTCACCCCAACGAGCACAGCGCAACTTTGTGGCTTTCCTTCGAGGACCTTGTGGCGGTGGTGAAGAGTCTTGGCAACGAGGTGCTGGTGACGGAGATATAGGCACGGCGGCTTTTTTCTTTGTCACTGTGGTTTTGGAGAATATATGGCTATAAAAACAAAAACAGAAACTATGTACGCCACCATGCGCCCGTGGAAGCTGTTCTTCGTGGTGGGACTTCCGGGGATGATAAGCATGTTTGCCATGTCGGTGTACAGTATAATAGAGGGTGCTTTTATCGGGCGCACCCTTGGTGAGGCGGCTTTTGCCGCAGTTAATATCGCAATGCCACTTGTTATGATAAACTTCTCCCTCGCCGATCTGGTAGGCGTGGGCGCCTCGGCGCCCATCTCTATTGCTCTTGGCAGGGGTGATAAAAAAAGCGCAAATAACGTGTTTTCCTGCTCGGTGCTTATGATATTTATAGCATCTCTGTTTATGGGCAGCATAATGTATTTTGCGGCACGCCCTCTCTGCAGCCTTATGGGGGCGGAGGACGAGCTGCTCGAGACCTCGGTCAAGTATCTGCGCACCTACGCTCTCTGCGGACCTCTGACCACCGTCTTTTTCGCTATGGATAACTATTTGCGCATAAGCGGCTTTGTTAAGACCAGCATGGCGATAAACATAGGCTCAAACCTGCTTACGCTGGGATTTTTGTCCTTCTTCCTGTTTGTGCTGGAGATGGACATTGTGGGCTCTGCGCTGGCTACCTGTATCTCTATGTGCCTGTGCTCCCTTGCGGCTATGGCTCCCTTTCTTGCAAAAAAGACACTGCTTAGCTTTGTACGCCCCCACTTCAGCTTAAAAATGGTGAAGGAGATAGCCGCCTGCGGCTCTCCCGTGTTCCTCAGCAACATAGCCGGGCGTGTCACCTCCATACTTATCAACGTGACCCTTATGACAATGGGTGTAAGAGCCTTTGGTGAGGGCGGCGGCACCACAGCCGTTGCAGTCTATGCGGTGCTTATGTATTCCAGCGACCTGTGCTGGCCCCTCCTTTACGGCATAAGCGACTCTCTCGCTCCTGCCGTAGGCTACAACTGGGGTGCCGAAAGCTATACCCGTGTGAAAAAGATCATAAAATGCAGCTATATAGGCACGGCAACAGTAGGTCTTGTGTCTACTGCGGCAATGTTTTTCCTTGCCCCAAGCCTTGCAGAGCTCTTTGCCAAGGATGGCGAGGCAAGGCTTATCGCCGAATCCACCCACGCCATAAAGCTGTTTTGCTTTGCATACCTGTTCCGTTGGTTTGCCGTCACTACCCAAAGCTTCCTCAGCGCCATAAAAAAGCCCCTGCAGGCAACGGTGCTGTCGGTCTGCGTGGCGCTTGTGTTCCCCGTGGTGATGCTTGGCTCCCTCTGGAATATGGAGCTTGACGGTATCTGGCTCAACTTCTTCGGCACAAACGCATTGGCGGCGGTGCTTTGCATAGGACTGCTGACCTACGTCCGCCGTGAGATAAAGCAAAAGCAGGCGGCACAGCTACTTACAGAGGAGCCCTGAGAGAACGGGGAAAAGCGAAAAGGGTGACGCAGTAAGTGATCCCTCCCCGTCACGGAATAAAAACAAAACTGCGCCTCGCCCCCTCGTAATAGGGGACAACGGGCGCAGTTTTTTATCTTTGACGTTGAAAAGCACGTCTTTGCGTGATATAATGTAAGCGTGTAGCCGCCTTTGGACAGAGCGCAGGCAAGGACGAGCACCGCAAATACACAAAGCTGAGGCGTTTTTTCGGCTTCGATAAACAAGAGGAGAGAATGCAAATGGGATTGATATCTAAGCTAAAATCAGTGTTTTTCCGCTCCGGGATAAAAGGGATAAAGTCCTTTGAGCAGGTGCTGCTCCGTGAAAGCACCATGCGTACCACCACAGAGTACGAGATAAATGGCGGGGACGGGGCGACGCTTTCCCTCTACCGTATACGCTATACGGGCGTGGAGGAAAGGGTGCTCGAAAAAAGCGTCCGTTGTGACGGGGAGAGCATCGCCGCCCTACTCAATTCCTGCGGCGTTCACCGTTGGGACGGTTTTCACGGCAAGCACCCAAGGCACGTCAGCGACGGCACCGTGTTCCGCTTCCACGCTACGGTGAACGGCGGCGTTGATATAAGGGCGGATGGCTCGGCAAGATTCCCCAAAGGCTACCGTGAGCTTGTCCGCTACCTCGACAGCCTCCTTGCTAAGACGGAATAGCCGAGATGATTCAGGCGCCGGGGTGAAAAAGGTATAAGGGAAGGGCTGACCGCACGTTCAGCCCTCAGACCGCTGACAAAGGCACAGAACACGAAAAAAGAAAATACGGTTACTATAAAGTAAAAATTTCGGAGAAAAGTTCTCCGAAATTTTTGTATATTTTTATATTTTTTAGTTCAAAACGAACCTCGGCTCGCAGTACTCACCGGGGTCCCCACAAAAATGTATTTTTGTGGGGTGGGAATACAGCTCTCGCCTCGGTTCGTCTCGCGGGGTCCCCGTTGCGAACGAAGTGAGCAATGGGGTGGTGTGAGCACTCTTTCTCAGCAGTCTGCCAAGCTGATGACAAGGTTTGTCATCAGCTTGAGGGCTGAACTAATCGTTCAGCCCTTAGATAAAAACGTCTTGAATAGAATTTTTACTTCAATTTACCCAATTTTGCTGTATTTGCGATAACGATAAGCGTGGCTTCCTTATCAAGTACTTGCTCCGGATTGATATTTACGTTGACTTTGTCGCCTTTCTTGATGGCAACTATGTTGAATCCGTATTTTTTTCGGAGATTCAATTCGATCAAGTTTTTACCACACCACTCGTCCTTCACATCAATCTCTACTATCGACACGTCATGCGATAGGGAGAGCATATCAATAAAGCCCGAGCTTAGTAGGTTCTTGGCAAGGCGTATACCCGACTCGTTTTCGGGGAAAACCACCTGATCCGCACCCACACGAAGCAGTATCTTTTGGTGCATCTCATTGGCGCTTTTTGCAATAACGGTTTTTACGCCTGCCTCCTTGCAAAGGGTGACAGCCATCACGCTCGCCTCAAGGTTGCTTGCCATACAAACGATTACAGTATCGATATTACCGATTCCAAGACGGGAGATGACCTCCGCATCTGTCACGTCAGCACACTTGCACACGGGCAGATATGCCGCCGCATTGTTGATGATCCTTTCCTCTGAATCGACTGCGATGACCTCCATACCGTTCTCTACAAGCTCTTTTGCCACAGCTGTGCCGTATCTTCCAAGTCCGAAGACTGCGTATGTTTTCTTTGCTTTCATTATCTTCTCCTTTATCCTATACTGATATCCTCCGTTGGCTCGGAGATGACGTTCTGACTTTCGTTTTTACTGCCAAGTGCCACCGCAAGAGAGATGGGACCAACTCTGCCGAAATACATGGTTATAATGATAATAAGCTTTCCAAAGGTGTTCAGCGTTGCCGTCAGATTTCTTGAAAGTCCAACGGTCGCAGTTGCGCTGACCGTTTCATAGACTGCATCAAGGGCGGAAGCGTTGCTCGTTGCCATCAAAAGCACAGTCGATGCGGCGCACATCGTAAGAAAGGTTACAGCCACGGCGACTGCTTTTTTCACCGATCCCTCGGAAATGCGGCGACCAAACAACGTTGCGCTATTCTTATTACGGATTGTAGCCAACGCCGAGCAGATAAGGACGGTGATGGTTACGGTCTTCATACCACCTGCCGTTCCCACGGGAGAGCCGCCGATTAGCATCAAGATAATAGATATGGCAGCGGAGGCGTTCGTCAGATTCTCTTGCGGAACAGAGGCAAAGCCTGCGGTCCTCGTTGTGACCGATTGGAAAAAGGACACCTGAATTTTATCAAAGAGAGACATCTCTCCAATGGTCAAAGGATTTGCATATTCAAAAATAAGAATGAGAATTGCACCGACAAGAATAAGCCCCGTGGTGACGGTAATGGCAATCTTTGAGTGCAAGGTCAGATGTCTGAATATCTTGCGGTTCTTTGGCGAACGGCTCTTGATCACACGAATCACATCCCACCATACGATATACCCGAGACCGCCGAGAACGATGAGCGCAGAGGTGACGATATTGATCAAGGGATTCGTAGCGTAATTGCAAAGGCTGTTTTCCGATATTATGTCAATGCCTGCATTACAGAAGGCGGAAACCGAATTGAACACCGATATCCAAATGCCCCTTGCACCAAACTCGGGAACGAACACAAGCATATACAGTATAGCACCCACTCCTTCAATGATCAGCGTGCCGAACAGTACGTTCTTAACGAATTTTGCCAGCCCCGACATTGTATTGAGATTGAAGGCGTCCTGAATAAGCAATCGGTCTCCAATGCCCATTTTTCTGTTGAGAAGAAGCATCAGCCCCGACATAATGGTGATGATACCAAGACCGCCGATCTGTATGAGAAGCAGAATGACGATCTGCCCGAACACGCTCCACGTGGATACTGTGGGAAGCGTAACGAGCCCCGTCACGCAGGTGGAGGTGGTTGCCGTGAAAAGCGCATCGAGATAGGGCACGGCTTCTCCGCTTGCTGAGCTGATTGGCAATACCAAAAGCCCGCTTCCTATGAGAATGGTAAATAGAAAGCTGAGCAATATGATCTGCGTGGTTGAAAGCGTAAATTTCTTTTTCCTAACCATAAGATTTTCCTCTGAAAGCATAAAGGAACCAACGTCCTCTGCGGTCAGCCAGTTCCTTTATCACATACTTTAGTTATTGTATCATATTTTCACGCTTTTGTCAACATTTAGGCACTGTCGATTTTTATTATTCAATTTGAATTCTCGAGTAGTTACAGACGAACTGATATCTACCCATATCTATCCGTCCCTGAAAACAGGGTGTTTTTGATAAGCCTTGCGGTTGCCTTGCACAGCCTTGCAGAAAAGTGATAGATAACCGAAAGACTGCAAAAGGCGTTTTCCTTGAAAGTGGGGAATTAAGGCCAAAAATCAAGCGGATTCAAAATAAAAAGAGCCTGTATTTTCAGTTTTAGGCTCTTTTTTGTCTATGAGCTATGAAAAAGATATTTTGGGCTGTTTTTGCGTATGAATTCGAACCCTTGCATAAATGAAATCCTTGTGGCGCAAGGACTTGAATTGCCATAGATTTTGCATTTTCTTAACTTTTGTTAACCATTTAGCACCAATTCTACGGGTTTTCCGAACATTTAACCCCCGCTAAATACCATCGTTAACCACCTATTACCACCCCAATAAGGGGAAAAATAAGGGAAAATTTTTTATAATGCTGCCTAGCAGGTACACAAATACAATATTGATCTGGGGAATATTCTTATTCAGCCTTGTAAATACTATTGACAATGCTTCGGCATACCGATATAATATTGGTGAGAGGAGGGAGCAATATGTCCCTGAATGAAGTATTAGCGCAGAAGAATATTACCAAGTACAGACTATGGAAAGAAAGTGGCGTTCCCCAAGCGACCATTTCGGATATTTGCACTGGAAAGACAAAGATTGAAAAATGCTCCGCCGAGACTATCTATCGGATTGCAAAAGTGTTGGATGTTTCTATGGAGAGTCTGATCGCTCCCGCAGTCAAAAGTATTGACGAAGAACGCAGACGCCCTTCTTTCGATGTGTTCAAAAGCAATGTGTGTCACCAAGTCAAAGATCTTGGAGATATTCCCTTTATCATCCAACTATTGCAATCTAATCAGATTCGCAAACTATACGAAAAGAAGTGGTATCCGGAAGCACTGTATCTCCTGGCTATGCTGGATTACCTGTCCCGGGAGAACAATGTACCGATCTGCAAGAATTATAACGATATCCGCAACAGCAAGCTGCAAACACTGATATACCCCTCCAGTGTGGTTATTCTTTGCAAGACGATGAAGTCAGATAAACCCAAAGAGGAAATCATGCGTATGGCAATCCCGGAGTTTTTACGGTTTAATATCGTAGAGTGCGAGGTGCGAAATGTCTGCTGAAACCCCTATTACAAAAGAAAATCTGGATACCTATTTGAAGGAGCTTGCAAAGCAATTCCGCAAACTGAACGGCAAGGCAATACCGGCTGAGATCACCTTAATCGGCGGTGCTTCCATTTTGATCAACTACGGTTTCCGGGATTCCACATACGATGTGGACGCCTTGATCCACGCATCCTCTGCTATGAAGGATGCCATCAATTATGTGGCCGATACTTTAGGCCTGCCCAACGGCTGGCTCAACGAGGACTTTAAGAACACCAAATCCTACACGCCCCGTTTGGTTAACTATTCAAAATATTACCGGACTTTTTCCAATGTGCTGACTGTCCGCACTATCACCGGTGAGTATTTAGTCGCGATGAAACTGATGGCATACCGTCAGTATAAACACGATATTTCAGATATTGTTGGAATCCTGCGAGAGCAGCAGAATAGCGGTAATCCCCTGACCTTGGAACGAATCGACAAAGCCGTGAAGGATTTGTACGATAGTTGGGAGAACCTGCCTGAGAACGCAAAAAACACGATTGAAAGCATCTTGGCAAACGAAGATATGGATGCCCTGTACGAGGCCTATGCCAACGAAGAAGCCGCCGCCAAAGACGCACTCATCACCTTCGAAGACAAATACCCGGATGTTCTGAAGGAGGATAATCTTACTGATATCCTCAATCATTTACTAAAGGAGCAAAACGCGGAAGAATAATTGCACTTCCCCCATCAGATCCAAAGCTAAACGAACGGACGGTGTTAGATATGCCAAACGAAGAATACTGCAAACAACTTGAACGCAGAGTGGCGGAACTGGAAAAAGAAAATGCAGAGCTCCGTGCGCAGTTGGGCATATCTGACACAAAGACTACTGCCGTGGAACCATTACAAGATATATTCCCTGCAGCTGTTCACAAATATAGTTCGCCCGATGAGAAAATTCAATTATTTCGCAGTTTGTTCCGAGGACGCAAGGATGTATTTGCCAAGCGGTGGTATAGCGCCAAAACCGAGAAAAGCGGTTATTCCCCCGTTTGCGCCAATGAATGGCGCGAAGGTGTTTGTGTCAAACCAAAAGGTAGTTGCTCAAGGTGTGAAAACCGTGAGTTGGTGGCATTAAGCAATGCGATTCTATATGCACACCTAAGTGGCAAGGATGGATACGGTCGGGATGTGGTGGGACTATACCCCATTCTGCCAGATGACACCTGCCATTTTCTTGCCATAGATTTTGATGACAGTGACTGGAAGGATAATGTCAGCGAAGTACGAAGGATTTGCACAAGCTGGAATATTCCCTGTGCAGTAGAGCGTTCCCGCAGCGGCGAAGGCGCGCATCTTTGGATATTCTTTACCGAGCCAATATCTTGCAGCGCCGCCCGGAAATTAGGAACAGCATTGATTACTGCTGCGATGGAAAACAGCGGCAAATTAAAACTGGATTCCTATGATCGTATGTTTCCAAACCAGGACACACTCCCTAAAGGCGGTTTTGGCAATTTAATAGCACTTCCCCTGCAGGGGCAAGCCCGCAAAAAGAATAACAGTTCCTTTGTGGATGAAGATTTTGTTGCTTATGAAGATCAATGGGCGTATTTATCCCAAATGCAAAAGCTGTCTGCAATCGAGGTAGAAAATCTTATCCATATGCATAGCCGTGGTGACGGTCTTGGTGTTCTGTGTACAGACGCTGACGAAACCAAGCCTTGGGAAAAACGGCCTAAAGCGGTTCTCACAGCTATGGATTTTGCGCAGCCGATCGAAATTGTCCGATCCGATATGCTGTATATCGCAAAGGATGCCTTAACTCCACGTGTGCGGAATCAAGTGCTGCGCCTGGCGGCTTTTAAGAACCCGGACTTTTACCGCAGCCAGGCTATGCGACTGCCAATATACAATAAGCCCAGAGTAGTTTGTACCGCAGAGGAACGGAATGGTTACCTGACTTTGCCACGAGGATGTGAGCAGAGCCTAACTGACTTACTGAACGAGGCTAATGCGGAATATAAAATCACAGATAAAACGAATCCCGGCAAAGTGATTGATGTTCAATTCAATGGTGCACTCCATGCTGAACAACAGCCTGCAGCAGAGGCATTGCTGTCTCACGAAACGGGTGTTTTGTCTGCCACCACTGCATTTGGTAAAACGGTTATTGCTGCAAATATGATCGCTCAGCGAAAGGTCAACACCCTTGTGTTGGTACATACGCAGGCACTGCTGAACCAATGGAAAACTTCTCTATCTGAGTTTTTGGAAATCAACAAAGTGCTGCCAGAACTTCCAAAGAAGCGCGGCAGAAAGAAAGAACGATCTGTAATTGGACAGTTAGGCGGCACAAAGAACACAATTGCAGGGATCGTAGACATTGCAATTATTCAATCTCTTATTTCCGGTGATGATGTAAAGGAACTGGTAAAGGATTACGGAATGGTGATCGTGGATGAGTGCCACCATGTTTCCGCAATCAGCTTTGAACGGGTTCTCAAAGAGGTGAATGCCAAGTATGTTTATGGCCTAACCGCAACACCTACCCGACAAGATGGACATCAGCCGATCATCCATATGCAGTGCGGACCGATCCGTTACATGGTGGATGCTAAGGAGCAGGCGGAAAAGCGAGCTTTTGAGCACTACTTGTTACCTCGTTTTACGACCTACCGTAGTGCGGTAACGGATAAAGGAATTGCCGCTATTTACAAGGACTTGGCAGAGAGTGAAGTCCGCAATGACCATATTGTAAAAGATGTCGCCAAGGTGTTGGAAAACGACAGAACACCCATTGTCTTAACCGAGCGGCGGGAGCATGTGCTTTTGCTGGCGGACAAATTAGCCAATCATTGTAAGAATGTTATCACTCTGTTTGGCACCGCATCAGCAAAGCTGCGCAGAGGAACAATGGAAAAGTTGCAGGCAATTCCGGCAGATGAGTCGTTAGTAATCATCGCGACCGGCAAATATGTTGGTGAAGGCTTTGATTACCCAAGATTGGACACATTATTTTTGGCATTGCCGATTGCTTGGAAGGGCAAGGTCGCCCAGTATGCCGGACGGTTGCACCGTAATTATCCCGGCAAGAACGAAGTGCAAATTTACGATTATGTAGATATTCATGTGCCGGTATTGGAGAATATGTATCAAAAGAGATTGAAGGGTTATGCCGCTATCGGATATAAGATAAAGATCGAAGGTGCGTCCCAAGTCAATCCGGATCTTATTTATGACGGCAAGAGCTTCTATCCCGTGTTCAGCGAGGATGTTCGTAATGCAAAGAGCGAAATTCTAATCGTCAGCCCGTTTATGCAAAAGAGCCGTATTACACAAATCCTGCGGTTGTTATCCGAAGCTATGCTTAATCACGCAAAGGTCGTAATCGTTACCCGCCCTTCAGAGGATTTTCCGGAGAAGGATCAAAAGAGTGTGGTTGAAAATATCCAAAGGCTTGAATCCTATGGCATCGAGGTCCGTCAAAGAGCAGGCTTCCATCAGAAATTCACCGTCATCGATGGTCAAATCGTATGGTATGGAAGCGTCAACTTCCTCAGTTTTGGTACAGCAGAAGAAAGCATCATGCGCTTTACAAGTCACGACATCGCTGGACAATTGATGGATACAGTCCTATAAAAGAAATAAATAGCAAAGCACTTTTGCAAACTCGCAAAAGTGCTTGACATTTTAATACACAGGGGGCACAAGGTTATATCCCATAGATTTTATATTTTTATAA
The DNA here is from genome assembly GCA_017521025.1 of Clostridia bacterium. Lineage (GTDB taxonomy): Bacteria > Bacillota > Clostridia > Oscillospirales > CAG-382 > SIG636. The sequence goes on along the minus strand of JAFXEB010000005.1, from coordinate 2,685 downwards.
CCTATATTAACCAGTTAGCGCTATTTCTATGGGTTTTCCGAAGATTTATACCCCACCAAATTCCATATTAAGCCATCTATTATCACCCAATAAGGGGAAAACAAGGGAAAAACTTTATCAGATTCCCGTTTTCGAAACAAATTCGGTCAAAAAGTTCGGAAGACAAAAGAAAACAGTCAGTAATCATAAGATTTACTGACTGTTTTTCTGTCTATGGGCTACGAAAAAGATATTTTCGTCATTATTGAATATGAATTCGAACTCTCACATAACCGTTCGTTTTTAGTGAAATCGTTCGCTTACGCTCACGGTGAAATAATTTACTCCGTAAATTGTGAAATTTGATGCTTACGCATCAAGTGAAATGAAATCCACCCACTCGCTGCTCACAGCGAATTTCACACGCCGCAGGCGTATTTCACATTGCGAAGCAATATTTCACCCACCCGCAAGGGTGGATTTAGTTGAAAAAAGCACCGACAAAGTCGATGCTTTTTTCTGAATTATAACGCAAATTTTAATACAGGTTGCAAGCGGTTGCAAAGTTGCATGGAAATGCAACCAAAAATGGGGATGAAACTTGCAATTGATATATGAACGGTACGTATTTATTTTAATGTTACAGGAATATCATAATCTTGTGCATACTTATAGGCATAGGAGTTTTCATTGCAAATTAATGTTATAGCTTTGGTATCAAGAGCGGTAATAGGCAAATCGTTATCCGGGTTTACCACTTTGTCAACGTTACCACAACCTAAAAAGGCATCCTTGCCAATATCCGTCACACTATTGGGAATCTCTATTGTTTTCAAACAAAGACAGCCTCTAAATGAAAGTTCTCCAATTTCTTTTAGAGTATTAGGAAGTCTGATCTCCGAAATAAAATAACAATCATAAAAGGCTTTATCTCCAATTGAAGTTACGTTAGCGGGTATGTCAAGTTTTTGAAATGCCTGATAACATCCTGAAAAAGCGTTCTGACCAATAGAAATAAGCGATTCAGGAAGTGCTACATTTTCTAAAGATTTGCACCCGGCAAACGCAGAATAATCAATTAAAGTAACGCCACTGGGAATGGTCACTTGTGAAAGCTGTTCACAGTTGGCGAATGTATACGGAGCAATAGATGTTACCCCGTTCGGAATAACAATATCTCTAAGGAGCTTACAATTATAAAAACAACTCTGACCAATTTCTTTAAGATTGGTTGGTAAAGTAATCGTTTTTAACGCTTGATTTTCAGAAAATGCGTAAGAATAGATTTTCTCAACAGAATTCGGAATAATATATTCCGATTCGGTTTTTGTTTTGGGATATATAATCAGTTCTGTAATTCCCTTGTTGAATAAGACCCCGTCAATAGCTTCGTATTCAGTATTAGAACTATTAACATCAAAGGATTGCAACGCTGCCAAACTTGTAAAAGCATCAGCACCGATTTTTTTAACATTTTCAGATATGTGTATATTTGTGATCAAATCGCAAGAAAAAAATGCCTTTTCTCCAATTTCTGTCAAGGCTTCAGGAAGCATTAAACTCGCTAATGCGTCGCAGTCACAAAAAGCTTCATTTCCGATAATGGTTAAAGATAGGGGGAAGGTGATATTTTCAATAGTATCGACATCATAAAAAGCTCTATTTCCGATTTCTTTTAGTGAGTTTGAAAGTTTGACATCGCTTAATTCAAAAGCGCCCTCAAAAGCCTTCTCGCCGATTCTCACTATACTGTCAGGCATCTCTATGCTTTTACAATTAGTGTGCATAAAGGCTTCATCACCGATTTCTGTCACAAGAACACCTTCAATTTTTTCGGGTATAACTATAACATCTTCTGTTATATAACAATCGGTTATGATCGCTTTACCGTTTTTCACAACAGCAGAAAAACTATTTTCATACAGTTCTGTTCCGTCCGTCAACGTTTGTTCAGTTTCAGCGCTTTTGCACGATACCAGTGAAAAAACAAGCAATAACGAAATAAAAAGCAAAAAGGCTTTTTTACTTAGATACATATTAAATCCTCCAAACTCAAACTATTTATAATATTGTATCACAATTACAATATGATTTCAATACTCCTGCTTATAAAATAAGATGGAGTTCGTTCGATAATGAAACTATTTTTTCTTACTATGAAACTTTTCTCCACTCTGAAACTAATTCGATCACAACGAAATAATTCTTTTGAGAAAAATTTCATTGTGATTTGCGGGTGTAAAAAATGGGTAGGTTGGAGTCACTCAACTTCGACCTTTGTGTGGTCAATTTTGATACAATGAAACTAATCTTTTGTACCGTAGTTGCATAAACCCTTATACTACAAGGGCTTACAGATAAAGAAAAAGAACGAAAGTTGCAATACCAAGGGTATCACAACTCTCGTTCTTATATGGCTATGGGCTACGAAAAAGATATTTTCAGCAGTTTACGTATGAATTCGAACTCTTACATAACCGTTCGTTTTTAGTGAAATCGTTCGCTTACGCTCACGGTGAAATAATTTACTCCGTAAATTGTGAAATTTGATGCTATCGCATCAAGTGAAATTAAATCCGTCCTTATCTCCCGACGAAGTCGGATTTCATCACGAAGTGATTTCATCCCACGAAAGCGGGATTTATCCCGTCCGATAGGACGGATTTAGTTGAAAAGAACCCACACTTGTCGTAGACAAATGTGGGT
>JAFXEB010000004.1 GCA_017521025.1 Clostridia bacterium | reverse complement strand
GTCACTATGAGAACAACCCCTCCGCCCAGTGTGCGCACTGGGCACCTCCCCTTACACAGGGGAGGCTTTCCGCTGCGGCGGGACTGGGCATAGCTAAAGCTTATTGGAACCCCCAGCCGTGCTGGGGGTTTTCTTATACAAACAAAAAAGACTATCTCACTTTTCAAAAAGTAAGATAGTCTTTGCTTTTTCGTCTTTAGCGTACCGAATCAGGCGTTCTGTCCGTTTTCGGCATCCTCTGCGGTGCCGTCCTCTTCCTCCTTGGCAAGCTCCTCATAGCTGAGACCGCCGCAACGCTCAAGCTCGATGTTCATAAGGGTGTCGATAACGTATCTGCCCTTTTCGTCAAGCTGGCTGTAAGCGGAAATAAGGCTCATACCCTTGTGGCTGGTGTTGTAAAGAGGGGAGTACTCATACAAATTTATGGAAAGCTTACGGCATATCTTAAGAACGGTCGAATAAGAGGTACCGCCGATACCGTTATGCAACGCACTCACTATAGTAGACTGAGGAATCCCCACAGCCATGGAGAACTTACGAACGCTCTTGTACTGCGTGCGTATCTCATTTTTAATCGCCATTGTTAATAGGTCCATATCGTGCCTCCGTACAAAATTTTTGCCGTGACCGCGCCTGCCACGACTGTGTTTTCTTACGCAAATTATTTTATCACTTAATTAATGTAAATTCAATGTTGATAGTGTTAATAGTTATGGCAAAATATAAGATTTTTATTAATATTTTGTACGCTTTTGTTAGCGAAAAATCGTGCATATTGCACAAAGTTGTAGACTTTTGCCGTTGCACAGGGCGATTTTTGAACTCGTATTGTACAAAATAAACAAAACAAGCGCCTCCCTCTCTTCCCTTGATAGGAAATGAAAAGGGGGCGCTTTTGCCTTTGCGATAAACCGTTTATATTATTTGAAAAATATAAAATTTAAGATAGTCTGTCTCGGGCACGTTCCACATTATGGGATGGTCGGGTGACTGGGTGCGCCGCTCGATCTGCTTGAGAGAGACGCACGCCTCCTCGGCGGCACTGCGCAGCATCTTGCAAAACAGCTCGTCCGTCATAAAGTGCGAGCAGGAGCAGGTGGCGAGATATCCTCCACGGGGAAGCAGCTTCATCGCCCTGCGGTTTATCTCACGGTAGCCGCCTATCGCCTTGCCTACAGTGGAGCTGCTCTTGGTGAAGGCAGGGGGGTCAAGGATTATCAGGTCATATTTGTCTCCCGTCTCCTCCCAATTGGTAAACAGGTCAAAAACGTCTGCCTTCAAAAACTGCATCCTCTCCGTCAGCCCGTTCAAGGCGGCATTTTCCTTTACTTTTTCTATAGCCTCTCCCGAAACGTCCACGGCGGTAACAAGCTCTGCCCCTGCTGCGGCGGCATTAAGAGCGAAGGCACCCGTGTGGGTAAAGCAGTCAAGCACCCTCTTGCCCTTGGCAATACGGGCAACAGCCTGTCTGTTGTACTTCTGGTCGAGGAAAAAGCCCGTCTTCTGTCCGTTTATATAGTCCACCTTGTATTTGATGCCGTTTTCCGTGATGTATACTATGCCGTCGCCCTCCCCATAGGCGAAGCCCTTATATCGCTCAAGCCCCTCCTTGTCCCGCAGAGCAAGCTCGTTGCGCTCGTATATAGCGCTGAGAGTAACGCCACGCACCGCAAGCTCCTCTCTCAAAAGTCTATAGAGCATCTCCTTAAGCATATCTATGCCCTTGCAGGCTATCTCCGTGACCAGCACCGTACCGAACAGGTCTGCGGTCATACCGGGCAGACCGTCTGCCTCCCCGAATATAAGACGGCTGCAGTCAAAGTCTGTGCCCATCACCGTTTTTCTGTAATCAAGGGCATAGGCTATACGGCGGCGCCAGAATTTTTCATCAAATTTGTCATTGGCGTTGGTGGATACCACACGGAGTCTTATCTTGGATGCAGAGTTATAAAAGGCTGTGCCCAAAAGCTTGCCCTTCTCACTCCTTACGTCAGCAAGTCCGCCGTCGGCAAGCTCGCCTGAAATTCCGATAAGGTCATCGCCGTATACCCAGGGATGCCCTGCCCTTACTCTTTTTTCTGCCTTTTCATTTACGGTTACGATAGGATACTCTCTTGCCATAGCATTTGTGCCTTTCCCTTGTGTATTATGTGTTGGTTTTGGGGATACTCCCCTTGGGGGGTGATATTATCAAAGGCTTTATAAAAAAGCTCATATTCTGTGCCGCACCGCCTTTTTGGGTGGGAGCACTGCTTATTATCTACAGAGCGCTGTACACCTATTTCTCCCGATAACGCTCGTAGTAAAAGAGATACTGCTGGGCGATGCCCGCATCCTTGCCGAACACGGTGGGGTCAAAGTCCTCGTCAAAGTATTTTTCAAGCACTCTCTTTATCCATACGTCTACGGGGAACGCCTCCGTATGGCAAAGCCCGAACAGCGCCACACAGCTCGCCACCTTGGGACCCACCCCCGTAAGGGCAAGCAAAGCCTCCATGGCCGTGGCGTAGTCAGTGTTCCTCAGCGCCGCCACGTCAAGGCCGCCCCGTACCGCCTCTGCGGCACAAAGCAGGTATCTGGCACGAAAGCCACAGCCGCAGACTCTCAGCCCCTCTTCGCCTGCCGCTAAAAGCGCCTCAGGGGTAGGGAAGGTGTAGCCCCCCTCTGCCAGTGGCTCTCCGTAGCTTTCGCAAAGGGTGCGTATTATTTTCTTTATCCTCGGTATATTGTTGTTTTGAGATATAATGAAGGAGCAAAGGGTCTCCCAAGGCTCCTGCCTCAGTATGTGTATGCCGTAGCCTACCTCTGCCGCCGCCCTTACCTTGGGGTAATCCTCAAATACTCCTCGCAGTCGGCTGTAATCCCTGTCCATATCCAGAAACTCACGCCATATAGTCTCGTACTCCTCGCCGCTCACGCCAAGCAGCAGAACGCCGCCATCGGTGTTCTTAAGGCTGAGCCGCCTGCCGAAGGCAACGCCCGAAACGGTGCCGTCCTCTCCCTCCTCAAAGCGAAAGCACTGACCGCAATCAAAGGTCTTTACTATATCAAGGTCGCTGTCCTTTATCAGAACGCCGCCCTCAGTAACTACTACAGTCATAAAAAGTCTCCCTAAAATGTACTTGCAAAAAGTCTTACCTTAATGTATACTGTCCTTGTATCCAATGGAAAGGACGAAAAAACCATGCGTGAACAGATATATACCATCCCCGTTAACGAGGCGTTTGATGACCCAAGCGGCAAGTGTCCCTTCTGCCTCCTTTACGAAAAGCTGGAGGAGGACGAGCTGGGCCTTATCCTCGGCGCCTCTATGATGCAGCCCGACGTGCGTATCCAGACCAACGAAAAGGGCTTTTGCGGCAAGCATTTCAATATGCTGCGCACCCGTAAAAACCGTCTCGGTCTGGGTCTTATACTGGAAACCCATCTTGAGGAGGTAAAAGATGCCATAAAGCGTGGCGGCTTCTTCTCCCGTGATAAAAGTGCCGCACCTAAAAAGAATATCGAAAAGCTTGAGGGTAGCTGTTATATATGCGACCGCATAGCCTTTAACTTCGATAACATGATAGATACCGCTACCATCCTCTACGAGCGTGAGTCTGAGTTCCGCAAAAAGTTTGCGTCGCAGGAATGCTTATGCCTGCCCCATTACCGCAAGCTCCTTGAGGCATCTGTCAAGATGAGCAAGCCCTATAAGGAGGATATGGCTGCCGACGCCGCAAAGGTGGTTGACGCCTATATGGATAAGCTCAGCAAGGATGTGTCCTGGTTCTGCAAAAAGTTTGACTACCGCTTTGAAAACGAGCCTTGGTATGACTCCAAGGATGCTATCGAGCGTGCCATAAAATTTCTGACTGCCGAATGATGAAAGAAAACAAGGATAAAAAGCTCTTACACAAACGTATAATCGCCGTAGTCTCTGTCCTCGTCCTGCTGGGGCTTATGGGCTATATCACATATTTCATAATAAGGATGATAGGCAATAAGATAGACAGTCCCGCCGCCTTTAAGGATTATATAGACAGCTTCGGCGTGAAGGGCTATCTGGTGGGTCTGGGTATACAGATCCTGCAGGTTTTCGTGGCGCTCATCCCCGGTGAGGTCATTGAGATCGGGCTCGGCTACGCCTTCGGTTGGTTTAGCGGTACCCTTATCTGCCTGCTTGGGGTGGCTATAGCCTCCTCGGCGGTGTTCCTGCTGGTAAAAAAGGCGGGCATCAAGGTGGTAGAGCTGTTTGTGGATACAGATAAGATAAACAACCTGCGCTTCTTAAACAGCGAAAAAAAGCTTAACACTACGGTGTTTTTGCTTTTCTTCATCCCCGGCACACCCAAGGACCTGCTGACCTATCCGGTGGGGTTGACCCGTATGACTCTTGCCCAGTTTATAGGTATAACTATGGTGGCACGCCTGCCCTCGGTAATGTCCTCGGTCTTTGTAGGCCATTTCGCCGTGGAGGAGGACTATCTCCTCAGCGCTGTTATCTTCGCCGCAACGGCGGTGATAAGTCTGCTGGGTGTGCTTATCTATAACAAGCTGCTTAAGGATAAGCATAAGGCGCTTAAGGAAAAGCATCACGCAAAGAAAGCGGCCAAAAGGGCCTCGTCAAAAAGGTAGCGCCCCGTCCCTTAAAATAAGTGTAACACAAAACCCTCGTTAAAGCAATGCTTTACCGAGGGTTTTTAGTCTTTCATTTCAGGCTTGTCTGTCCTGCCCGGCAGATAGCACAGCAGACTGAGAAAACAGAGCAATAGTATAGCTACGGTTATTTATGCGTGAGCACAAAAAAGCCTTCTCCTTTGAGGAGAAGGGGGACCGACGGATGTCGGTGGATGAGGTGTAGCCGTCCTTGGGGCGGCGTAACCGTTCACAAAGGGATAAGCGTAAGCGCATCCTGCACACGGCGTTACGGTTACAAGGCACAAGCACTCGGCACAAAAGGAAACCTAACCGTACCGTTATAATAAGCTACGATACACGGGCGCTTTGCGCCCTACACCTCATCCGTAGCCTGCGGCGACACCTTCCCCTCCGAGGGGAAGGCCTTTAAACGCTTCCGCTACAGTGAAGCTTTATCGGGCAAAGAGAGCCGCCCCGCTAAAACAAAACCCACGTTATAGTAAATACAAAGAGCAAGAGTAAAAGGATAAGCTCCCTTTATTCTTGCTCTTGCTTTTTCGGTTGGTTGTTTTTATAACCTGATATTATATCTTGCTCTTGAGATACTCTGCAAACTCAGCGCTTGTGGCACCGTCGGGGCGGCCGGTTATCTTTACCTTAGCCTCCTCAAACATACAGATATCAAGTGCCTTCTCCAGCTTGTCCGCCTTCTCGCCTCTGCCGATATGTCTCAGCAGCATTACCGTTGCCCTCAGCATAGAGCAGGGGTCAGCGTAAGCGGCTCTGCCCTCGTTTACCATACGGGGCGCACTGCCGTGGATCGCCTCGAACATAGCGTATCTCTTACCGATATTGGCACTGCCTGCGGTGCCGACACCGCCCTGTATCTCAGCCGCCTCGTCGGTGAGGATGTCACCGTAGAGGTTGGGCAGTATCATAACACGGAAATCACGCCTGCGCTTTTCGTCCACCAGCTTGGCAGTCATTATGTCGATATACCAATCGTCAACGGCTATCTCGGGGTATTCCTTCGCTATCTCCTTGCAGATATTAAGGAATTTGCCGTCAGTGGTCTTAATAACGTTGGCCTTAGTAACTATGTCCACACGGTTTATGCCGTTTTTACGGGCATATTCAAAGGCAAGGCGTGCAATACGCTCGGTGCCCTCGGTGGTGGTCACAACAAAATCCATGGCAAGCTCGTCATTTACCTTTATGCCCTTACTGCCCACGGCGTAGCCGCCCTCGGTATTCTCTCTGAAAAAGGTCCAGTCAATGCCCAGTGCAGGTACCTTAACGGGACGCATATTTGCAAACAGGTCAAGCTCCTTACGCATAGCCACGTTTGCGCTCTCGATATTGGGCCAAGGGTCGCCCTGACGGGGAGTAGTGGTAGGTCCCTTCAGTATAACGTGGCAGGCCTTAAGCTCAGCCATAACGTCGTCGGGTATAGCCTTGCCCACTGCGGCACGGTTCTCTATGGTAAGGCCGTCAATGCTCCTTATCTCCACCTTGCCTGCCTCTATCTCGTCCTTCAGCATATACTCAAGCACGTCACGGCTGACTGCGGATATGTAGGGACCTATGCCGTCACCGCCGCATACGCCGATAATAAGCTTGTCCAGCGCCTCGTAGTCCGTAAACTCCTTAACGCCCTTTATCCTCTCGGCACGCTCAAGCTGTTCGTCCAGCAGCTTTTCAAAATGCGCCAGTGCCGCCTTCTTTTCCGTCTCAAATTTTCCTGCCATTTTGCATTTCCTCCAAATAATTATGTATTAGATAGGTTAACATAATACGGTCAAGCTTCGGGCCTTATTTTGCGGAAAATCCGCATTTCCCACAGGCTTTCCCACACAGCAAAATCCGCAAATCCGCTAAAATGCTTGGTTTCGACAGAAGAAACACTTGTTTCCCTATCAGTTTCCCACATTTTCCGCCCGCATTATGTCTTATACATTATGCGAATATTATGCTATGCTTCCATACAAGCGTATGCATTCTGAGCAAGACCTGCACGCTTTCCTGCCTCAAATTCATAGTAACCCTGAGCAGCGATCATCTGCGCATTATCACCGCAAAGGGATAGGGGAGGCACGAAAAATCCCACCCCAAGCTTCTCGGTTATGCCCTTCAGTGCGGCTCTCAGATGGCTGTTTGCCGCCACGCCGCCCGACAGCACAAGGGGCAGTCTCATGCCACTCTCGTACAGAGCGGTCACGCCGTTTGCAACGGTCTTTACAGCCGCCTTGGTAAAGCTTGCGGCTATGTCTGCCTTAAGCTGACCGTCAATAAGCTCGCCACGGACGGTCATGTTGTGCACAAGGTTGATAACTGCCGTCTTAAGACCCGAAAAGCTGAAATCATACTCGGCGTCATGCACCTTGCTGACGGTGAAGGGAAAGCGGTTTTTGTCCCCTTCCGTGGCAAGTCTGTCCATATGGGCGCCGCCGGGGTAGGGGAGCCCCAAAACCCTTGCCGCCTTGTCAAAAGCCTCGCCTGCCGCATCGTCTCTCGTTATGCCCAGCGTCTCAAACTCGGTATACCCCTTGACCTTGATAAGAGAGGTGTGACCGCCGCTGACCACCAATCCGATAAAGGGTGGCTCAAGCTGGGGATGCGCCACGTAATTGGCGGCGATATGCCCCCTTATATGGTGAACGGGCACAAGCGGCTTGCCCGTGCTGTAGGCAAGCCCCTTGGCAAAGCTGAGCCCTGTGAGCAAGGCACCGATAAGTCCGGGTGCGTAGGTCACGGCTATGGCGTCGATACCGTCCATAGTAAGTCCTGCCTTGTCCAGCGCCTCCTTCACCACGGTGCAAAGCGCCTCGGTATGTGCACGGGAGGCTATCTCGGGCACAACACCGCCATAGAGGGCATGTATGTCCACCTGAGATGCTACCACCGACGATAAGGTGCGCCTGCCGTCCTCAACAATGGCGGCGGCTGTCTCGTCGCAAGAGCTTTCTATACCCAAAATTCTCATATCCTAAACTAACTCCTTTACCATAACAACGGCATCGTCCCTTTGACGGGCGTAAAAGCCCTTTCGCAGACCTGCCGCCTTGTATCCTGCCTTTTCGTACAAAGCAATAGCGCCGCTGTTCCGTGACGCTACCTCAAGGCACAGCCTCTCCACTCCCCGTCTCACCGCTTCCGCCTCGATATACGCCATAAGGCGCTCTGCAATGCCTCTGCGGCGGTGGTTGGGGTGTACGGCTACGTTCTCCACCATCCCCTCGTAAAGCGAAAAGACGGTGCTTGCTACGGCACACAGCACGCCGCCCTCGGTGGCGGCAAGATATAGGGTGTCCTCCCTCTCCGTTGCCTCGGCTATCTGCGCACTGCTCCAGCCGGTGTAAAGGCACAAAGCCTCAAGCTCGGCGGCATCAGCCGCCATATCCTTACCCAGTCTGCCGTATTCCATAGCTTATCCCATAAGCCGTGCGGTAAGCGCCTTGGGCGATTTGGCAAGCTTGCCCGTTACCCTGTCATAAAGGTACTCCGCACCGTTCTCGTCTATCTTAAAGTCCACCTCATAGTAAAGCCCGGGATTGTGGGCAGAATAAAGCCTGATCCCAAAGCCCTCGTCCTTCCAGTCCCCTGTAGCCTTGTCAACGCCCGAGGTAGAAAAGGCGTCTGTTATCATGTTGACGTATACCGTGCCGTCCTCGGCACCGCTCTCGTCAGCTACAGCGTCGGAATAATAAAAGCTGTCTATCTTAAGTCGGTAGTCGCCCATATATATCCCTGCGGCAACGGCACCAAAGCTGTCTATGCTTGGCAGCCTTACGCTCTCTGCCCTGTAAAGCCTGTAGCCGTTTGCCGTGGCAAGGGAAATATACCGCTCCGTCTTTTCAAGGGGCACCTTGTAAAACTCAAGCTCCTTCCCCTCGTAGCTGCAGGTCATAAAAGGGCTGTCACCGTCCTTGCCCCCCTCGGGCCCAAGTCCCTTTGGGCAAAGCAGGTAGCGTATCCCCGTCTCACCGTCCGTAACGGCGGTGGGCAGTCCGTTCTCTGCGGTAACGCCGCTTTCCGTGTTACCGCCGTGGGCAGGCTCGGTCCTCTCACATTGGGTAAGGGCAAGCAGACCGAAAAGCACGCCCGACACTATAACTACGACCAAAAATATCCCAAGCGCATCCTTTATGGCGCTTTTCTTTTTTGGAGTACTTGTTTTCTTCATAATAAGCTTATCCTGTGACAAAAGTTCTGAAATATATAAAAATCAATAGCCGATCTGACCCAGCGAGTCATCGTTGTCTATCCAATCAGCCACCGTAAACTCGGTGTAGCCGCCGTCCTCCTCAAGGACTATCACCTTCTCGATGCCTGCGTTGATGACCAGACGCTTGCACATCTGACAACAGCAGGTGCCGCCCACGGTCGCACCCGTCTTGGGGTCCACGCAGGCGAGATAAAGGGTGGCACCCAGCATCCTGTCTCTGGGTGCGGCGATGATGGCGTTAGCCTCCGCATGGACAGAACGGCAAAGCTCATACCGCTCACCACGGGGGATGTTCATCTTATCCCTCAGACAAAAGTTAAGGTCACAGCAGTTTGCCCTGCCTCTCGGTGCGCCGGCATAGCCCGTGGAAACAATAACGTCATCCTTCACGATAATGGCGCCAAACTTACGGCGCAGACAGGTACCTCTGCCCGCTACGGTCCGTGCTATGTCAAGATAATAGTTGATCTTACTTATTCTGCTCATCATAACGTCCTCCGCCTATTAAAGCACAAGCCTTTTAAGAAAATCCCTGAACGCCTCGCCCGTTTCGGGATGCTTCAACCCCTGCTCCACGTTTGCCATCAAAAGTCCGAGCTTAGAGCCGATATCGTACCGCTTGCCCTCAAACTCGCAGGCGGTCATGCCCTTGGTCACGGCAAGCTCACGCATGGCGTCGGTAAGCTGTATCTCGTTGCCTGCGCCACGGGGTGTACGCTCAAGTATATCAAATATCTCAGGAGGCAGTACAACCCTGCCCAGAATGGAAAGCAGTGAGAATATCTTGTCGGGTGATGGCTTCTCGATCATATCGCTGACCTTGTATACACCCTGCTCAAGAGGGTCTACCTTAAGGGAGCAGTACTTGACTATCTGCTCAGGCGTAACACCCTTAACACCTGCCACGCCCAAGCCGTATTTGTAGTATACGTCCAAAAGCTGCTTAACCACGGGCACCTCGGACACTATAACGTCATCCCCGTACAGCACCGCAAAGGGCTCATCCCCCACAAAGCTCTTGGCACAGTAAACGGCGTGCCCAAGCCCCTTCGCCTCCTTCTGGCGCAAAAAGGTGATGTTAGCCATATCAGCAATAGCGTTCATCTCACGGGCAAGCTCCTCCTTGCCCGATGCGCAAAGCTTGTTGTTATATTCAAGATTATAGTCAAAATAGTCCTCGATGGCATCCTTGCCCCTGCCCGTGATGATAAGTATATCGGTAATTCCGGAGGCGACCGCCTCCTCCACCAGATAGTGCATACAGGGCTTGTCCACGATGGGAAGCATCTCCTTGGGTACGCCCTTAGCCACGGGAAGCATACGGGTACCGAGACCAGCAGCGGGAATAACAGCTTTCGTAACCTTTTTCATATATACTACCTCACTTTCAGGGCATACTCCTGCCACCTTACATTATTACAATATTATATATCTATTTTCGCCTTTTGTCAATGACTAATACAGCACATAAAAATAGCCCCTTGCCACGGTACGGGGCAAGGGGCTACATTGTGTATACTGTGATTCAAGAAAAGAAAATCAGGTGGTTATAATCCTGCGTCGTATCTTAAAACGAGTGCTGCGTCAAGGCTTGTTACCACACCGTCACCGTCATAATCTGCGGCAGCAATGGCTAAATCATCAAAAGCTTCAAGTCCTGCGTCATATCTGAGTATCATAGCCGCATCAAGGCTTGTTACTTTACCGTCGCCCGTTACGTCGCCACGATCGCCTACGTGAATAACACATATATCGTAGAAGCCGCAATGATCGATTTTTAAAATAGCAGTGCCAACAGAAACGCCAGTTATGCGTGTGGATTGATACAGAACCTCTAAGTCTCCATATTCGTTGTAATATTCTATACCACCGTACGTAAATGTATTTATAATATCGCTGTTTTTGTTTTCCCAATTTTCATAGTAGTGTATTGGATATTCTTCTTCTAACATATACGCGCTTTCGATTATATCAAGAGCATACAGAGTGTTCATCATGTATACGTAATCTTCTACAGGGAGATAGTCAGCAAAGCTTATAGTAGCTTTGTAATACCCGTCATCGGCATTAAGCAAATAGAGACCATAAGAAGATAAATAATCATTGTCCATGACAATCCCGTCCTTAGGCTTCAGCATTATGCCGGCAGATGTTGTGACGTTACTTTTTATAGTGGCGTCTTTCAAGAAAAGCTCAACCGATGAGCCGACTGTTAGATATACTTCGTTCATATTGAGCTTTATGCTGCTTTCTTTTATCTCATAATCGTTAGCAAAACGGTTGCGCTCAATATTTACGACTGAGGGATTCTGCTTCAGGCTGTTTTCAGCCATAGTCATATAGTACCAGCCCACGGTTACGTCTATGACGAGCAGTATGTCATAAGAGTATCCCGTGTCGGTTGCGGATTTACCGAAAACGTACAGCTCTTCAACCTCCACCTCGGGGAAATCCTCGGGGGTAAAGGTTTTTTCTTCTGCTACGTTTACGGTGACGAGAAGGCTGTTATCGTAGGTCCAGGTCTTTTCGCCTGAGATTTCTTCCTGTGCAGAGACGGGGGAGTGTACTATACCCATAAGCAAAACCAGGGTGAGCACTAATGTGAATGTTCTTTTCATGCCTTTTCTCTCCTTTTTCCGAAACGATATTATAATCCTGCGTCAAATCTTAGTATAAGGGCTGCATCAAGGCTTGTTACCCTGCCGTCGCCCGTTACGTCGCCACTATTGTTGTATACGTTAATGATGCAGGTATCCTTAACGCCACCGTGGTTGATCGTTACGTATGTAGTGCCTGCAGACTAAAGTAAAGTAAATAAAATGAAAAGTGCAAGGTCTCGTTATTTCTTATGGGAGTGGTGCATTTTCAAGAGAAATGCAACCGTGAAAGGCGCTTGCGTTTATGCTTGTATTGTCTCCAAGGACTACTATCTCCTCAAGGTCATTGCAAGAGTAAAAAGCATAGGCGTCTATATTTGTTATGCTATCAGGGATAACAACCTTGGTCAGTCCAAGACAGTTTGCAAACGCTCTTTTGCCTATGCGAATAACGCCATCGGGGATAACGCTGTTTTTGCAGCCTGCTATAAGAGTTTTTGTTTCTCTTTCGATAATGCAGTTCCCCTCGCTGTAATATACAGGATTATCGGTGTTTACGGTTATCGTTTCAAGACTCTTACATCCGCTGAAAACATAGTAGCTTATATTGACCGTGCTTTTGGGAATATCTATCTTTGTCAACGCCTCACAACCATAAAATACACAGTCGGCAATATCGGTTACCCCGTCAAGTCCCACAATGGTTTTGAGTGTTTTGCAGTCTCTGAAACAATCGGAATCCAGATACAAGACGGAAGAAGGAATATTTATCTCTGTCAGAGAATAACAATTTCTGAATGCGTTGTATGGGATACGTGTAAGACCGTTGGGCAAGGTAACGGAGACAAGGTCGTAATAATCGCTGAATGCATCGTGGCATATAGAGGTAACGCCGTCTTCTACGATTATCTTTTTAATTTTACGTATCAGCGAGCTATCCGAGCCGGAAAAGTCGATACGCTTCTGCATTTCGCCTGTGCCGCTTATCCTCAGCGTACCGTTTTGGTCAAGGTGCCATGTAAGGTCACCGCAAGTTCCTTTTTTTTCATAAATGGGCAGGTCTGCGTCAAATCTTAGCATAAGAGCCGCATCAAGGCTTGTTACCTTGCCGTCTGCATTAAAATCTGCGGCGGCGATGGCGTTGTCGTCCAGCTCCCTCAGCCCTGCGTCGTACTGTAACAACAAAGCCGAATCAAGGCTGTTAACACTTCCGTTACCGTTAATGTCTCCATAGCGGTTGGTTGGAGGTGTGTAGTTGTATATTATATTATAATCTTTTGTCCACGCCCCCGATTCACTCATTATGATATTATTCCACTCTTCTTCCGTACCTGTAAAATATATATTTTTCAAGTTGTCGCAAGAGTTAAAGGCTTTGCCTGTTATCTCCTTGACGTCGGAAGAAATTACGACTCTGTATAGGTCTTTACAGCCGGAAAAGCACCAATATAATAAGGTTACTCCATCGGGTATGATTACTTCGTAAAGCTCAGAGACCCCATCGAAGGCTCCCATAGATATCTTACGCACTCCTTCGGGAATAACGCTGTTCTTGCATCCCATTATCAGGGCTTTCGTTTCTCTTTCGATAATGCAGTTCCCCTCGCTGTAATATACAAGGTTTTCTTTGTCTACAGTAATACTTTCAAGCTCGTGACAGCCTGCGACTAAACTTTGGGCTGTATATATTTTTGAAACGCTTTTCGGAATCGTCAGTTCTTTTATTGCGGTACCGCTGAAAGCACCTGCGTCTATGGTAGTAACGCTATCGGGAAGAATTATGTCCTTCAGGCGTATACAGCCTGAAAAACAAGAGCCACCCAAATACGTTACCGTATCGGGAATATTTATGTCTGTCAATGACGTACAATTTGAAAAAGCGCATCTGTGGATAGTGGTCAAGCCTTGAGGAAGCGTTACCGATACCAAATTGGTGTGGTTCCAAAAAACAAGCTCACCTATTGTGGTCACACCGTTTTCTATAACCACACGTTCAATTATGTCAGCATAACTCTGCCATCCGAGCTCATGGTCGGGGTCCGGATAATCAATCTCATTTTGCATTTCGCCCTCACCGCTGATGGTGAGTATACCGTCCTTTAAGGTCCAGCTAAGCTGCCCCCACGTGCCGCTCGTCTCGCTTGCGGACACAAACAGGACACCGGTGTTGATAAGCAAAAGGAAAACGGTTAGTATAGTCAACGCTCTTTTCATATTCTCGCTCCTTCTTTCCGCTTAATGCTTGCGCCTGCTATTAAAGCCCTGCGTCATATCTTAAAACGAGTGCTGCGTCAAGGCTTGTTACCTTGCCGTCGCCGTTATAATCTGCGGCAGCAATGGCTAAATCATCAAAAGCTTCAAGTCCTGCGTCATATCTGAGTATCATAGCCGCATCAAGGCTTGTTACTTTACCGTCGCCCGTTACGTCGCCACTATTGTTGTATACGTTAATGATGCAGGTATCCTTAACGCCACCGTGGTTGATCGTTACGTATGTAGTGCCTGCAGAAATACCGGTAACGGTTGCAGTGCGATAAATAAAACCCGTTTCGTCTTCTATACCGCCCTCTATAGAAAGCGAAGCGATGTTGTTGTTTTCTATACTCCATTCTTCATAAAGACTGTTACCCGCAAGCGGTGCAAAATCTATCTCAGCTTCTTTGATTTCAGAAAAAGAGTATATATCGTTTAAAATAGAAATATAATCCGCTGCGCCAAACTCGTTTTTATCGCATATTACGGCGTAGTTATCATTCTGCATTTCGAGTCCGTAAGCCAACAAATAGTCATCTGTGACAGTGAAATCCGGATCAAGTCTTAAGCTGATTCCAAATGGCAAAACGGTAAAGCTTGATACAAGGGCGCTTGCCAAATAAAGATTTGCGCTTTCGCCGACCTTGATTGATATTTCGGGCTTATTTAGTTTTACGTCCGATTCTCTTTGTTTGTAGTCAGCCGCAAAACGGTTGCGCTCGATTTTTACGACTGCAGGATTCTGCTTCAAGCTGTTCTCAGCCATCGTCATATAGTACCAGCCTGCGGTCACGTCAATGACGAGCAGTATGTCATAAGAGTATCCCGTGTCGGTTGCGGATTCACCGAAAACGTACAGCTCTTCAACCTCCACCTCGGGGAAATCCTCGGGGGTAAAGGTTTTTTCTTCTGCCACGTTTACGGTGACGATAAGGCTGTTATCGTAGGTCCAAGCCTTGCCGTCTGCGTTTTCTCCTGCCGCTAAGGCGGGAGTGTGCACTATACCCATAAGCAAAATAAGGGAAAGTGCCAGAGCGAATGTTCTTTTCATGACGTCATTTTCTCCTTTTCACACAATATACTTTTCGTACTGTCCGTGCCATTCACGGACAGTTGGGCGTATGTAGGGCATTTTCCCCCTTTACATAATACAAATGTACAAAAAACGCTTTTTGTCTACAAACGATTTTTAAAGTCTTGGTGTTTTCTATGTTTTGCATAAAAAGGGTGGGGCGTTTTTAGTAAAAACAGACAAGACGTTTGCGCTCCCCACTCTTGTGGGACGCAAACGCCTTGCTATATTTTACATTTATTCCGCTATCACCGTTACGGTATCGTCTCTGACCTCTGCAAACACGCCATTGGTATCAAGCTCTGCCCACGCTCCGTTTTTCATATAAGAGAGCTTGCCGTGGGCAAGCAGTATCAGCGCAGTGGGGTGTCCACGGTGGATGCCTATGCTGCCGTCAACGGCGGTAAGGCGCACGCTTTTCGCCGCAGTATCCAGAAGGGTGCCGTGGGGAGAGAGGACGCACAGCCTCAGGGGGTGGTCTCTGTCCGTCATAGCTCACGGCTCCTTTTATAAACGCTATCGATATCGCCGCACAGCATAAACGCTTGCTCGGGCACGTCGTCACAGTCGCCGCCCAATATGGCGTCACAGCCCTTTACGGTGTCCTCGGTGCGGACAAACACGCCCTTTACGCCCGTAAACGCCTCCGCCACGTGGAATGGCTGGCTCATAAAGCGTTGCAAGCGTCTTGCCCTGCGGACGGTAAGCTTATCCTCGGGTGAAAGCTCGTCCATACCCAGTATGGCGATTATATCCTGTAGCTCGGCATAGCGCTGGAGGTAGCGCTGTACCTCCTTGGCGGTGTTGTAGTGGTGCTCGCCCACCACCTCGGGCGACAGCATGCGTGAGCCCGACTCAAGGGGCGACACGGCTGGGTATATGCCCAGCTCTACCACACTGCGGGACAGCACAGTGGTGGCATCCAGATGGCTGAAGGTGGCGGCAGGGGCGGGGTCTGTAAGGTCGTCTGCAGGGACGTAGACCGCCTGCACCGAGGTTATCGACCCGTTTTTGGTGGATACGATGCGCTCCTGCAGCTTGCCCATCTCGCTGGCAAGGGTAGGCTGGTAGCCCACCGCCGAGGGCATTCTGCCAAGCAGTGCCGATACCTCTGAGCCTGCCTGTGTGAATCTGAAAATGTTGTCTATAAACAGAAGCACGTCCTGATGTGCTTCCTCACGGAAATGCTCTGCGATAGTAAGACCTGCAAGCGGCACACGCAGTCTTGCGCCTGCAGGCTCGTTCATCTGCCCAAAGACCAGAGCGGTCTTGTCAAGCACGCCCGACTGCTTCATCTCCTGCCAAAGGTCATTGCCCTCACGGCTTCTCTCGCCCACGCCTGCAAAAACGGAATAGCCGTTGTGCTCTGCGGCGATATTGCGTATCAGCTCCATAATAAGCACGGTCTTGCCTACGCCTGCGCCGCCGAAAAGGCCTATCTTACCGCCACGGGCGTAGGGGGTCATCAGGTCTATAACCTTTATGCCCGTCTCCAGCGTGGCGCCGTGGGGGATTATGTCCGTAAAAGCAGGGGCGGGGCGGTGTATGTGCTCCTTCCTCGTTGACTCTATGGCGCCCATACCGTCAATGGGGTCGCCCGTTACGTTAAGCATCCTGCCAAGGGTGCCCTCGCCCACGGGGACTGAGATAGGGTGCCCCGTATTTATCGCCTCTACCCCACGGGAAAGACCGTCCGTAGGGTGCATGGATATACAGCGCACTACGTTGTCACCCAGATGCTGAAGGGTCTCAAGTATTACACGCTCCTTGCCGATGTGTACCTCAAGGGCGGTGAAAATATCGGGCATAGGTGTACCTGCGGGGAAAAGCACGTCCACTACGGGACCTCTTATGGTCACAACCAAGCCCTTTGCTCTATTCTCCATAACAGCCTATACCCCTTTCTACTTATAAAAGTTGCCCTCTGCTCCCGAGGAGCTTTCTATAACGTCGGCGGTAAGCTCCTTCTGACGTAAACGGTTAAGCGCCGTCTCCGTCCTCAAAGCCTCCTCCTCCGCATTATCTGCGGCGTTGCGCATGGTCATAAGGGTGGCACCCTGTACGCCCGTCGCCGCCTCTACCATGACCCCGTACAGCCTCGCCTTGATACAAAGCGCCGCCAAGGGGGTCTCTATCTCCTCCCTCGAGGGGAAGTATATTATATCCTCTGTGCTGCCCTCCTTTGCCGCAGGCAAAAGGTGGGCTACCGTGGGTATCTGCAGCATTACGTTCTTAAACTCACGGTAGACAAGCTTTACCGTGCCGTACACCGGGTGCTGTGCCGCTATTTTCTCAAAGAGCCTGCCTGCGTCTCCGTAGCAGGGCACGTCACCTACAGACAGCTCCTCTGCCGCAATGCCCTTGGCACGGCAAAGCTCCATCCCCTTCTTACCGCAAACGATAAGCTTGTAGGGCGTTTCTTTCTCAAGCTCCTCAAAATAGGCTACAAGCTCGCTGTTGTAGCCGCCGCAAAGCCCCTTGTTCCCCGTAAACATCACGTACAGACAGCCCTCGCCGCCCCGTATATCTCCAAACAGCGCCTCGTCTCCGAAATCCCTCAGCAGCTCACCACAGCGGACAGAATACTCCGTAAGCTGTGAATTGAGCGCCGAAAGCTTTGAAAACTTGGCGGTGGAAACGGTCTTCATAGCATTTGCCAGCTTGCCCGTGGCACGTATGCCCGACAAATGCTTTTTAAGCTCACGCTGTCCTGCCATAGTCAAACCTCTCGGCGAAGGCGGCAAGTGCCGTCTTCAGCCTGCTCTTAGCCTCCTCGTCAAGCTTTTCGCCCTTGTTAAGCAGGCTCATAAGCTCGCCGTGACTGCTCTCCATATAATGTATCAGCCTCTCCTCAAACTCAGCCATACGGTCTGTGTCAACTGTGGCGGCAAATCCCTCGGCAACAGCGAAAAGCACCAGTGCCGTTTGTGCATCGGTCAGAGGGTGGTAACGCCTCTGTTTAAGTGCCGCCATCATCCGCTCGCCCGAGCTGAGGGCGTTCTTTGTAGCCTCGTCCACCTCTGCGCCAAACTGAGCGAAGGAGGAAAGCTCTCTGTACTGGGCAAGTATCATCCTCAGGTTGCCCGACACCTGCTTAAGCAGCTTGGTCTGTGCCGCACCGCCAACACGGGACACGGAAAGACCCACGTTTATGGCAGGACGCTGACCCTCGTTGAACAGGTCGGTCTCAAGGAATATCTGCCCGTCCGTAATGGATATGGCGTTGGTGGGGATATATGCGGATATATCGCCCGACTGGGTCTCTATAATAGGCAGTGCGGTCATAGAGCCGCCGCCATGCTCCTCCGAAAGCTTTGCGCTCCTCTCCAGCAGTCTGGAGTGGAGGAAGAATACGTCGCCCGGATACGCCTCACGGCCCGAGGGACGGTGCAGCAGCAGGGAAAGCTCTCTGTATGCTACTGCGTGCTTGGAAAGGTCATCATATACTATAAGCACGTCACGGCCGCCGTACATAAAGTGCTCGCCCATAGCCGTGCCTGCAAAGGGAGCGATATATTGCACCGATGCAGAGGCAGAGGCGTTTGCGCATACGATGGTGGTGTAGCTCATAGCGCCCTCTTCCTTGAGCTTTGCATATATCTCCGCAACGGTGGTATCCTTCTGACCTATAGCCACGTAGATACATACCGTGTTTTTGCCCTTCTGATTGATAATAGCGTCAAGGGCGATGGCGGTCTTGCCCGTTTGGCGGTCGCCGATAATAAGCTCACGCTGACCCTTGCCTATGGAAACCAGAGCGTCGATAGCTTTTATACCCGTGTGCATAGGCTGGCACACGGATTTACGCATAGTTATACCGGGTGCGCTGTACTCGATAGGGCGGCTTTCCTCTGTCCTGATAGAGCCAAGACCGTCTATGGGGTTGCCCAAGGGGTCCACAACTCTGCCAAGCAGTGCCTCCCCCACGGGTACGCCGGCCATCTTGCCCACACGGCGCACGGGGGTGCCGCTCTCGATATACTCGTACCTGTCAAATATCATACAGCCTATCCTGCCGGGCTCGATATCCTGTATCATACCCTCAGAGCCGCCTGCAAACTCCACGACCTCGCCGTACATTATGTCTGCAAGACCGTCAAGCCAGCAGATACCGTCGGATATGCTTACAACTCTGCCAAGCTGATATACGTCTATATCCATAGAGTACGCCTCTACGCTTGAAAGCAGGCGCTTTGACATAGTGCTCACGTCGGCAGAGGACTCAACGGGCTCCTTCTTGAGCCGCTTTACAAGCTGGTCAAGGGCGTTTGAAACGGTGCCGTCATACACCGTGTCACCTATCCTGAGCCTGAGACCGCCGATAAAGCTTTCGTCTGTGCGTATCCATACCGAGGGCTTGCCGTTTACCGGCTCAAGCAGTGCCCATGCCGCCGCCTCCACCTTTTTTGTAATCGCCTCGTCCAGCGGAAAGGCAGAGGTAAGAGTGACGTAAAGTACGTCGTGGTGGGCGAGATAGGTGATATCGCCGGGAGTGAGCTTTATCATGGAAAGTATCTTGTCTATGATAGCCTCCTCGTGACGCCTGAACTCCTTTGCGGTAACAGGCTCGCTCATCAGGGCTATCACCTGACATTGGAGGGCGTCAAGAGTCAGGCTCTTTGCCTTCTCCAGCATATCATGGCGCATAGACTCCTTCTCGCACTCCCTCTCGTGGGAAAAACGCTGCAGCTCGGTCAGGGTGTCTCTGCGCAGTGTGGCAGACCTTGCCTCCACCAAAGCCTCAGCCTCTTCCTCAAGGCTGCGCTCTCTCTCGGCGATAAGGGCGTCGGCATCCACCTCGTCCCCGTCGGCAGTGCCTGCGGCTATTGCCGCCTCCGCCTCGTCAAGCTCCTTGTTAAGTCTGTCACGCCTGCCCGTAAAAATACGTGCAATGATCTTCCTTCCGGCTAAAAACACTACCGCCGCAAGGATAAGAAAATTTATAAGGGCGTAAATAAAATGCGTCATAAGCCTAAAGCCCCTTTTCTAAAAGCCTTTGTACCACCGAATCCGTAAGGGCAGGCAGACCCTTTGCCATAGCCTCTCTCAGCGCCTGCTCCTCTGCAAAAAGCGCCTCCTTATCAGCGGAGATAAGCATCTTCGTCTCCGCCTCGGCGCTCCTGACATCCTCAGCACACTGAGCCTTTACAGCGGCAAGACCTGCGTCTACACGGGCCGAAAGCCGCTTCTCACGGGTGGCGTCGTAGCCGTCTACAGCGGTTTGCCTTTCGGCGGCCCTTTGCTCTCTTTCGGCAATAATAGCCTTGCCCTGCTTTATCTTGGCGTCCCTTTCGTCCATAACCTTAAGCACAGGCTTGAACAGCAAAAAGTGAAGCACCCCATACAGCAGGAAAAAGTTAATAACCGTCCAGATAACGACCTCAAACTGTATAGTCATAAAACCTTACACCTTGGAAACCAACATAAGAGCGATAAGCAGACCGTAAATGGTGAGCGCCTCGATAAGAGCCATGGATATAATAAGGGTAGAGCGGATATCCTTTGCGGCGTCAGGCTGTCTTGCAATGCTCTCCATTGCCTTGGAGGCGGTCTTGCCCTGTGCGATAGCGGGGAAGATGGTGCTTACCGCAATAGCGATAGCGGCTGCGATAGCGATAATTGCTTTTTCCATAAGTAAAAATCTCCTTTTATAAATAGAATATATAATCATTAAATATCAGTAAAAACGTCGCCTATTCCTCAAGCTCCGTCGCCTCGTCCAGATAGATAGCGGTAAGCATGGTAAACACCACCGCCTGTATTGCACAAAACAGCAGAGAAAGCCCCATCATCAAGGCAGGCGCACCTATGGGCAGCAGCCCGTAAAGCTCCTCCGTAACCGTCTCCTCACCGAATATGTTGCCGAACAAACGCATGGCAAGGGAGGCAGGCTTGATTATCTCGTCAAGCAGCAGGAGAGGGAGCATAAAGGCGGCAGGGGTGATAAACCGCTTGAAAAAGTGACCTACGCCCACACGGATAGCATAATACTGCAGACCTAAAAAGGTCACGATGCCCAATCCCAGCGTTACCGAGAAGGAGGAGGTAGGCGCCTTGAAATACCTGAACACGCCTGCGCCGGGTATAAGCCCCGAGTAGTTGCTGAAGATTATAAATATAAACAGCGTTGAAAGAAAAGGAAAATACCTTCTGCTTTTTTCACCCAATATACCGTGGAAAAAGTTTTGCAGATACTCCACACCCGTCTCTATCAGATTCTGAAATCTGCCCGGTCTTTCCTTCATCCTTCCTGTAGCTATGAGGCATATCACTGCTATTACGCCGATAATGCCCCACATGGTCACTACCTCTGCAGTGACCCCAAGCCCAAAGATTTTAAACAGAACCTCAGAAGATTCCATCATAGCTATTTCTTCACCTCCGACAGCGGAACATACCTTCCGCCCATCCATATCTTGTTGCCTCTCGGCGTCCGTGCTATTGCGGCACCGTAGACCTGCTTTACACCGTAGCTTTTTAGTATTTGGGCACATTCACCCATAGTAGTGCCCGTGGTAACTATATCGTCGGCAATAAGCACCCGTCTGTAGGGTAGCCTGCCATCCGCCAGCGCCTCACCGTTAATACAAAATCTCGTCTTTGCCGCCAGCCCACGGTACTCCTTGCTGAGCCTCTTCTGCTCGCCGCCCGTGCCCGTATGGGCAAGCAGGTCTACGCAGGGTATGCCAAAGCGCTTTGCAAGCTGTTTGGCAAGCTGCTCTGCGTGATTGTAGCCGTAAAACAAGAATGCGTCTCGTTTCCTCGGCACAAAGGTAACGCAGTCAAAACTCATGCCCACGCCCGATATCTCCGCCACTCTCTCCCTTAGCTTAAGCCCAAGGTATTGGTAATCCTCAAAGGAGGCACGCCGCTTGAGAAAATATATGATACCCCTTGCCGTGTCGCCCTTGTAGCTGAAAAGCCAATAGACCCTTACCGTGCCACCCACCGAAAAGCAGGTGCAATCCGCAGCTCTCTTGCCGCACTCCTCACAGCCGCCGTAGATAAGCGCAGAAAAGCGAGGACTGCAGCGTTGGCAAAAAGGATAGGCGGCGCTCTTTACCGCCCCTCTGCACCTGAGGCATCTTGGAGGACGTGCAATAACAGATCTTAAGCTTTCCTTTATACCGTTCAAAGGCATAAAACCTCTCAGTCAGTTTCTTATCCCGTTAATATAGCAATAATATAGCACCGTAGTTCCAAAAAGTCAAGTTTTATAAACTGTAAAAACAATCTTTAAGGATATTTTGTCCCATCCCGTGCCGTTTTGTCCAAAAATAAAAAACAGGTCTTGACAAACATTTGTTCGGGGTGTATAATCCTCCTTGCGCAAGAAACAAATGTTCGGCAAAAAAGAGGAGGCGGAATGCCGTGGAGGAAAGAATAATATTACATTCCGATGCAGACAGCTTTTTCGCATCGGTAGAGACAGCTCTTGACCCGGGTCTTAAGGGCAAGGCTGTGGCGGTGTGCGGCTCGGTGGAGGAGTGGCACGGCATAGTGCTTGCAAAAAGCGAGCTTGCCAAAAGGGCAGGGGTGAAGACGGGCATGACCGTGGGAGATGCAAAAAAGCGTTGCCCATCCCTTACGGTGGTAAGCCCCCATTACGACAGATATGTGGAGTACTCTCTTGCCCTGAGGGAGATATATGACGATTATTCTGACCGTGTGGAGCCCTTCGGTATGGACGAGTGTTGGCTTGATATAAGCTCGGGCATCAAAAACTATAAAGACGCAGTTTTCGTATCCGACACTCTTAAAAAGCAGGTAAAGCGCAGTCTTGGCATAAGCGTTTCCGTGGGCATATCCTTTAATAAGGTCTTCGCCAAGCTTGCCTCTGACCTTAACAAGCCTGACGGCATGGCGCTTGTACGCCCCGAGGATTACAAGCAAAGGCTATACCCGCTCCCCGTAAACAGTCTGCTGGGCGTGGGGCGTGCCACCGCCGCAACGCTTTCCCGCTATGGCATACGTACCATCGGTGCGCTGGCTCAGTGTGACAGCACTTTGCTTTCAAGGCTTATGGGTAAGACGGGGGTCATGCTGTGGCGCTATGCCAACGGTCTTGACAACTCCCCCGTGCTGACCGAGGCAGAGCGTCCCCCCGTGAAAAGCGTAGGTCACGGTATGACCCCACGGGCAGACCTTACCACCTGCGAGGCGGTAAGGGAATTTATGCTTGGGCTTTCCGTGGAGATAGGCAGGCGGCTCAGAAAATACGGAATGCGTGCAGGCGGCGTAAGCATCGCCCTCAGAGATACTCATCTTTCCGTAAAGCAGCTTCAGGCGCCCCTTGCAGTAGCCACAGATAACGCCGTAGACATAGCAAGGGCGGCTTACAGGCTTTTTCAGGCAGGCGGCGTGGGACTTATGCCTCTGCGCTCCCTTACCGTCACTGCTATATCTCTGCAAAGCGAAAACGCACCTCTGCAGGCAGACCTGTTCACCGACTACCGCCGTATAGAGAAACGGGCGGCTTTGGATAGGGCGGTGGACTCCCTGTGTGAACGCTACGGCAAAAACACGCTGATGCCCGCCACCCTTTGCGGCAAGGGCTTTACGCTGTCCCCTTCGGGTCAATCCTTCCACACCATTGGAAAAACATATATGTAAGCGTGCGTCTGCCATGTTTTTGCTTGATATTTCGCAAGAAACAAAGTGAAAATATAAACTGAAAATAAATTAACTATTGACTTTCGTGCTGTTTGGTAGTATAATGACTTTGGCTATAAGCTAAATACATAATTAAGGAGATTTTTTATGGACAACAATCAGGTTCCTAACACTCAGCAGAACACCCCCGCTATCATCGCTCTCGTTTGCGGTCTCGTAGGCCTCATCGGTGCATGGTTTGGCTGGTTTTCTATCGTTGCTCTTATCTGCTCCATCCTCGGTATCGTTTTCGGTTCCAAGGGTATGAAGCAGGCTAAGGCTGCCGGTTCCGGCAACGGTCTTGCAGTTGCAGGTCTCGTTCTCGGTATCATCGGTGCTGTACTCAGCTTCGTAGGCGTTGTATGCTGGGCATTCTGCGCAGCAGCTGAGAGCGCAGTTGAAGGCGCTGTTGAGGGTCTTGAGGGTCTTGAGGGCCTTTATTAAGCCACACGCTGATTTAAGTCAGTAACAATTTTTGTTTGACAAACAGGTACTGCCGGGGGCGTTGGCTCTCGGCAGTTTCTTGTCGGGGTCCCCACAAAGTCGTCAGACTTTGAGGGGTGGTTGTCGGGGTCCCCACAAAGTCGTCAGACTTTGAGGGGTGGTTGTCGGGGTCCCCACAAAGTCGTCAGACTTTGAGGGGTGGTTGTCGGGGTCCCTACTAAGCCTTTATACTTCGTAGGGCAATTGGTTAATGGGTGTTTGCTATGGTTCCAATCTTAAATATCTTCGGTAAAGAAATATCCGTATATATGCTTATGGCGCTTATAGGTGCGCTCGCCGTTATTTTTGTCGCCTATAAGCTGGCGGAAAGCTACGGCGCCGATGACCTTATTATGCTTAACGCCACCCTCTTTGCAGGCATAGGCGTGATTCTTGGCGGTCATCTGCTTTTCGGTATCACCAATATCAAGCATTTCGGTGCCGTTTTCTCAAAGGTCGACGGGGTGGAGAGCTTTCTTTCTGCAGTCAAGTCCCTTTTTGGTGGCTCGGTCTTCTACGGCGGCTTGCTGGGCGCAATGCTTGCGGTAGTCATCTATTTAAAGCTTAAAAAGGTAAGGGTGCTCACCTATACCGACGTGCTCGCTCCCTGTATACCTATGTTCCACTTCTTCGGTCGCCTCGGTTGCTTCCTTTCGGGCTGTTGCTTCGGCGTGGAGTGCTCTGTGGGCTTTGTTTACGAAAATGCAGCCGTGCCTATGGCAAACGGCGTGCGCCGCTTTCCCGTACAGCTTGTGGAGGCGGTGCTCAACCTCGCCCTCTGCGTTGTGCTGTTCTATCTGCTGAAAAAGCGCAGATGCAAAGGCAGGCTTATCAATATATATCTTGCGGTGTACCCCGTTTACAGGTTCATACTTGAATATTTCCGTGGGGACGATTACAGAGGCTTTCTTTTCGGGCTCTCAACTTCTCAGCTCATATCCCTGTTACTGCTTGTTGCCAACGGGGCGTTTATGCTGTATTCGTATATGAAAGGGAGGAAAAAGGTGTGAGGAACATTCTCTTCATTTGCTACGGCAACATCTGCCGCAGTCCAACGGCAGAGTTCTTGTTTAACTACCACGTACAGCAAAGGCACCTGTCCTCGGTGTTCCATGCAGACTCTGCGGCGGTGGGGCGTGACAATATCTTCTCCGACGGCAGCGGCTGCGGGGTATATCCCCCCTGCGCACTCCTTCTCAGAGAGAGGCGTGGTATAGATTGCTCAGCAAAGCAGGCAAGGCTGCTTACTGCGGCAGACTATGACCGCTATGAGCAGCTTTTGGTTATGGATAGGCAAAACTATCGTGCCGCCCTGCGCATCCTCGGCGGCGACCCTCTGGGCAAGGTCAGGTATCTTGGTGACTGCATCGGCGGCGGCGAGATAGAGGACCCTTGGTATACCCTTGAGTTCGGCAAAGCGTTTGACGAGATAGAAAGGGCAGTTGTGTCCTTGCTTGACAGTCTTAAATAAAGCGCAGTAATGGATAAGGGGTTGTCTCAAATGCTTTTGCTTGCATTGGAGGCAGCCCCTTTTTTCTGCACCTGAACAGAATACATCAGATAAAGATGCCTTCCCCTCTATCCTTTTGCGGAAACTCCCCAAAGCCTTCCCCTCTATCCTTTTGCGGAAACTCCCCAAAGCCTTCCCCTTGAGGGGAAGGTGGCGCCGTAAGGCGACGGATGAGGTGTAGCCGTCCGCAGACGGCATAACCGTTCCCATAGCGATAAGCGGAAACATAGCTTTCAGAGCAAGCACCCCCAAGGCCTTCCCCTCTATCCTTTTGCGGAAACTCCCCAAAGCCTTCCCCTTGAGGGGAAGGTGGCGCCGTAAGGCGACGGATGAGGTGTAGCCCCCTTGGGGCGGCGTAACCGTTCCCATAGCGATAAGCGGAAATATAGCTTTCAGAGCAAGCACCCCCAAGGCCTTCCCCTCTATCCTTTTGCGGAAACTCCCCAAAGCCTTCCCCTTGAGGGGAAGGTGGCGCCGTAAGGCGACGGATGAGGTGTAGCCGTCCGCAGACGGCGTAACCGTTCCCATAGCGATAAGCGGAAACATAACGGATGCTGGCACATCCTACACCTCATCCACCGACTCCGTCGGTCCCCCTTCTCCTCTAAGGAGAAGGCTTTGATATGTCTATGCTCTGTATGCGGAGGTTCGTTCAAAGCAAAAATTATATAAAAATACGTACAAAGGACGGCGTGCGCCGTCCTTTGTTTCATTATCAGTTCCAAAATTATCAATTTTTGCGTTCCGCACAGATTTCACCGCACTCAGACTTCTAATTGGCTGGAGAGGAACATAGCCCCCGTAGATATCAGCTTTTTCTCCGCCTCATCGGGCACAGCACCGCTTTGCTTCTGCAGAGAGATGACCGCTCCGATAACATTGCCCTCCGCCACTATGGGTGACATAAACGATACCTTGCCGGTGCCGCCCTCCGTCACGTCAAGGGCAACTCCGCTTGCGGCGCTGTAGCTCTGGCGCTTGCCCATGGTCTCATAAAGGGTCTTTGATATTGGCTTTTCAAGCAGCTCCTTCTTTGGCACTCCTGCCACCGCCACCACCGTATCGTTGTCGCATATCGCTACGGGGATGTCGCAGGTCTTGTGGATAGCCTCCGCAAACTGCCCCGTGAACGCCCCCACCTCGCCGATGGGCGAGTATTTCTTAAAAATAACCTCTCCGTCCTTGTCGGTAAATATCTCCAAGGGCTCTCCCTCACGTATACGCATAGTACGTCTTATCTCCTTGGGGATAACAACCCTTCCAAGGTCGTCTATTCTTCTTACAATTCCTGTTGCTTTCATATATACATTTCTCCTTAAATTACAAATTGTGTTGTTATTATCTGTATTTTGAGGAGATTTATACTGTGTGAATTTACTTTTGAAATATTTACGAGTTTTCAAAAGCAAGCAGTTCTTTTTTTATGCGACAATACTTTTCATAATTGCTTTTTAGGCTCAAATTCATTTTATCTAATTGACACAATGCTTGGTTGTAATATCTAATTACCTTTTCTTTGCAATCTTCTTCTAACATTAGCCCTTCAATATTTCTTTTTCCAGAACCACGATAAATAGTATATTCATCCTTATATATCCATGCTAACGAAATATAAACCGTTAATAACAAATTTTTTGCCTGCAAAGAATCAAATTCAGCTATTAACTCAAGCAACAATCGCACGCAATTGTCATAGTATTTCAACGCAGTTTGGCGCCCACGATTGTAGTATATCTCTCCGTTCTCGAAAGTATCACCTAAATTAGCATACAACTGAGCAACTCGCAGTTTTCCCTCTTCACTGCTGTCTCTTAATAGTAATTCTTCTGCAGTGTTTTCTACTTTCAAATACCAATCTCTCGCTTCGTAATAATCTTGTGTTTGTTCACCGATTGCAGTACATACGCATATCAATAATCTCTTTGCCCGAATTTCATTAAAAATAGACTCATAAGCAATTGCCTTTTCATAACATAACAAATAATGTCTCTGGGATTCCGATGGATCATTTTTCAAAGAGCCGAGTTTTAAGTGCCCTTCTGCAATGTAATACAAAAAAGACTTGCTTTCGCTAATCATTTCTGAACCTTTTTGCGATTCTTCAATAACCATTTCAAAACATTCTATTGCTTTGTCTATTAAGCAAATATCAGTATAGCAATCCCCCAAGAGAAGCAAACTATCCAACCACTGAATCAAATTCGATGATGTTTTATTATCTAAGTATACTTTTTTGCGAATTAAAGCGAGCTGCTCTTGCCATTTAGTGGCTTTTGAAACATCTTGAACAGCGATAGTTTTATCGCGATATAAACATACTAGTTTTGTTATTGCCATAACAAGTCCATCTTCAGCGGCACTTATAATTAGTTTCAATGCCCGCTCTCGATTCACCTCAACATCAATGCCTTCGAGATAAGCAAGGCCAATTAGGAAATTGTGTTCCGGTGTGTTGTTGGATTTGATGGCGAGTTTGGTGATGGTTTCAAGCAAACGTGCCTTGAAAGCTTCGTCTTGATGCGGATCTACACATGTAGGAATCCCCTTAAACTTTCCTTCAAGGGTAATCTTGTCGGTATCTTCCATTTCCGTCGGCAAAATTTCAATACCTGATTTTTGGGCGGCAGGGTATTCCTCGCTCATAACGAAATTAGGCTTGCCGTCTGGCTCTTCCAATAAGTTGGGCGTGACAAGAAGAGCGAACAGCTTGCTATCGCTTAAAATTTTATCAATGCTATCTCTAAAACTTTCGCCTGGAGTCAAAAACTCGTCAAACCAGATAGCAATATCCCGACATTCGGGATATC
Source organism: Clostridia bacterium (assembly GCA_017521025.1). Lineage (GTDB taxonomy): Bacteria > Bacillota > Clostridia > Oscillospirales > CAG-382 > SIG636. Next base: position 37,083 of record JAFXEB010000004.1, on the reverse strand, counting down.
TATGAATGAGGCGCATCAGTTCATTGGCATACTTACGGTCTTTTTTACGGTAACTCAAAAAGATGTAGGCATCAAAAGCCGCTCGAACTCGTTTTGCCATTTCATCGCTGATAAGAACCGATTCCAAATACTTTTTCAACTTTTCATCATAAGAGATTTCGGTTATATCGGTGCTATAAGGATTGAGATATTGTAGTTCACCAAACTTATCTGGTTTAGAATAGAACTCATCAATGCCCGGCTCCATCATAATCGGCAGAACGGGGATGTGTTCTTTCAAGGCATAGGGTATATCTTCATCCATGGCACGGTTAGGAGTGGACAAAAGTTTGAATGTAACAGGAACCACAAACAAGTTGTTTCGACCGAGGTCAACTTGCTTTTCGTCTTCTGCGATAACTTCGGTCATATCCTCGGTGTAGTAGATTGCACAATCGTGAGTCTTGAAAATATCATCACAAACCTTTTTGAAATGCTTCTCAAAATCATCCGGATGACAGGTAAAATATACTCTCGGCTTTTTATCAATATCAACCTTGTTTTTTGTTTCTACTTTAAAAGTTGCCATAACACCGTTCTCCTCTTATATATTGGTATAATATATAACTCTCATTTTCTACATTTTTCGCATAATTATTATACCATAAATATAACTATATTACAATTAGCAAAAGCGAGGTGAATTTTCCCCTCGCTTTTGCTATGTATATCTTGGTGTTTTTATAACATCAGCGTATATGTATAGGGGCGGTCATTAAAAAGCGACGAGCCTTAAGCCACGGATGCCCGTAGAGCGCATACTGCAAATATTCTATGGATTTTCGTTTCACGCCGTGGTATAATGAGTCTATCTTTATGGGGGAGTGATGGCCTATGTTGAACAAAATGTACACGGAGAGGGGCGAGTCTCTTAAAGGCACCCCTTGGGAGGTCTATCCAAGACCTCAGCTTCGCCGTGACAGCTACCTTAACCTCAACGGCACTTGGGAGCTGACCGTCGACGGTCGGTCCGACTCTATCTCAATACAGGTGCCCTTTTGTCCCGAGAGTCCACTCTCAGGTGTGGGCAGTCATTTTCCCGAGGGGAGCACTCTTTGCTACCGTCGCAGCTTCAGGCTGCCCGATGGCTTTAACAGGGGCAGGGTGCTTTTACATATCGGAGCCGCCGACCAGAGGGCAGAGGTTTTTGTGAACGGCACATCCGTAGGCTGTCACGAGGGCGGCTACACCGCCTTTGCTATGGATATCACTGAAGCGCTGGCGGAGGATAATTTGCTGGAGGTGCGCTGTGTTGACGACTTGCGTGACACTTCTATGCTCTACGGCAAGCAGTCCTTGCGCCGTGGCGGTATGTGGTACACTCCCGTTTCGGGCCTCTGGCAGACGGTGTGGCTTGAGAGCGTACCGACCTGTTACATAGAAGGCTTGCGGATAGAAAACCAAGGCTACGGCGTCCGTATATCAGTCCGTCCCGTTATGGAGGGTAGGGTAAAAGTAGAAGGCTTGGGAGAGTATCCGTTGAGGGAGGGCGAGGCAGTGATCGAGCCTGAGGCACCCCGACTTTGGAGCCCTGAGGAACCGTATCTCTATAATTTCAGTGTAATAACTGAGGAGGATAGGGTGGAGTCCTATTTCGCCATCCGTCATATTGAGACTAAGGTGGTGGATGGAATCCCCCGTCTTTGCCTTAATGGCAGACCGTATTTCTTTCATGGGCTGTTGGATCAGGGCTATTGGCCCGACGGCATCTACACACCCGCCGCTCCCGAATGCTATGTCGATGACATTATGGCTATGAAAAAGCTTGGCTTCAACACCCTGCGCAAGCACATTAAGATAGAGGCTGATGAGTTCTATTATCAGTGCGACAGGCTTGGTATGGTCGTCTTTCAGGATATGGTGAACAACGGTGACTACAGCTTTTTAAGGGACACCCTTGTCCCTACGGTGCGGATTCAGAGGGTGCCCGATAAGCGTATGCACAAGGACCCCGATAGCCGCAGGCGTTTTTTGTGCGCTATGGAGGAGACGGTAGCACAGCTTGGCAACCATCCCTGCATACTGTACTGGACCGTGTTCAACGAAGGGTGGGGGCAGTTTGACAGTGACAGCGTATATCAAAAGCTCCGCTCCCTCGACAGCACCCGTATAATAGACACAACCTCCGGCTGGTTCAGGCGCAAGGGGAGCGATGTGGAAAGCCTGCACATATATTTCGGGCCTTGGAATCAGATACGGTCAGGCAAAAGACCTGTGGTGCTCAGCGAGTTTGGCGGCTACGCCTGTGGGATAGAGGGGCACGTTTTTAACCCAAGTAAGGCATACGGCTACAAAATCTGCAAAACCACCGAGGATTTTCAGAAGCAGATAATGGCGCTGTACCGCAACAAGGTGCTGCCGTCTATCAAAAAGGGGCTTTGCGGTGCTGTCTGTACGCAGGTCAGTGACGTGGAGGACGAGATAAACGGCTTTCTGACCTATGACAGGAGGCTGTGCAAGGCGGATGAAAAGGCTATGAGAGCGCTGTCAGTCCTGTTGCAGGAGCAGCTTGAGAAGAATTGTGAACAGTAGCAAAAAACAGCGAGGTGGGTACCACCTCGCTGTCACTTTTGGATGTTCATATTTAAAGGCGTCTGTAAAACAGCTTCAGATAAAGAGCGTTAAGCTTTTCTGCGGTATACTCGCACAGCCTGTTTACTCTTAAAAGCCTGAAAAGCTGTATGCGTAAAAGCTCTGCTCCGGCGCATACTGCAAATATTCCGATACACGCCGCAAGCACCAAGGGAAGCATCACGGCAAGCGGCTTGTCTGCCAGTGTAACAAAGGCATCCTTCAGTACGTATCCGAAAACGAGAGGGTGAACGTGTATCAGATACACGCCCAGAGATACGGGCGAGAGGAAGACCGCAAGCCTTGACAGTGGCTTGCTTATCCTCAGGTTCAGGAAAAACAAAAACAAAAATACAGAGGCAAGCAGTACTGTCACCGACATGTAGGACACCAGACTGTCCTCGAATTTCGACTTCCCAAAGAGGTGCTCGGTCAAATAATGTATACCGGCCTTGCTTGCCAGAGTAAGCGCAGCCATAGCGAAAAAGCCGAGTATGCTTTTTGCGGCTGTGAGCCTTTTGTGAAGCTCGTATTTTTTTATGTATGCGCCGAACAGATATACAAGCATAAGCCATACCGCTGAGTAGCCGCTGTTGAGGGAAAAGGCGTCGCTATAGGGGAAAACGCAGTCTATCACACCTATCCCCAGCAATACGAGCAACAAAAGCTTTTTGTAGGTCTGCCTTGAGATATGCTTTATGGCGGCGTTTAAAAAGGGGATAAAGAAGAACAGTGCAAAGTAGGATGACGCATACCACCACTGCTGTCCCACTATGGGCATAAAGGCAAGGAGTGCGTTTTTGACGGTTCTGCTTTCGGGCAAAAGTGCGAAGAACAGGGCGGTAACAGCGAGGGAATAAAACAGTACCTGAAGCCACAGCCCGATTATGCTTTTTAACTTTATGCTCCTGCCCTCCATAACGTAGCCACTTATAAGGGCAAAGCAATTAACGGCGCAGAAGGCGCATATCTCCAAAAACCATACGCACCAGTACGCTACGCTGTCTGTGTGAGTGCTTCTCAGGACCCCACCCTGACCCAGCACGTGAAGTAAAACCACAAGCAAGGTTGCGGCTATGCGAAACAGATCCACGTTGGCGTTTCTTTTCATTGATATACCCCCCGTTGTTTTGCGGCTTTAATGAGTTGTGTTACCTGATTATACCACAATTGCGAAAAAAATCAACAGTACAGCGCAGGAGATACGCCATGAGCTTTTGGGGGGATTTACTTTTCTTTATGTTTGTGGTATCATAAAGTCAATAAAACGGGAGGCGAGAGTCTATGGGCTTTTTTGACAAGCTGGTAAAATCTAAGGGTGGCTATATTTTTCTGTCCCATTCTCATAACGATATTGAAAAGGTGCGGAGGATAAGGAACGCTCTTGAAAGCAACGGGTTTGAGCCTCTCTGCTTTTATCTGAAATGTCTTGACGATGACAGCGAGATAGAGGACCTGATAAAAAGAGAGATCGATGCGAGAGAGTGGTTTGTGTTCGTTAACAGCGAAAACTCCAGAAGCTCCAAGTGGGTCACTCTTGAGCGGGAATACATAACTAAAACCAATAAAAAGAAGATAATTACCGTGGATATCGATGACGATGAGGCAGTTGAAAACGCAGTCTATAAGATAGTCCACAATTTGCGCATTTTTATTTCCTACGCTGCGGCTGATTCAAAGCTTGCAAGGCGGATAAAGGAAAAGCTTGAGAAAAAGGATTATCTTGTGTTCTTTCCGCCCGACAGTATCCCCCGGGGCGTGCCCTACAGCAGTATCATCTCAAATGCTATATATGAAGCCTCGTCAGACGGATGTGTGCTGATGCTGATAACCCCTGATTCCGTAAAGAGCGAGCACGTGTTCAACGAGCTGTATCTGGCGTTCGAGAACTATGGCAATATTATTTCAATTGTGGTGGGCGACGTGGAGCTTAGCGATGAGTTTAAGTTTTGTCTTAGCAGAAACCAATCATATCGCTTGTCTCAATGCCCCACGGATGAGGAGCTGGATGTGATGGTAGATATGATTGGACAAGCAATATCCAAATAAAAAGCAGTGGCAAAGCAAAGCATCGGAGCGGTTTTTCCGCCCCGATGCTTTTTTCTGTATGTGCCTTTTATATTGAGATTTGCGAAATATCAGTAAACTGCATCCGCTTAGCACAGCTCTGATAATATCTCTGCGGCGTTGGTGTCGGGCTTGACCTTGGGCATGATCTTCTGAATTATACCGTTCTCGTCTATGATAAAGGTGGTGCGCACAACGCCCATAGAGGTCTTCCCGTACAGCCTCTTCTCCTGCCACACGCCGTATGCCTGTATTGCCTGCAGCTCGGGGTCGGAGAGTAGCACAAAGGGCAGAGAATACTTTTCTGCAAAGCGCCTGTGGGATGCAACGCTGTCCTTGCTTATGCCTATAACCTCCACACCCTTCGTCTTAAATCCCTCGTAGGCGGCGGCAAAGGCGCAGGCCTGACGGGTACAGCCGGGCGTATTGTCCTTGGGGTAAAAATACAGCACCACCCTTTTACCGTGAAAGTCCGAAAGCGACACTGAGCGTCCGTCACTGTCGGTCAAGGTGAAATCGGGTGCAGGTGATCCTACGTTAAGCATATATTGCCCTCCTTGAATTGTTAGTACTCACATTATACCATAGTTGTTCGCCCAACACAATAGCGCACTCCTTGGTAAAAGTACACATAAAGGCGGCGCACTTTTTGTATCAACAGCTAATTGAAAGCGGCCGGAGCTTGTAGTATAATAAATATGTATAGCGTTTTATGGCAAATAATGAGCTTTTGGGAGAAGTACTTTATGCATGGGGAAGAGATCAGGCGACGATATGGGGGACACTACATATTCGGGTTGAAAAACCAAGGCGTGTCCCGTGCCTTCAGGGGCAAGGTGGTCATCAACCTGATTTTTGTTGACGATGACGAGGCTGTGTGGGACGAGGCGGCAAGGGCGCTGTTTATGGTCGGCTACCGTGAGGCGATATGCGCCTTTACGGATGCAGCGAAGGATAGCGGGGTAGAGCTTGATATCTCCACACGCTACGGTGAGTATAGACTTGGTGGCGTTTACGGTGTAAACAAAAGCTGGCTTTCGGAGTTTTTGGAAGCGCATAACGTCTTTTCTGTGTGCGAATACGCCGAACGCTGCAGAGCAGAATGTGGCTGTGCAGAATCACCTTTGGTCTTTGTTCTCAACCGCCCTATGCGCTCCCATGCCAAGTGTGCCAGTGTTGACTCCTTTCATAAGGACGAGTTTTCGGTGGTGGACGTTACGGACGAGCCGAGGATAATTATGCACGAGCTGTTGCATCAGTTCGGTGCAGAGGATTATTACAGACCCAAGGCGGCAAAGATTGCGGCAGAGCATTATTTGCCCGACACTATTATGGTAAAGGGCAGAACTATTGATTCGCTGACCCGATACCTTATAGGCTGGTGCGACTGTATAGATGATGCTGCTGTAAGCTTTTTGGATGCCATAAAGGACCTGCCCTTCAGACCAAAGGACAAGAATGGCTTTGAGACCGAGGACTGAGTAAGGGCGAATATCGAATATATATAAAAGTATTCGGGGCGGAAAACCGCCCCGAATTTAACTATATACTGAATTTCATTATAACCCATAATAGGTATAATTTTTTGCGTTCTGCGCACAGACAAAAACATAACGAAAAGATAAGGCACCGCAGAGCGCTGAAAAAGGATGCAGATTCGACGAACTGAGCCGAGAACTGTAACCACCCCGCAAAAACTGCGTTTTTGCGGGGACCCCGGTTGAGTACTGTGAGGCGAAGTTCGTTGAAAGCAAAAAATATATAAAAAACGTATTATGGGCGGCAAAAAAGCCGCCCATAATTTCATTATAACCCATAAAAGGTATAATTTTTTGCGTTCTGCGCATTTTTCAGCGCTCTGTCAAGTTTATTTGGATTGGATGTATCCCTTACGATACAGCATCTCCGCTATAAGCACTGCACCGCCTGCTGCACCACGGAGGGTGTTGTGAGAAAGGCAAACGAACTTATAATCGAAAATAGGGTCGTTTCTGAGTCTGCCCACGGATATGCCCATACCGCCGCCGATGGTGCGGTCGACACCCGTCTGAGGACGGTTGACCTCGTCAAAATAGGTAATGAACTGCTCGGGTGCGCTGGGCAGACCGAGGGTCTGCGGCTCGCCCTTGAACTCACGCCAGATGTTGATGATCTCGTCGATAGAGGGCTTGATACGGGTGAAAGAAAGGGAAACAGCGGCAAGGTGGCCGTCAGAAACGGGTACACGGATGCACTGTGCCGTAATAGTGGGATCCTCGGCGGTTATAATGGAGCTGCCGTCAACCTTGCCCCAGATCTTAAGAGGCTCTTTCTCGGTCTTCTCTTCCTCGCCGCCGATATAGGGGATAACGTTATCGTTCATCTCGGGCCAGTCTGCAAGGGTCTTGCCTGCGCCGGAAACCGCCTGGAAGGTGGTAACAACAGCCTTGGATATGCCAAACTGACGGAGGGGGGTAACTGCGGGAACAAAGCTCTGGATAGAGCAGTTGGGCTTAACGGCGATAAAGCCACGGGTGGTGCCCAGACGCTTCTTCTGCGCGGCAATAACCTCAAGATGCTCGGGGTTGATCTCGGGGATGACCATGGGCACGTCAGGGGTCCAACGGTTAGCAGAGTTGTTGGAGACAACAGGGGTCTCAGCCTTTGCGTAAGCCTCCTCAAGGGCAAGTATCTCGTCCTTGTTCATGTTAACTGCGCAGAATACGAAGTCAACAAGAGCGCTTACCTCCTCAACCTTGGCGGCGTCCATAACCACCATGCTCTTAACCTTTTCAGGCATGGGGGCAGCAAGCTTCCATCTGCCGCCTACAGCCTCTTCATAGGTCTTGCCTGCACTGTTTGCACTGGCCGCAAGGACTGCTATCTCAAAATAAGGATGCTCGTTAAGCAGGGTAATAAAACGCTGACCAACCATACCGGTTGCGCCTATAATACCGCATTTGATCTTCTGGCTCATAATAAATCTCCTGTAATATAAATAAAATATATATGATGCCGTCGGCGTGCTTTAGCACGCTAACGCAAAAAGGTGTTTTGACCACATAAAAGGGGCTTGCAAGCCCCTTTTACATATTCAGTTTATGCCGTTTATTACTCGGCGGCGCTTGCGGAGGAGTCAACATCCGCAGTGCTGTCGGTGCTTTCTGTGCTTACGGTGCTTTCAGCCTCGGAAACACTCTCGGTCTCGGAAACTGCCTCGGAAGCAGAGTCAGCAACAGATTCGGAGGTGGACTCGGAGGTGGAGGAGCTGTCGTTCTTGTCCTCGGCCTTCTTGGCGTCCTCATACTCGTCGATGATCTTCTGTGCATCCTTGGTGATGCCGGTGAAGGTGGTGTCGATGAAGGTCATAAGAGGTGCCCAATCCTTGATAAAGAGGTTGTCAACACTCTTGTCCTCTTCTTCCTCGCTGCTGTCATCGTCGGTATCCTCGGGAGAAATGGAGAAGTCGCAGTTCTTAAGCTTGGATGCATCAAATATGGTGTCAAAGCCGGTGATGTCGGTAAGCTCACGGTTATCAGCCAGGTTGAGGGTGGTAACTGCGGAAAGCTTGCCAAGACCTGCTATAGCAGTAAGCTTGTTGCCGGAAAGGTCGAGGTTTGCAAGTGCGCTGAGCTTGGAGAGGTCAGCGGTGGAAGCGATCTCGTTATCGCCAAGATAAAGGGCGGTAAGCTTGGTAAGGGTTGCAAATGCGCCCATCTCGGTAAGCTTGTTGTCTGCAAGGTTTACGCTGGTAAGAGTGGTAGCCTTGCCAAGGTCGCCTGCGTTTGCTATCTCGTTCTTGTTAGCGGTGAGGGTGGTGATCTTCTTAAGACCGCCGATGCCGTCAAGGCTGGTAAGCTTGTTGTCGTTGATGGTAACGGTGGTGATAGCGGGTGCACCGCCGAGACCGCCGATAGCCTCTATCTTATTGTTGTCAACGGTAAGGGTGGTGAGAGCCTTAAGACCGCTCATATCCTTGGGAAGAGCTGCAATGTTGTTGTCAGAGCCTGTGAAGGTCTCAAGAGAGGTCATACCGCTGATGCAGTCGATGCTCTCAATAATGTTGCCGCTTACGTTAAGGGTCTTGAGTGCGGTAAAGCCTTCAAGTGCGGAAATGTCCTTAAGGGTTCTGCCTATCTGCTTCTCCTCGTCGGTCATATCCTCTTCGTCCTTGGACTCAGCGCTCTCCTCGTATGCGTCAACAACCTCCTGGTCTATGCACTGGCTTGCAACGAGAGTTTCAAGGGTAGCCTTGTTGCCTTCGATACCGTCAAGGCTTACAAGAGCGTTGCCGCCGAGCTGGAGGCTAGTAAGCTTGGTGGTAGCAGAAAGCGCTGCAAGAGAGGTGAGCTTGTTGCCGGTTGCGTTAAGGATAACAAGGTCCTTGTTAGCCTCAATGCCCTCAAGAGTAGCAAGCTTGTTGTAAGAAAGGTCAAGACGCTGGATGGTGGAAACACCCTCAAGCTCTGCAACGCTTTCAAAGCCGCAGCCTGCTGCCTCAAGGTATTCAAGACCTGTAGCAACCTCGATACCCTCAAGGCTGTCAAGACCGGAATAGCCAAGAGAGAGATACTTAACCTTATCAAGGTTGGGTATCTGGGAAAGGCTTGTGAGGTTGGTCATATCGTTTGCAGTGTAGTATGCGGAGAGAGATGCGTAGGGGAGATATACAGGGTTGTTCTGGCCGCTGTAGCCGTAGGAGGTATAAAGGCTGTAGTAATACTGGTACATAGAGTACATATTTCTGCCGCCCATACCGCTAAGCTGAAGCACCTCTATACCGTTGAACAGCTCAAGGTCCTTAAGCTCGTTAAAGTCAAAATATACTACCAGATGGTCGGGAATCTCTTCCTCTTCCTCCTCGGTCTCCTCGTCAGCTATAGAGGAGTCATCTGCTGCGCTGCTCTCAGCCTCAGATGCGCTCTCGGATGCTGCGGACTCAGCCTCGCTCTCGGATGCGCTCTCGGATGCGCTCTCGGAAACTACGGATTCTTCAGAAGACTCGGAAGCCTCGGTAGACTCAGCAGATTCAACAGATTCAACAGATTCAACGGACTCAGCGGATTCAGCGGATTCAGCGGATTCTGCGGATTCTGCGGATTCTGCGGATTCTGCGGATTCTGCGGAAGTCTCTGCGGAGGACTCAGCCTCGGAGGACTCAGCCTCGGAAACGCTCTCGGATGCAGACTCAGCCTCGGAGGACTCAGCCTCAGAGGAGCTTTCCTCATCCTTCTCCTCTTCCTCCTTGAGGTCGGCAAGGTAGTTGTTGTTGATGTAATACTCGGTATACTCGGGCGTGCCGAGGATTACTGCGGGATAGAAAGCGCCGTACTGAGTATTATCGGTAAGACCCGTTCTGTCCTCGTTAAGGGTGAAAATAAAAGAAGTGTATTTGCCGAGAATTTCTTTGTCGATATCCTTGGCATAGTAGGTCTTACCGTCCTTCTTGGTAAGAGCCTCAGCTATTGCCTTAGCAAAATCATCATCAAGGAAAATGCTGTTGGTGTCCTTAAAATAATCAAAGAACACAGCAACGATGCCGCCGATTACCAACAAACAGGCAAGACCAAAGGCGATTGCTCTGTTTCTCAGTGTTTTTCTGTCACGAATTGCACTCATTTTTAGTGAACCTCCGAATTTGGGAATTATTCAAGTATATATCATAACACCAAAGCTTAAAAAAAGCAATAGTTTTTGTAAAATAAAACGCTCCATTTTTGCCTATCAAAACACAAAATAAAGAAAAAAGTTGAAAAACATCTGTATTTTTTGCGTCAGCCCTCTTGAAATGTGCGAAAAAGTATAGTAAACTATAATTTGATTAGTTCTGTATTTTTGGAGGACTGTTTTGGAAAAGATTATAAATATAGCTATTGACGGCCCCTCGGGCTCAGGCAAGAGCACCTTGGCAAAGGCTGTTGCCAAGCATTACGGCTTTATATACGTTGACACGGGTGCCCTTTACCGCACCGTGGGTCTATATATACAAAGGAAGGGAATCGAGCCTACCGACAAGGCGGCTATAGTGGAAGCTCTTGACGGACTGGATATCGGTATGCGCCTTGTGGACGGCGGCGGAGTGGTCTTTCTTGACGGCAAGCCTGTGGGTGACGAGATACGCACGCCCAAGTCCTCTATGTATGCGTCCCACGTTTCTGCAATACCCGAGGTAAGGGCATATCTTCTTGACCTTCAGCGTGATATTGCAAGGAAGAACAGCACTGTTATGGACGGCAGGGACATAGGCACCGTTATTCTGCCCAACGCTCACGTAAAGCTTTATCTTGTGGCTAATGACGAGATAAGGGCAAAGCGCCGCTATGCAGAGCTTTTGGAGAAGGGGCAGAAGGTTACCGAGGCAGAGGTGCTTTCGGATATGCGTCAGCGTGACAGCAACGATTCCTCCAGAGAGGTTGCGCCTGCTGTTGCGGCAGAGGATGCAGTTTACCTTGACAACGGCGCACTCACTCCTGAGGAGACCCTTGACAGGGCAAGGGAAATAATAGACGGAGCTTTGGCAGATGCGAAGATATAAGGTCATACGTGCATTTGCTTTGCCGTTTGTTAAGTTTTTTTTAAGGTATAAGTTAGAGAATAAAGAGAAAATACCCGATATTCCGTTTGTTTTGTGTGCCAATCACGTTTCTCTTGCGGACCCCGTGATATTGGCTTGCGCTTTTAAAACGCCTGTGCGCTTTATGGCTAAGAGCGAGCTTAATAAGGGCGCTCTCGGCTTTGTGCTGAGACAGCTTGAGGTAGTTTACGTAAACCGTGAGCAGGCAGACCTTGGGGCGATCCGTCAGTGCGTTGGCAGCCTTAAGGAGGGTACCTCTGTGGGCATATTCCCCCAGGGCACCCGTGTAGAGGGTCAGGCAAGGGCAGAGCAGGCGCTGGACGGTATCGCTATGATATGTGCGCTGGGCAAGACGGGTGCGCTCCCCGTGGCTTTGATATACAAAAAGGGCAGACCTAAGCTGTTCCGCCGTACCCGTGTGGTGGTAGGTGACTTTATTCCCGTGGAGGAGCTTGCCTCCGTGGGCGACAGGGCGGCACAGTCCAGATACATATTCGGTAAAGTTTGCGAGATGATAGATAATGGTTGAGGTAAGACTTGCAAGCAGTGCGGGCTTTTGCTTTGGAGTAAGCCGTGCCGCAAAGCTTATCGAGGAGGAGGCGGCAAGGGTCTCCCCCGTATACACCATAGGCGAGCTGATACATAACAAGAGATATATACACAGCCTTGAGGAGAAGGGCGTGCACGCCATAACGGTGGAGCAGGCACTGTCTCTGCCCGAGGGGACACGGGTGGTTGTACGCACCCACGGTATCCCAAGGTCGGATATGGAGAGGCTGTGCGCCGCAGGGCTGTCGGTGCTTGATGCTACCTGCCCCTTTGTCAAGAAGATACACGGGATAGCGGACAGGGAGACGGCTTGCGGTATGCCGCTTGTCATAATGGGTGACCCCGTTCATCCCGAGGTGCAGGGGATACGCTCCTTTGCTCACGGTGAGACGGCTGTTGCTTCCTCTGCGGAGGAGCTTTTGGCGTATCTTGAGAGCGGCGAGGGCAAAAAATTTGCCGAAAGCGGCTTTGTTATGGTAGCGCAGACGACTTTTTCATTACCCGAGTGGAAAAAAAGTCAAAAAAATATCAAAAAACTATATACAAACGCAAAATTTTTTGATACAATATGCAGTGTAACTGAAAAAAGGCAGGAGGAGGCGCTTGCCCTCGCAGAGGAGAGCGACCTTGTAGTGGTAGTTGGCGGCAGGAACAGCTCCAACACTTGTAAGCTTGCGGAGATCGCCGCAAGCCGTACCCGCACCCTGCACATCGAGACGGGGGCAGAGCTTTCCGTGCTCAGGGGTATTATCCCCACACTTAAAACTATTGCAATAACTGCCGGGGCATCGACCCCGCCCAGTATAATTCAGGAGGTAACAGAACAAATGGCAGACATCATTCAAAACAATGGCGAAGACAAGGGCGAGCTTTCTTTTCAGGAGATGCTTGACCAGAGCTTCAAAACTTTACATACAGGAGAAAGGGTAATCGGCATTATCTCTGCCGTAACTCCCGCCGAAATCCACGTCGACCTCGGGACGAAGCACACCGGCATTCTCCCGTATGACGAGATCACCGAGGACAGTGGCGTTGACCTTTGCGAAATGTTCAAGGTTGGCGACGAGATCGAAGTAGTTCCCATCAAGTTCAACGATGCTGAGGGCGTTGTACACCTTTCCAAGAAGCGTCTTGACTCTTCTAAGAACTGGGGCACCATCGTTGAGGCTGAGAGCGAGCACGCTATCCTCGAGGGCACCGTTAAGGAGATCGTTAAGGGCGGCGTAGTTATTACTTGCAACAACGTAAGAGTATTTGTTCCCGCTTCCCAGACCGGCGTTCCCAAGGACGAGCCTCTTGACGGTCTCAAGGGTAAGAAGGTTTCCTTCAAGATCATTGAGATCAACGACCAGCGCAAGCGTGCTGTCGGCTCTATCAAGCTTGCTCAGAGAAGCGAGCGTAAGAAGGCTGTTGAAGAGTTCTATGCAACCGTAGAGGTTGGTCAGAAGTTTACGGGCGTTGTTCGCTCCCTCACTTCCTTCGGCGCATTCGTTAACCTCGGTCCCGTTGATGGTATGGTTCACATCACCGAGCTGTTCTGGGGCAGACCCAAGGATCCCTCTGAGGTTCTCAAGGTTGGCGATAAGATCGATGTTTACGTTAAGGCTATAAACGTTGAGAAGAAGCGCATCTCTCTCGGCTATAAGACCGAGGAGAACAATCCTTGGAACATCTTTGTTGCTAACTACAAGGTTGGCGACGACATAAAGGTTAAGGTAGTAAGCCTTATGCCCTTCGGCGCATTCGCTGAGATCATCCCCGGTGTTGACGGTCTTATCCACAACTCTCAGCTCGCCGCTAAGCCCGTTGCTGCTCCTGCTTCCGTAGTAGCTGTTGGTGACGAGGTAGAGGTTAAGATCATCGCTGTTGACGAGGAGAGAAAGAGAATCAGCCTTTCCCGTCGTGCACTCCTCCCTGCTGAAGAGCTTGGTGAGGGCTTTGAGATAGTTGAAGAGGCTAACGCAGGTGTTGAAGAGGCTCCCGTTGCTGACGAGACTGTTTCCGAGTAATTAAACCGTATATTAAAGAAGGCGGCTGTTGCACCCCTGCTCGGGGCGCAACAGCGCTTTTGGTATTAAAGGCGTATTATTTATGAAAAACAGACCCTTGCTTGACTATTTACAGAATAATAAACGCTATCCCTTTCATATGCCGGGTCATAAGCGCAACCCCGACTGCGGCTCACTTTCGCTTCTTGGCTCGGGACTTGATATTACCGAGATAGAGGGCGCCGACAACCTGCACGGTGCCGAGGGCGTATTGCTTTCGGTTATGGAGCGTGGTGCGGCGCTGTGGGGCAGTGATAGAAGCTATCTGCTTGTCAACGGCAGTACGGGCGGCATCCTTGCGGCGCTGTCTGCGGTGACCCGCAGGGGCGACAAGGTGCTTGTCGGTCGCAACTGCCACAAGAGCGTGTACCACGGTATAGAGCTTTTGGGACTGCGCCCCGTTTTTCTTATGCCCGAGTATGTGGAGGAGCTTGGGGTTTACGGCAGGCTTGACGTCTGTACCGTTGCCGAGGCGATAGCCGCCCACGGCGACGCCGTCTGCCTCATTATGACCAGCCCTACCTACGAGGGGTATCTCTCCGATATCCGTGGGATAAGCGAGCTGTGCCACGGTAAGGGACTTGTCCTTGTGGTGGATGAGGCGCACGGTGCCCACCTTGAGCTGTCCCCCCGTTTCAGGGGCGGTGCGGTCATGGCAGGGGCAGACCTGTCCGTACAGAGCCTGCACAAGACTCTGCCTGCCCTTACGCAAACAGCGATACTCCACCTGAAGGGTGGCAGGGTAGAAAGGCACGCCCTTGAGCACGCCCTTGCCGTGTTTCAGACCTCCAGCCCCTCATATCTGCTGATGGCGTCGGCAGAGCAGGCAATAGCCTTGGCAGAGGAGCAGGAGGGGTTTGAAAGCTGGTACGGGCTAATAAAGGAGCTGTATGGGACAACAGCCGACCTTGAGCATATCAGCCTGCTGGCTGAGACCGCAGACCGTGACATATCAAAGCTTGTGATACGGGGAAAGTACGGGATAGAGCTTGCCGCTTTCTTGCGTAGCCGTGGGATAGAGACCGAGTACGCCACCCACAGCTTTGTTCTGGCTATGACGGGGCTTGGCGACAGGCGTGAGGGCTTTGAGCTGCTTGGGGCGGCGCTGAAGGCGGCGGATGCCGAGCTTGGCGATAATGCCGAGGCTCCGCTTCGTTATCCTTGCTGTGAGGGCGAGCTTGTTATGGACATAGAGACAGCCGTAAAAGCTGACTTTGAGCTTGTACCGCTAAGCGGTGCGGCAGGCAGGATAGGGGCGGAGTATGTCTGGGCGTATCCTCCCGGTATCCCACTGCTTATCCCGGGTCAGCCTGTAGATGCAAGGCTTGCGGCTTTGGACATCAAGGGACTTCACAGCGACAGAGGCGCACTGCCTCTTGTGGCTGTAGTGAAATAGGGGGATGTATCATGATACCAAAGGTAATACATTACGTATGGTTTGGCGGCGGCAAAAAGTCACGCCTTATAAAGCATTGCATAAAAAGCTGGCGCAAAAAGCTGCCGGATTACAAGATAATAGAGTGGAACGAGAAGAATTTTGACGTAAACGTGAACCAATATTGCCGTGAGGCGTACGAGAAAAAGAAATACGCATTTGCCGCCGACTATGCGAGGCTGTACATACTGTATCACCACGGCGGCATATATATGGATACCGACAGCGAGCTTTTTAAGTCTCTCGACCCATTCCTCGGGCACAGTGGCTTTACCTGCTTTGAAAGCGACAGCGTGGTTGCTCTCGGTACCGTGGGTGCGGAAAAGGGGAATGGACTTATCGGCTATATGCTCAGCTATTACGACGGCAGGTCATTCCTTGACCCAAGCCAACCCGGCGGCATCGACTGGACACCCAACACCAAGGCTATGACAGAGCGGCTTTTGGCAAGAGGACTTAAGGTGAACAACAGCTATCAGGAGATAGAGGGCTTTGCCGTGTATCCAAGCATCTATTTCTGTCAGGACGGCAAGAGCGATAACAAGTACGCCACTCATTACTTCACCGCCACATGGCTTCCAAAGAAGTTTCAGCGCATAAACCGCCGCCACCGCAGGATAGGTAAGATAAAAAAGCTTGTAAGGCGCATTGTGGGCGAAAAGCTGTATACACGGCTTAAAGGCAAAAAAGCAGGTAAATAAAACTGTTGACACGGCGCAAGTTTTGTAGTATACTCATATACAGTAGATAATTTTATTAATAAAGGAGCTTTTGTGATGAAGAAGATAGTTACTCTCGAGACTCGTGACCTTAACAAGTCCGTTAAGAACGGCGGCTGTGGCGAGTGCCAGACCTCTTGCCAGTCCGCTTGCAAGACCTCTTGCGGCGTTGCTAATCAGAGCTGCGAAAAGCAGGGCAAATAATCAGGCAAAACAAATAGAAAAAAGGGCTTGTTGAAAAAGCCCTTTTTTGTCGGGGTCCCCAAGAGGTCTGACGACTTCTTGGGGTGATTTGTGTATATTCGGAGGTATGTTATGATACACCGCTTTAAGCTTTTTGGCTACAATGTGGTGCTGGACGTGTTCAGCGGTTCTATACATCTGGTGGATGAGCCTACTTATGATATAATCGGTATGTACGGGGAGAAAAGCCCCGAGGACATTACCGCAGATATAGTTGCCCGCTACGGCGCCGATGGCGTTACTGCAGCAGACGTGGCAGAGTGTCTTGAGGATATCGACGCTCTTTGTAAGGCAGGCAAGCTTTTCACTAAGGATGCCTTTGCCGATATCGCCAAAAGCTACAGACGTAATAACTATTTTATAAAGGCGCTATGTCTGCACGTTGCCCATACCTGTAACCTTAACTGCGCATATTGCTTCGCAGGTCAGGGTAAGTACAAGGGCGACAGGGCGGTGATGAGTCTTGAGACGGGCAAGCGTGCTATTGATTTTCTTATAGAGAGTTCAGGCAGCCACGTTAATCTGGACGTGGACTTTTTCGGCGGCGAGCCCCTTATGAACTGGGACGTGGTAAAGGCGCTGGTAGCCTACGGCAGGGAGAGGGAGAAGGAGCACGGCAAAAACATACGCTTTACCCTTACCACCAACGGCGTACTGCTTGACGATGAGGTAACCGAGTTCTGCAACAAGGAGATGCATAACGTGGTGCTCAGCCTTGACGGCAGGAAAGAGACCAATGACCGCTTCCGCAAGGACTATCTCGGAAGAGGTAGCTACGACACCATAGTTCCCCGTTTTAAGCGCTTTGTGGAGCAGAGAGGGGACAAGGAGTACTATGTAAGGGGCACCTACACCCACCACAACGTAGACTTTTTAAGTGATATATTGCATATGGCTGACCTTGGTTTTGACAAGCTGAGTATGGAACCTGTTGTAGTCGCTCCCGATGACCCCTGCGCTCTCACCGAAGAGGATAAGGGCGTACTCTATGACCAGTATGAGAAGCTGGCGTGGGAGATGATAAGGAGAAATAAGGAGGGTAAGGGCTTTACTTTCTATCACTATATGATAAACCTCACAGGCGGTCCCTGCATATACAAGCGTGTGGCAGGCTGTGGCTCCGGTACGGAGTATCTTGCCGTTACTCCTTGGGGCGAGCTGTTCCCCTGCCACCAGTTTGTGGGTGACGAGGAATACAGTATGGGTAACATCTGGGAGGGCGTTACCAATACCGCTCTCAGAGACAGGTTTGCCACCTGCAACGCCTATTCACGCCCCGAGTGCGAGGATTGCTGGGCAAAGCTTTACTGTTCCGGCGGCTGTGCAGCCAACGCCTATCATGCAACGGGCGACATCAAGGGTACCTACAGCTACGGCTGCGACCTCTTCCGTAAGAGGATAGAGTGCGCCATCGCCGTAAAAATTGCGGAAACAGTAAAATAATAATTACACAAGGTACAAAAAATCCACCGAATGGTGGATTTTTTTGTTGCCGGGGTCCCCAAGAAATCGATAGATTTCTTGGGGTGATTCTATTTTATCTCCTGCTCTAACTGATAAAAAACAGGCGCATCAAAAAAGTCCTGTAGGGTTATTCCAAGCCCGTCACAAAGCATTTTTATCGTAACCACGCCGGGATTTTTGCTTTTGCCGTACAATATGTTTTTTATGGTAGAGGGGGAAACGGCAGACACAAGCGCTAATTTGTGTATAGACATACGGTTTTTGTCACACAACTCCAAAAGCCTGATTTTAACAGCAGTATAAGTATCCATAAAGCACTCCTTTAAATGATGTTATGAGTGGATTATACATATTTATACTTGACAATATGGGCTATATATGATACAATATGGTCTATAGATAGCCCATAGAATTTCAAAAATCAGAGTTTGGAAGGATATTTTATGCAAGAAGAAAAGAGACAAACTGTAAAATATGTATTTTTACATACCGTTGTTATGCAAATAATTTTCTGGGTTGTATTCGTGTCTGCGGGGTGTTGGGCGTATTGGTTCAGCAAATATAACAGCAGTATTATGGCGCTTGTGGGTATGCCGGGCTTTTTGGCTATGCTGTTTGCCAATATATGTATTTCGGTGTTCACCACGAACTACGGGCTTAATATCTCCTCTAAAAAAAGAAAAGATTTTAACGGGGAGAACAAGGCTGAGCCTATATACAGATATGACTATTCTTACGGCCCAAAAAATCCGTTAACGGGACAAAAGCCCGTGTATGTGAAAAAGCGAGAGGTCAAAAGCGGCGGTGCTGTAGTATTATTCGGGTTAAAAGCCGTTTCTTTGGGCTTTACCGGTGTGTTTAAATTCTTTGTTGAAAGAAATCGTGTGATTCACGACGATGAGAGACAAGCTTTGTGGGAAGACTGCCGTCAACACTTGTATGACAAAATAGCCGAAGATGGAAAAGAAAAGTTTTTTAAGACTCCCAAAAAGGTGGCAACCGTGCTGCTTGCCTGTTGGGTGCTTGCATTGCCTACAATCATATATCTCTCCTCTGCCTATAGTGACAATAATGTTTCCTTGGTTATAACCGAAAAGCTGGAATATACAAACGACGGCACCTATGTGGAAGCGGTATATAAGGCTACGCTTACCAACAAAGGCAGCGGCAAAATCAGCATGGTTGAGGGGGTTATGCGTTTTGTTGATAAAAACGGAAATTTGCTTGGCGAAACGGAAATGTTCTTCTATCCTCGAAGTGAAAGCTTTGGAAAGAACGACAGCGAGCAGTTTAATGTTACATATATTGCTTACGCTTCGGATGAAAACAGCGTTAAACTGTGCAAAAGTGACTTGAATGAGATTACTATACTTTTTGATGTTACTTCCATAAAATACAGTGGCGCTACCCCTGACCAATATTTTCCAAAAGAGAAGTTTAAAATAGTAAATAAAATGCCTGTCAATACAGGCATAAAATAAAAGTAAGGAGAAAAAAGATGGGAATTAAGGATTTTTTTAAGAAGTTAAAGGAAGACAACAAGTACTTTAAAACAACAATGGAACGCATAAATTTGTCTGATTTGTGCGGTGCGGTTAACCGCGGCGTTAAAGGCGGCGACTTTACCGATGTTTCCTATGTGAGCGTTGAGGGTGCCGGAGTTGTAATCTACGGTTCAAATCAGCCGGATTGTTACATTAAGGCAGAGGATGTTGAATCCTTTGAAATTGTTGAAAAAGGCGGCACAATGGTTTCTGTGGGTGACAAAAAGCATCCCGCAAACCGTTGCATTCTTAAGCTTGTAGACGGAAGAAAAGCTCAGGTGGATATCATTGGCGGTAAAATGACTGCGTTTACCACCGCTATTGGCCGTTAATTGATATTTATACAAAAAGCCTTTCACGGCTGTGAGAGGCTTTTTGTAATTTCCATTAGTTTAAAAACAAAAAAAGATGTGCAGTAAAACTACACATCTTTTGGCGGAAAGACAGGGATTCGAACCCTGGAGGCGCTATTAACGCCTACACGATTTCCAGTCGTGCGCCTTAGACCAACTCAGCCATCTTTCCACAAACGAGGGCAAACCTCGGTCGCAAGGGGTATTATAACACAAGGCTTGCCCTCTGTCAATACTTTTTTGCTTAAATTTTAACTTTTATTTTCCCTTCTTACAGCAGGTGAAGGTAAGGAATTTATATACCAAAGCCGCAAGAACGCCGCCAACGAGGGGAGCTACTATGAACACCCAAACGTTCGCCAAAGCATCACCCTGAACGAAGAGGGCGGGACCAAAGGAACGGGCAGGGTTTACGGAGGTGCCCGTAAAGGAGATGCCGAGGATGTGTACAAGGGTCAGGCTGAGGCCGATAACTATGCCTGCTACTGCGCCGTTTTCGGTCTTGGAGGTAACGCCAAGTATGGCAAGCACGAATACGAAGGTAAGTATTACCTCGATGATAAGTGACTTGGTGATATCGCCCTCGTAGAGACCGTTGGTGCCCAGCCCCGTCTCCTTACCGACCATAGCCATAAGGGCGGCGGCACCTGCGATAGCACCTGCGAACTGAGAAACAACGTAGCCGATAAACTCAACTACTCCCAGCTTGCCGCTGACAAGCATAGCAATGGACACGGCGGGGTTGATGTGACAGCCCGAAACGTTGCCTATGGAATAAGCCATAGCCACGATGACGAGGCCGAAGGAGAGTGCGGTCATAAAATATCCGCCGGGGGTGTCACAGCCAACAACTGCGGCGGTGCCGCAAGCAAAGAACACCAGCACGAAGGTGCCGATAAACTCCGCAACGTACTTCTTGATAGATTGCATAAGCATATCCTCCGTTTAAAATAGTATGTGGGGCATACGTCCCGTGGGCATTATAACACATATTTCCATCGTACGCAATAGTTTTTTGCACAATGCACAAAAAAGGACAAAAAGCTTTGTAAAAATTGGAATAGTTGCAAGAAAACTGTTGATTTTTTTAACTGTAAGTAATATAATACCCTATATAAAAACCTTGCGAAAGGGGGCAGGGGCGGTCTTACCGTTCTCTATGTACTATTATGATAAGAAGGATAGCAAAATTGTTATGCACGCTGGTGCTGGCGCTTTCGATGCTTGTGCCTTGCATTGCCGCAGTGGCACCCACGGTGGGCGTTGCTGTGGGCGACAGTATCTCCTGCAGGGTGGGCTACGGTATGCCTGCCATCTGCTGTGATGTAGGTCAGACCGTGGACCTTTCTGCCTGCGCCGTTCAGTTCGGTGCGGACAGCGCAACCGTTGAGAACGGTATCCAGTGGAAGAATGGGAGCAGTGTCGTCACCTCCTATACCCCCACTGCCAAGGGAGTATATGCCTTGACCGCAAGCTACGGCGGCAAGACTATGACCGTGTACGTCGTGGCTAAGAACGCCGCCGACAGCGAGTACGTTCTTTACTATAACGATTTTTCCGTTGCCCCTACGGATTTCCGCATAGTACAGCAGACCAGCGGTGCCACCGTTACCACCAGCGGCGGCAAATACGTGATGAACGCCTCGGGCGGCGCCTCCTACTATGTGCGTGCGCTTCTTCCTCAGTGGCTTGACGCTTTCGGCGATATCAGGCTTGAGGCAAGCGTTCAGATAGCCTCTGCCACGGATGAGCGGAAGTGGGGCGCCCTTATGTACAGGGTGCAGAACGCTAACTACCCCTACCTTCAGAGCTGTATACGCTATAACGCCGCTCTTGCAGACGGCACCGAGCTTTCTATGAAAACTGCAAGCAATGAGTGGGACGTATACCGTCACACCGCCTGTAGCCTTTTTGCCGCAGGCGCATATAATACCGTTACCGTAGAGGCGGAGGGGGTCTACAGCTCTCTTTCCATCAACGGTGTGAAGATAATCGAGCGTGCCAACGCTCCCTTTGCGGTGGGCGGCATGGGCTTCCACGTAAGGGGCGCAAATATGAGCGTGGACTACGTTAAGGTATGCCTTGCGGGTAACAAAACAGAAAAGACCTCTGCGGACGTAAGCTACTCCAAGCCTGCTCTCCGTGTGGATATGGGTGAGACGGTGGACCTTACCCAGTGTGACGTGCAGTTTGCCGCAAACAGCCTTTATACCAAGGGCAGTACCCTTACATGGCGTAAGGACGGCGCTGTGATAACCGAGTACACACCCAAAGCCACGGGCGTTGAGACGCTGACCGTGTCCAACGGCACTGCCACTGTTTCGGTATATGCAGTTACAAGGAATCTGAATGACGGCGAGTTTGTGCTGTATTACAACGATTTCACATCCGCTCCCACAGGCTTACGCATAGTACAGCAGACCAGCGGCACCACTATAAGTCACGATGCGGCGGCAGGCACCTACGTCATCAACGCCTCCTCCTCTACCAACCATTATGGCAGAGTGCTTCTGCCCGCTTGGCTTGACGTGTTCGGTGACGTAAAGGTGGAGACCAGCATAAAGCAGACCGCCAACAACACCGAGAAAAACTGGAGCTCTGTTATGTACCGTGTGCAGAACGGTGACTACCCCTATATGCAGACGTGCCTGCGCTATAACGCCGCCCTTGACACGGGACTTGAGATAGCCGAGAGGAACGCAAGCAACGCATGGGACGTGGTGCAAAGCGGGCCCTACGCCGAAAAGACGGCTGAATTCAACACGGTAGTGGTAGAGGCATTCGGCAACAAGACCTTCTACCGCATAAACGGCACCGAGCTGCTCAGC
The DNA here is from genome assembly GCA_017521025.1 of Clostridia bacterium. Taxonomy (GTDB): domain Bacteria; phylum Bacillota; class Clostridia; order Oscillospirales; family CAG-382; genus SIG636. The sequence continues at coordinate 14,670 of JAFXEB010000004.1, read as the reverse complement.
CATAACGCAACTCCCTATACGGGCGGAGCTATAGGCATCCAGTCCAAGGGACTTACCACCACTGTGGACTATATAAAGGTCACTCTTGGCGAAAGCTCCGCCAAGGAGGATACGGCGGTAGTCACCGCTGTCAGCTATCAAAGCCCCGCTATTTGCTGCAACGTAGGTCAGACGGTACTGCTTTCCGAGTGCCCCGTTCAGTTCAGCTACGGTGTAGAGGCGGTAGATGCTTCTATGATAACGTGGAAAAAGGACGGCAAGGTCATAACCGAGTTTTCCGACACCACCGAGGGCAGACATAAGCTTACCGCTGTTTGCGGCGGCGATGAGTTTACGGTATACGTTATCGCCAAAAAAGCAAACGACCCTGAGCACGTGCTGTATTACAACGATTTTTCCTCTGCCCCCACCGATTTCAGAGCGATACAGAATCAGGGCACCGTGTCCACCGCATCGGGTGCCTACGTGATGAACGCATCCGCCACCAAGGATACCTATATCCGTGTTCTCCTGCCTGAATATCTTGACGTTTTCGGCGATTATACCTATACCGCCGACATAAAGATGACAAGTCCCATAGACTCTGCAAAGTGGGCGGCACTCATGTACCGTGTGCAGAACAGCGACAAGCCCTTTATGCAGGCTTGCCTGCGCTACGATGCCACCGCAACCAACGGCACAGAGATTTCCAACCGCACCGCAGACAGCACATGGGTAGTGACCCAGAAGGGCGCATATACAGGTCTTACAGCCAACGCATATAACACTGTAGCAGTAGACGTGAGCGGCAAGACCACCACCTATTCCATAAACGGCACCACCGTGCTTACAGAGACTGCGACCCTCTTCTCAAGGGGTGCTCTGGGCTTCCACGCAAGGGGGCTGACTCTTTCCGTAAACTACGTTAAGGTAGTGGCAAAGGGCAACTGCTCTGTTGCCGACCTGTATCTGCTTCCCGGCGGCTTTGCCGATGTAAGAGACGTAGCTACGGGCATCTCCGTGGGTCCCGCTATGATAAGCGAGCTTAAGACTATGGCAGACCTTGAGGGCGTGCTTACAAGCTCTCCTGCCGTGGCGATAATGAGCTATAAAGTAACAAACGGCACCGCCGCTATAGTGCTTGAGGACGGCACCGTTACCCCCGACACTGCCTTGGGTATGCTGGGCGGCAAGGTGATACCTGCCTTCAGGATAAGCAACAACACCGACGCTGACAGCCTTGCGGCTTGGCTTAAGCGGAAGGATGTCCGTGACGCCTACGCCGTTTCCGAGACTCCCTCCGTGGTGGACAGAGCATACACCAAGTGGAAGCATATAAGGGGCGTTGCAGATTACAGCGCTATTACAGCTATAGAGGCAGAGGCTTTGCGTAACGAGGCTCTGTCGGCAAGTGCAAGGGTAGTTATGCTGGATGCAGACTACGCCACGAAGACAGACGTTACCACCATTCAGGACAGATATTCCGTAGTATGGCTTGTGGTGGACGAGGGTGCGGCGGCATCGGTTTCTGCCATAAACAAGGGTGTGTACGGCATAGTCACCCCCGACAGAGCAGTGACGGAAAAGTGCCTTACCACCTATTACCCCGACAATACCCTTACACGCCGCTCCAACGTGATAGGTCACAGAGGTGTGCCCTCCCTTGCCCAGGAGAACTCCCTTGCAGGTGCGATAACCGCCTACGAGAACGGCGCAACTATGGTTGAAAACGATATATATAAGGTAGCAGACGGCGTGCTTATGGTAATGCATGACGCCACCATTGACCGCACCACCAACGGTACGGGCAACACGGTAAGCTTTACCAGCACTCAGCTTGCCAAGTATAAGATAGACGTCAATACCTCCGTGGCTACCGAGCCCGTTCCCTCTCTTGAGGCGTATTTCAAGGAGATAAAGGGTAAGGACCAAGGACTTGTTATAGAGATAAAGCCTGACGATACAACCCTTTCTCCCGTGCTTGCAAGTCTTATACAGAAGTACGATATAATGGATCAGGTAGTTATTATATCCTTTAAGACCGCCCCCATGCTCAAGCTTAGAGAGACTTTGCCCGGCGTGCCTATTGGCTACCTGTCCTCCTCCTTTACGCTGGACGAGGGCGACCCCATCAATACCGCCGCTACGGTTCTTGATTCTGTGCAGACCTACGGCAGCGTGTTCAATCCCAAGTACACGGGTCTTGGCGAAAATCTGCTGAGAGAGCTCGCATACCGTGGCGTTACCGTATGGCCATGGACCATAAATACGCAAAGCACCTTTGATGAGTACTTTGTAAACAGCGTTGCAGGTATAACCACCAACTACAGCCAGTGGTCCAAGACACTTGTCTGCGACCTCAGCTACACGGACGGCAAGGTTAAGTCCACTACCTATACGGGCACCGTAAAGGACGTTTCTTCATCTGCAGAGCTTGTGGTGGTAGAGGACAGCCTTGGCATAAGCTACCAGGGCGGCACCCTCAACGTGCCCTCCACCAAGACGGGCGGCAAGGCAAGCTTCTTCTTCCGTCTTAAGAGCACTACCCCTACGGGTATTACCTATTACACCGTGACCGAGCTGCAGACTGTGGAGGTAGAGCGTACCGACGTGCTTGAGCTTGTGGAGAATACCGACCTTGCTATGGCAAGCGGATACCTTACCGAGCTGCTTCCCGAGCATACTGCTGACTATGTAAAGAGCCAGTTCGTATACGAGGTCGAGATAATAGGGGCAGACGGCAATGCCGTTTCCGCAACGGGCACAGTGCCCACGGGTGCTACTGTCCGTCTTGCGGCAGACAGAAGTCAGACCCTTACCGCAGTAGTCAGGGGCGACGTTAACGGCGACGGCTGTGTAAGCGGCGCAGACTTTATTAGCGTGCGGCTTGCCATTATCGGAAAAGCCACCCTTGAGGGTGCATACTTTATGGCGGCGGATATGGATTCCACCTCGGAGATAGCCGCCACAGACTATCTTAGCCTTAAGACCTATCTTGCAAGGCAATAAGATTTTATAAGGAGAGCTTATATTTATGAAAAAGATAATAACCGTCGGCCGTGAGTTTGGTAGCGGCGGCAGAGAGCTGGGCAGGCGTCTTGCCGAGGAGCTTGGCATAGCCTATTATGACAAGGAGATAGTAAGCGGTATCGCCGAGGAGACCGATTTTTCCGAGGGGTATATCAGGGGCGTGGTAGAGTGTACGCCCAGTAAGCTGCATCCCATCACCATAGGCAGGAGCTTTGCTTACGTGGGAGACTATCAGCTTTCCCATATACAGTCAGTGTACAGTGCGCAGGACAAGATAATAAAGAACCTCGCAAGGGAGGACTGCGTTATAGTAGGTCGCTGTGCCGACTATATACTGAGGGATGAAAACCCTTACCGCATCTTTGTCTACGCCGATTTCGTCAGCAGGCTTCGTCGCTGTACCGACCGTGCTTATGAGGGCGAGTCCCTTTCCGAAAAGCAGATAAAGCAGAGGATACGGGATATGGATAAGGGCAGAGCAAAGTATTACGATTACTACACGGGGCAAAGGTGGGGAGCGAGGGAGAATTACGACCTGCTTGTTAACACTACCGACGTGGTGATCAAGGATATAGTGGGCGGTATTGCCGATATTGTAAAGAAAAGCCGTGCATAACTTTTAACGTGAATATGCGCCGATGAGGGTGTATCTGCCCGATTCGGCGCATTTTTTGCTTTACAGCGCAAATTATCATTGACAAACCGTATACAAAGATTGTATAATAAATGTAACTGTGAAAGTATAAACAAAAACAATATAAAGGAGCATTCTTATGAAGAAAACCGCTAATCGCTTAGTGGCTATCCTGCTTGTGCTGGCACTTTTCCTGCCTATGTATCAGATTCAGGCAGACGCCGCCTTTGGCATGACCTACGTTACAGGTCACACCGTAAAGACGGGTGTAAGCTACGCTAAGTACAACGTAACCAGTAAGGTAAACGGCAACACGCTTGCCTGCACCACCCTTACCTTTAACCCTGCCAACGGTTACATACCTATGGCGTTTCAGGGCTATGCGGGTACCTCCGGTACTCTTGCTACCCAGTACAGCATCGCTACCAACAAATACGGCTACAGCGTAGCAGGTATTATCAACGGCGCATTCTTCTCTATGGGCACTCCCTACGGCACTTTGTCGGGTATGTGCGTGTCCAACGGTAAGATAGTTGCAACCCACCTTGGCTATTCCGATCAGGTCGTAGCCTTCGGCTCTGACGGCAGTGTAAATATGGTGGGCAGCACCCTTAAGCACACCATCACCATCGGCGGCAAGTCCTATGCCGATATGATCTATTACATAAACAAGACCAGCGGCTCTGCCAGTGCCTCTAACTGGAGCGAGCGCTTCTACTATTTCGATACCTCCTGCGGCACCAAGTGCGACAGCTACTCCGTATGCCCCGGTACCGAGATACTGTGCAAGAAGGTGGATAACACCGACCTTGCCATCGGTCAGACCCTTGTGGGTGAGGTAGTTTCCGTTACCAAAAACACCTATGGCGGCTCTCTTGGCGATAGTGGCGTTTATTCCGATAAGTTCATCCTCTTTATGCGCAGCGGCTCCTCTTACGAGTATCTGCTTGACGGCGTAAAGGCGGGCGACACCATAAAGATCAACACTGAGGAGACTATTGCCGCCTCCAAGGAGGTAATGGAGAACGCTAACTCCGTTATCACCAACGTAGGCTGGCTTGTTAAGAACGGCGTTGACCAGACCCTTATTCAGAGCACCATCGGTACCCACTCCGTAACCCTTCAGGCACGCTGGACCGCTTTCGGCCAGAAGGCTGACGGCACCTACGTGTTCTTCACCAGCGAGGGCGGCTCTACGGGCAGTGGCGGCTCCCTTACTCTTCGTGACGTGGCTCAGGCTATGATAAATATGGGCTGTACCAACGTTATCCGTATGGACGGCGGCGGCTCCAGCGCTATGTACGTCTCAAATACGGGTAGTGGCAGTGCGGGTTACGTCCAGTCCAGCTCCCGTGCTATTTCCGACTGTATACTTGTAGTAAGCCGTGCCAGCGCAACAAGCTCCACCGTTAAGTCTGCGCTGAACACAGCCATCTCCAATGCCGAGGCTGTTTCTGCTACCGCACCCAGCGCCGCACTTACAGCGGCTATCACCTCTGCAAAGGCGGTTTACAACTCCTCCACCAGCATTATGGGCGACCATAAGCGTGAGATAATGGAGCTGCGTGACCTCAGCTCGGGCAAGGGCGCTCTCGAAGCGGCTATGAACAATGCTATGAGCATCTCTATCGCCGGTTATCCCGATATCGCTCTTGACAGGATCGACTACGCATATATGGAGGCAAAGCGCCTTCTTAAATACGGTACCGATGCCGAGATGATGAGCCATGCGGCAAAGATAACCGACCTTATCAACAGAACTACCACAAACTATAACCGTCTGTCCCTCGGTGCCTCCTACAGCACCATTGCGGCAAACACCGCATATCCCGATGCAGGCATCTCCGAGATGACCGATGGCGAGCTGTTCGGTGCAGAGCCTACCTCCTCTCAGTGGACGGGCTATAAGATGGACGCCGCCCACGGCTATGTGGAGGGCAAGGGCTATTATGTAGATATACTCGTAGACCTGGGTGAGGAAAAGACCGTATCCGGCTTCGGTGTTTCTACCCTCCAATATACCACATGGGGCATCACCGCACCTCCTACGGTAGAGGTATATGCCTCCGATAACGGCGCTGACTACTATCTGCATTCCACCCTTAAGCAGACTGTCACTCCCGTAAGCGATCAGTATCAGGTAGTACCCTATGAGGGCATCACCAACACTCTTACTACCGACAGATATATCGTGTTCCGCCTGTTCTTCCACAGCACCCACCTCTTCGTAGGCGAGGTCAGTGTTTACGGCCAGGGCGGCGAGGGCAGGAGCGACTTTACCTCCTTCAACTCCAGAATAGCTACCGACAACACCGTTATCTTTGACGCAAATCTCGGTACTGCTACCCACTCCAACGCAAACCTTACCTGGTCCCACGGCTACCTTTGCGATTACGATTCCACCGCAGGCAGATACGTTGTCAAGAGCATCGTTTCTCCCAACGGTGCTACCGATTACAGCTACGCTATCAGCTCCGGCAGTATTATCGTAGGTCTTCACGGCGCTTCCTATACGGGTAACGCTAATGCACTTTCTGCGGCTGTAGGCGACTACCTCTACGTTACGGGTATCGACATCGCCGCCAAGACCGTATACCCCGGCGCAAGACTTACCTTTGTATCTCCTGCCTCTGACGTAAGCTATAAGGCACCCAATGTCTCTCCCGTTAAGGGCGACAGCGGCTCTGCTGTTACGGGCAGCTACGTTTCCTTGCCTCAGCAGCAGATGACTTCCGAGACTATAGCTGAGCTCTTCACCGACTCCCGTATCACCGTAAGCGGCGCCGGCACAGGTGCTACCGTTAAGATAAACGCTACGGGCGAGGTGTTCACCCTCTACCTCCTTGGCGACGTGAACGGCGATAACTCTGTTTCCTCTGCGGACTGTCTGGCTATGAAGACCGCTATCAAGACCGACTCTGCTCCTACGGGCGCATACTTTATGGCGGCTGACTATAACTGCGACAATTCTGCGGATGCAACGGATTACTTCTTCTTCAAAACTGCCATCAACTGAGTGCGGTGAAAACGGCTCGTGAGAGCTGAGCTTTAATAAGCATTTCTTACAATATGTAGCAAAACGGAGCAGTTCTGCTCCGTTTTGCTTCTTTGTTTATTGTAAGAATGGGTCAAAGCACCGCAATAATAAATCACGGAAAACTGAGACGGGCGCACCCTGCACCTCGTCCGTCGCCTTGCGGCGCCACCTTCTTCTCTTCAGGAGAAGGCTTTGCTATGCCTCCTCTGCTCCTTTTGCCTCTGCGCCGCAGAGGGTAAGACTTTGCTAAGTAACGGTAAAAAAGCATAAAAATAACTAAATCGGACACAAAAACGCTTTATATACTGAAAAATTTATGATATAATATAGAATAACGAAACCAAGCTTCTTTTTTGACGAGATATATCCATGAAGGGCACATACGGAACGGAAAGGGGTGACGGGCGTGGATGACAAGCGGATAGTTGACATGTATCTCGAGAGGGACGAAAGGGCGATAAAGCACAGTGAGGAGAAATACGGCAGCTATCTTTACAGAATAGCTTACAACATCCTTGAGTGCGAGGAGGACTGTAAGGAGAGCGTTAACGATACCTACCTTGCGGCTTGGCGCTCGATACCGCCTCAATGCCCTGCCGACCTTCGCTCCTATCTTGCCAAGCTTACACGCCGCATATCCATAGACCTGTACCGCCGCAAAAGCCGAACAAAACGCAAGGACTCCCAGTATGCGCTGTCTCTTTCCGAGCTTGAGGAGCTATCAGGCGGCGATATGCCTGAGGAGGAGATAGAGGCACGCTTGCTTGCCGAGGCGATCAGCCGTTTTCTGCGCACACAGTCTGACGAGGCACGGCGGCTGTTTGTGGGCAGATACTATTACCTTGACCCCCTTAAAACCGTGGCGGATTATTGCGGTATGAGCGAAAGCAAGGCGAAAAGTATGCTTTTCCGCACAAGGCGTGCCCTTGGAGAGTTTCTGAAAAAGGAGGGCTTTGATATATGAAGCAGGACAAGCTGCACGATGCAATGAATTATCTGGATGATGACCTTATAGCAGATGTAGGTGCAATAAGGGAAGCCTGCAGACGAAGAAAAGCAAGAAAACGTATGCTTGCTTCTGTCGCCCTTGCCGCTTGCCTTTGCATAGTGGTTACGGTGCTTACGGTCGCATATAATATGGGGCGTTCCCCTATGCAAAACGCCGCAGATATGCTCGCTGGCCGCAGCGAGGCGGGGAGCGAGCTGTCTGTATCAGCAGAGCACACGGACGTTACAGAAAGTCACATCTTCGCCGAGAACTCGGATGACCGATGGCAGGACGGAGTGTTGGAAAGCACAGCCGACTCAGAAGACGAGCTATATGAGGGTGTAGGGCAGGAAGAGGAGGACCTTGATAGGGCATATATGTGCCTTGAGCTGACCGTAACGGGCTATGAGGACGGAGTAACGGTCTGCGTCGCCGACAGCGAGCTTGCGGTGCCTGGCATAAGGCGTGGCGATACCCTTTACCTTGCTACCCACGCCGATACCGTGTATACCTTCAGCAGAGCGGAAGGCACGGGCGATGATACGTTTTACGGGACAGACAGTCAGGGACACCCTGTGCTTGACAGGGGCACACGACTTAAGGTCTGCTTCAACAGCTTTTCGGGAAACGAGCATAAAACCTTGTACGCAGATTTAATAGAAATATATTAATGGAGGAAGAAAACATGAAGATCGCAGTAGCTATACTTTTACTTTTCACCCTTTGCTTCACCGCTGCCTGCGGCAGTGCCATTGATGGCGCATCCTCGGCGGAGGACTCCGAAAACAGCGTGGACAGTAGCGTGGACAGCAGTGCGGACAGTTCTGCTGACAGTGCAGAGAACAGCACAGAGAACAGCGCAGAAAGCGGTGAGACGAGCGAAAGCGCAGAGGAGTCTGTCAGCTCTGAGAGCTCCGAGAGCTGGGAGGAGAGCGTCGAGATAGGGCAGACCGAGCCCTACGGCACCCTGCCCGTGAGAGTTGACGTTGAGCCGGCGGTGGAGGATGTAGCCATAGAGGGTCTGCGCTACAACAACGCAATAGTCGAGCATTTCACATTCCATGACGCTTTGGCAAGCTATTACCTGACCTACCGTGAGATGTTCGACCTTGATGCTGAGGATGGCTTTGCCGCAAGGATGAAGGCTTACAATGACAGCTATTTTGAAAACAAGGCGCTTGTTTTGATACTGTTCTGCGGTGATGCGGGAAATGCACTTACCGTTAAAAGTGTGCTTAAAAACCAGGATGGCGGTCTCGATATAGAGCTTTGCCGATACGTGGACCCCGAGGCTTACGGCGATTTGGTTTACAGCTATCTTTTCCTTGAGCTGCCTGAGGGGATGGGCACCGACGAAAATACCGAAATAAGCCTTACCGTCAAGCGTGACAGATTTGTCGAATACGACCCCACCCTTCGCCCCGTTGTGGATAACGCAAAGTGGGCAGAGCTTAATCCGCCCGAGGAATACCCCGTAGAGTATCAGAGCTGGCGTATCTACACAGGGGATGAATTTATACCCAACATAAGTCTTGTGCGCTCCGTAGAGGAGCTTGAGGAATACCGCAACGCCGAAAAATACGGCTATGAGATGCTTCACGCCATAGAGCGCTATGACGAGGCGTATTTTAAGGAGCAGGTGCTTGTTGTGGTATACATATACTGCGGCAGTGGCACGCCCCGCTTTAAGCCCCTCGGCGCAAAGCCTGACGGCGAGGGCGGTATGACTCTTAAAATATGTGAGTATCAATCGGACGAAGGTACGGCTGACGAGGCAGAATGGTTGATCCTTGTGGAGCCTATGAAGGGTGTCAGCGCAGACAGCGCCGATAATATAATACTTGAGTCAGACAGCGACTATCTGGAAAACTACCTGCCTGAGCACCCCGTTTATCACGGCTATGCCGAAAAAGAGCAGATAAAGGAGGACGGTGGAGAGGAGTTTACCGAAGACGTGGAGGTTACCGTTAGCTATACCTTCGGGCCCGATGTATACGTGATGAAGGGCGCTGTTGCCGCCGAGCTGGCAGAGCTTTTGTCAAACCTCGACTATAAGGCAGAGGAGCTTTGCAGATGCCCTGCAACCACTATCGTAAGCTTTGAGGGAAGGGAATACGGTCTGAGCCTCAGCAGCAACCGCTTTGTGCGCTGTGAGGAGGGGCAGGTCTCCCTTACAAAGGCGCAGATAGACAGGATATACGAGCTTATACAGACTTTTGCTCAGTAGAACTGATTACGTAAGGCAGACTGCTCACAAAGGGACAGAGAAAAAAGGGAAAAGCACAGCTTTGTGATATGACAAAATAAATAAAAATCCCAAGGAAAAAAGCCGCCCTTGGGATTTTTAATTTGTTTATTTTAACTATTTATTGCGGTAAAGCACCTAAACTCTTGACTATCAAAAAATATCGTGTATAATAAAATATATGAACAATTGCACAAGGGGTAGAGTGTGTTGTACCTTTTCCTTTGTGACAAAATAACAACTTTTTCGGAGGTAACTGCAATGACAGGCAAACGTATTATTTCCACGCTGCTTGCGCTCCTTATGGTTATGGGGCTTTTTGCGGCTTTCCCTGCCAACAGGGCAATAAAGGTCAGTGCCGCAACCACTAACCTGGCTCTCAAGGCACAGTACAGGGGCGATGACGCTACCGGCGTCAGTGACGGCTCCAGCTATGCCGACAGCGCTACGTGGAATACTTACCACAGCGGTAAGCTTAACAACGGCATCATAGGTACCGTTCCCACCTCCACCTCTATGACCGACACCATAGAGATGGTAAACGGCACCATCACCACCCTTACAAAGGGCACTGTCAGCATATATTTCAAGCTGGACTCTGTTTCTTCTGTAAGCGAGGTCAGCGTTTATGCAAACAGACGTGACAACGCTTACCGTGGATTCCCCGACACAGTAAGAGTTTACGTAGGTCAGAGCGAGACTGATGTTTCCACCTCCACACTGCTGGGCTCTATGGCTGAGGCATCTGCTTCCACCTACAACAGCTCCTCTTATCAGAAGCGTTACTCCATCAGCGGCACTGCCAAGACCGGTGCTTACGTTATCATTCAGATGGACGTTACCGCTACTAACTCCAGCACCACCGCAGGTAAAGGCGTTATAGCTCTTACCGAGGTAGGCATAACGGGCACCTCCACCAACGAGGCGGCACTCCCCAATGTGGCAAAGCTCTCCACCTACCGTGGTGGCGACAACACCGTTGATAACTATGACGGCACCTGGGGCGAGGTTAATTGGAACACCTACCACAGCGGCAAGCTTAACGACGGTGCGCTTTCCACCACCTATACTCCCGGCTCCAGCGACACCACCAAGGAGACCACCAATATAGAGATGTGGCTTAAGGACAGCGCAGGCGCAGAGTTTGTAGGGGGTACCGGCTATATCTATTTCAAGTTACCCTCCAATTACGCTGTATCTCAGGTAAACGTATACACCAATATCCGTAACGGCGTTGCCACCCGTGGCTATCCCACCAAGCTAAACGTGTACGTAGGTGACAGCGAGAGCGATATTTCTACAGGCACCAAGCTTGGCAACTCCGCTTATTCCGCTTACAACACCTCTGTGAGGAACTACAAGACAAGCGGTCTTAAGAGCGGTACATACGTTATTATCGAGGTGGGCGTTGACGCTAATCAGATGGTAGTGGGCTTTACCGAGATAGAGATATTCGGTGTACCCGCGACCGAGGACACCTTTAACGTAGCACGCTCCGCAACCTATATGGGCGGCACCTACACCGTTGACAACTATGACGGCCCTTGGGGTGAGGTAGATTTTAACGTTTACCACACGGGCAGACTTAACGACGGCGTTATTGCCTCCACTTATACTCCCGGCTCCAGCGACACCGCCAGAGAGACCACCAATGTAGAGATGTGGCTCAAGGACAGCGCAGGCAACGAGTTTGTTGCGGGTAACGCATATATCTACTTTAAGCTGCAGACGGAGATGCTGGTTGAAAACGTAAACGTATATGCCAACATCCGTAACGGCGTTGCCAACCGTGGCTATCCCACTGCGGTCAACGTATACGTTGCCGACGATATAAACAGTCTTTCTTCTGCTACAAAGCTGGGCGACGCATCCTACACCGCATACAACACATCAGTCAGAAAATATACCGCTTCCGGCTCCAAGATGGGCTCCTATGTTATACTTGAGCTTGGCGTAAACGCTACAGAGGTGGTTATTGCTCTTACCGAGGTAGAGATAACGGGCGCTGATGCCGCCACTGCGGCTCTTACCGCTCCCGTTCTTAACAGCAACACCGCAACCGACACCTATACCGTTCCCACCATAAGTTGGAACGCCGTTCCCAATGCAGATAACTATGACGTATATCTCAACGGCGCCCTTGCTGTTTCGGGCACTACCGCCACCAGCTACACTCCTGCTATCTCCCCCTACAACGCCTATGGCGAGGGAGGCAACCGTGCAAGTGAGCAGGTATACGTTGTAGCAAAGGCTGACGGACTTGAAAGCGCTACCTCCGCTACCTACTCCTTCCGCTATGTAAGCAAGCCCACCGACGAGAGCGGCAACGCTCTTACATCTGCCGACTTCCTCCTTGATGCAGGTAATGACGGCACCGTCAACGGCGACAGGAGCGAGAAGGGTGACAACCTCAGAATGGCGATTGCCGTAGGCGAGCTGCTCCGTGAGGCAGGCTTTACCGTAGCCTACACAAGAAACGGCGATACCGCACTCAGCGACAGCACTAAGCTTGCAATGGTCAACGCAGGCAGCTTTGGCTCCGTTATCAGCTTTGGCAGAGCATCTGCAGAAAGCGGTACGGGCTGCAGCTTCCTTTACGGCAGTGGCAAGACCGCATCTCAGGCCTTGGCTGAAGCTATCAGTGCAGAAATAACTGCTGATGCTATATGGACCAATGGCGGCGTGGCTGTGAGCAGTGCATCCGCACTCCTTGGCGGCAGTACCACCGCAGTTGCCCTTGAGCTTGGCTATATCCTCAACGCTACAGACAATACCACCTATGACAGCTATTTCGGCGAGACCGCACAGGCTATCGCCCGTGGTGCTATCAAGAACGCAGGCTACACCGTCGGCGTGACAGGCGGCTTCGAGTCCCCCGCAAGCGGTAGCTTTAGTGACAGCACCTCCGCCTCCCTCTCTGCAGAAGCAGGTAATTCAGGCGAGAGCGCAGTAGTCAACGTAAGCGGTTGGGTGCTAAGCCATGCAGGCATCTCTGCTGTGGAATACAGCATCGACGGCGGCGACTGGACCGCACTCACCCTTTCTGACAGAACAGACCTTGGCTCCTACACCTACAAGACCAAGGCAAACAGCGGCTTTGCAGGGGTTATCAGCACTGAGGGTCTCTCTCAGGGCGGTCACACCGTAAGCCTAAGGGCTGTTACCAAGTGGGACAGCACCACCAAGTATTCCAACACCGTAAGCCTCGGTACTGTTACCGTTGCCGTTGATGACGTTACCGATAACGAGTATAACGTAACCTTTATCGGCAAGGACGGCGTGGTTATCGACGTGCAGACCGTTGTATTCGGCGCTGCCGCTACCGCTCCCGAAGTTCCCGCTGTTGAGGGCTTTGTATTTGCAGGCTGGGACAGAGGCTTCGATAACGTAACCACAAACATCACCGTTAACGCTATATACGAGGTACAGACCTTTACCGTAACCTTCGTCGGCTACGAGGGCGCTGTGCTCAGCACTCAGACCGTTGAGTACGGCAAGGGCGCTACTGCTCCCTCCACTGAGTATGAGGGACTTTACTTCCACGGCTGGGATAAGAGCTTTGACGCTATTTATGCAGATACCGTTGTAACAGGTGACTTTTCCATCTATGTGATAGACCGTGGCTTTGAGATCACCGTTGAGACAGGCTTCGGCATCTATGACCCCGACGGCGCAGGCACAAGCTTTGAAGAGGGCGAGTACATAGTTGTTGACCTGTTTGTGGGCAATATCGACGTTCCCTACCAGTACGGTATTTCGGGTATTGACGGCTACCTCAATTTTGACGAGTCTCTCCTTATCCCCGTATTCAAGACCGATGCCGAGCTTAACGGTACCGTTGGCTCCGCTAACCCCGGCCCCATTTACAATTGGCCCGAGTATGACGTGACCGTTCCTTCCATAGGTCTTACCTATCAGCTCTACTCTGTTGAGGGTCTCTGTGTTCCTTACGCTTATCTTAAGGATGACGGCACCTACGGCAACGCTAACCCCTCTGACCCTGAGCAGGATTACACTATGGGCAAGGGCTATATCCGCTTCAATTACATTATCAACGTAGATACCCACGTTGCGTGGAATAGCGCAAACAAGGGTCTGTATAGCGAAGACGCAGTACAGCTCCGATACTACTTCCTCCCTGTTGACGGCTCTATCGATCCGGGCGACACCTTTACCTTCACTGTTCCCGACAGCCCCGAAGCTACTCAGGTTGTTGATGCAGTTCTCAGAGCTCCTTACTACACCGGCGCTTCTGACAACACCGCATTCCAGACCGCATTCGGTAAGGGCGACACCGATACTCTTGTTATACCCGATACTCCTACTTACACTGTAGAGTTCGTAGTAGACGGCGTTGTTGTTGACACTCAGACCGTAGAAGAGGGCGCAGCAGCTACCGCTCCCGCTGATCCTACCAAGGACGGCTACACCTTCACCGGTTGGGATGTTGCATTTGACAACATCACTGCTGACACCACCGTTACCGCTCTCTTCACCGTCAACACCTACACCGTTGAATTCGTAGTAGACGGCACCGTTGTTGATACCCAGACTGTAGAGCACGGCGCAGCAGCAACCGCTCCCGCTGATCCTACCAAGGACGGCTACACCTTCACCGGTTGGGACGTTGCATTTGACAACATCACCGCTGACACCACCGTTACCGCTCAGTTCGAGCAGAACGCAGTAGCAGCAGACTTCTTCACCTTCGCAGAAGGCGCAGACAACACCTACGTTTCCATTGATGAGACCAAGGG